>JAVFAR010000061.1:0-10228 GCA_034002365.1 Trichloromonas sp.
ATGGACGTGGCCCTTTCGGCGAAGATCCTCAAGGTCGTCAACTCGGCCTTTTACAGCTTTCCCCAGCCCATCGGCTCGATCCACAAAGCGGTCTCGGTCCTCGGCACCAACGCCGTGCGCAGCCTGGTCCTTTCCTTTTCACTGCTCAGCATCAAGGCCAAACGCACCGGCGAAGCCTTCGATTACGATGCCTTCTGGAGCCGCTCCCTCGCCGCCGGGGTCGCGGCCAAGCTGATCATGAGCCAGATGAAGCAGAGCGATCCCGAGGAAATTTTCATCGCCGGGATGCTGCAGAACGTCGGCGAAATGATCCTGGCCCGCGCCTTCCCCAGGCAGTACCCGCCCCTGCGCGAGCAGGCCGCCGGCGACGAGGAACGTCTGCTGGCCCTGGAGCAGGCGGACTTCCAGGCGGATCATGCCTTCATCGGCGCCAAGGTCCTGCAACACTGGAAATTGCCCTCATCGCTGGTGCTGCCCACCGCCTATCATCACAGCCTCGATCAGTTCAAGGGGGGCAAGCCGGAGCTGCTGCGCACCGCCCGGGTCGTCTATCTCTCGTCCCTGCTCTCGGGCATGTTCTACTCGGAACGTCCCGACCTGCTGCACAAGCAGTTTCGCGCCGAGGCCGCGCGCCTGCTGCGCTTCGACGGCCGGGTACTGGACCGCATCGAAAACAGCGTCCAGGCCGAGATCAACCAGACCGCCCGCTACTTCGACCTCAATCTGGTCTTCGAACACCCCATCGAGGAGCTGCTGCAGGAGGCCAACCAGAAGCTGGCCCAGCTCAACATGTCCTACGAGCAGGTGAACCGCGAGCTGCTGCGGGCCAAGATGGAGCTCTTCCGGGTCAACAGGGAACTGCGGGACAAGAACGCCCGGCTGGAGGCGCTGGCCAATATCGACGCCCTGACCGAAGCCTACAATCACCGCTATTTCCAGAACTTTCTGCGCGACGAGGTGCGCCGCATCAAACGCAACGGCAAGCCTTTGGCCCTGGCCATGATCGACGTGGACAACTTCAAGAAGTTCAACGACGAGCACGGCCACCAGATCGGCGACTTCGTGCTGCGGGAAGTCTGCCGCGTCGCCGCGAGCGTGCTGCGAGAAGACGATCTTTTCGCCCGCTACGGCGGCGAGGAGTTCGTCTGCGTCTGGCCGGAAACCGACCCGGAGCAGGCCCGGGAACTGGCCGAGGCGCTGCGCCTGGCGATTTCCACCCATACCTTTGAACAGGGACTGGAGCGTTACGGGGTCACGGTCAGCCTCGGGCTTGCCGGCTGCATCGGCGACGCGGAGGAAGCGGCCCCCGACACCCTGATCGGCATGGCCGACCAGGCCCTGATGACCGCCAAGAAGAACGGCAAGAACCGGGTGGAAGTCTATTCCCCCAAGGCCAAGTGGTTTAAATTCAAGAACTGAGGCGGCCTCACGCCGCCGGCAAAGGATCCGATTCCCATGCTCGATTCACGCATCATCGACCAGCTTCGCCAGATCGTCGGCAAGGACCAGGTTTCCGCGGAAAAAGCCGACCTCATCTGCTACTCCTACGACGCCACCCAGCAGAAGTTCTTGCCCGACGTGGTCGTCCATCCCCAGACGACCGAACAGATCAGCCGCATCATGCGCCTGGCCAATACGGAAAAGGTGCCGGTCTTTCCCCGGGGGGCGGGGAGCGGCTTCACCGGCGGCAGTCTGCCGACCAGGGGCGGCATCGTCCTGACCACCGAGCGCATGGATAAAATCCTCGAAATCGATGAGGAAAACCTGGTGGCGGTGGTCCAGCCCGGGGTCGTCACCGAGCAGTTCCAGATCGCCGTGGAGAAGGCCGGGCTCTTCTATCCGCCCGATCCGGCCTCGCTGAAATTCTCCACCCTGGGCGGCAACGTCGCCGAATGTGCCGGCGGCCCGCGCTGCGTCAAGTACGGCGTGACCAAGGATTACATCCTCGGCCTTGAAGTCGTCACCCCCACCGGCGACATCATCACCACCGGCGGCCCGACCATGAAGGGGGTGGTCGGCTACGACCTGACCAAGCTCATGTGCGGCTCGGAAGGGACGCTCGGCATCGTCACCCGCATCGTTATCAAGCTGCTCCCCCTGCCGGAAGCGAAGAAGACCATGCTGGTGCTCTTCGATTCCATCGACGGCGCCGCCCGGGCGGTCTCCGCCATCGTCCGCAACAAGATCATCCCCACCACCCTCGAATTCATGGACGGCCGCACCCTCGACTGCGTCAAGCAGGCCACCGGCTTGCAGGTGCCTGATACGGCGCGGGCGGTGCTCATCATCGAGGTGGACGGCGACCGCGAGTTTCTCGACAAGCAGGCGCGCCGGATCGCCGACATCATCCGGCCTCTCGGCGTGGTCGAGACCCGCATCGCCGAAACCCCCGAGGAGAGCGAGGCGCTCTGGCAGATCCGCCGCTCGGTGTCGGCCAGCCTGCGCAAGGTCAACCCCGACAAGTACAACGAGGACATCTGCGTGCCGCGCTCCAAGGTGCCCGAGATGATCCGCAAGGTCGACGAGATTTCCGACCGTTACGGCATTCCCATCGTCAACTTCGGCCACGCCGGCGACGGCAACATCCACGTCAACATCATGATCGACAAAAAGATTCCCGGCGAGCAGGAAAAGGCGGAAAAGGCCATCAAGGAGGTCTTCGAAGGCGCCCTGGCCCTCGGCGGCACCATGAGCGGCGAACACGGCATCGGCATCGCCAAGGCTCCCTACATCCCCCTGGAAATAACGCCGGAGACGGCCCTGTACATGAAGACCCTGAAAAAGGCCCTCGACCCCAATAATATTCTCAATCCGGGGAAGATTTTTCTGGATTGAAAAGGCAGTGATTGGTGATTGGTGAAATCAAAAAACCTTTCGCTGGTCTGCAGTAAATCAATCAGCAATTACTAATCACAAATCACTGGTTCTATATGAAAAACCTCGAAGACTATCGCGAAGAGATCAACCAGTGCGTCAAATGCGGCGCCTGTCGCGCCCATTGTCCGGTGTTCGGCGCCGAGAAGCATGAAGGGCGGGTGGCGCGGGGCAAGGTGGCGCTGGCCGGGGCGGTGCTCGACGGCGAGATCGGCCTGGAGGCGAAGGTGCTGGAGGATCTCAGCCAGTGTCTGCTGTGCGGCAGCTGCTGCGCCCAGTGTCCGAACAAGGTGCCCACCGAGGAGATCGTCGCCGCCGCCCGGCGGCGGATCGCCGAGGAAAAGGGGCTGTCCAGCTTCGGCAAGGGGGTGGCGGCGGTCCTCGGCCGGCCGAAGCTGATGGACCTTTTGGCCAAGACCGGCGGCGCCCTGTCCGGATTGCTGTTCAAGAAGGTGCCGGAAAACAGCGGCCTGCGCCTGCGCTTTCCCGCCCCCTACATCGACGCCGACCGCACCCTGCCGCCGATCGTCGCCAAGCCCTTCCGCGAGCGGGTGCCGGAAGTGATCGAAGGCCGGCCGGGGATGCCGACGGTGGCCTTTTTCACCGGCTGCGGCATCAACTACATGTATCCGGCCATCGGCGAGGCCTTTCTCAAGGCGCTGAAGTTTCTCGGCGTCACCGTCATCATCCCCAAGGATCAGGCCTGCTGCGGCCTGCCGGCGGTGAGCGCCGGGGCGGCGAAAACCGTGGAAGAACTGGCGGCGCAAAACCTTGCGGCCCTGACCAAGAGACCGGTCGATTATGTCGTGACCGCCTGTGCCTCCTGCAACGCCGGTATCGGCAAGATCTACGCCGACCTCGGGGAGGACTACCGGGCGCTGGCGGCCAAGACCATGGACATCTTCGTCTTTCTGGTCAAACAGGGGCTGCCGGAACAACTGGCGGCCCTGCCGAAGGCGGCCAATCGCACCAAGGTGACCTATCACGACCCCTGCCACCTGCGAACACGCGGCATCACCCAGGAGCCCCGGAAAATTCTCCAGGCCCTGCCCCAGGTGGAATTCGCCGAAATGGCCGGTGCCGGCACCTGCTGCGGCCTGGGGGGGACCTACTCGGTCTACCATTACGACACCAGCAAGAAGATCGGCGCCAAGAAAGCGGCCAACATCGCCGCCAGCGGCGCGGAACGGGTCGCCACCGACTGCCCGGGGTGCATCATGCAGCTGCAGGATTCCATCAACCACGCCGGAGGGAAAGCACGGGCCGTCCACCTGCTCGAACTGCTGGTTGCCGCCCTGCCGGAGGAAAAATAAAAATCTTCTGAACTCCTTCGGATTTTTTGCACGATAATTGCAAAACTCACGGCATCCTGTTGTTATGGAAATCCGACCCGAAGGAGAACCGGATGTTGCACGTGAGTGAACGCAAACAGCTCTACCGCTTTCTGGCCGGTCTGTTCGCCTATCCCGACCCGGAACTGGTGGCGGCCCTGGCCCGGGGGGAGGCGGCGGATGCGGCGCGCCTGACCGTCCTCGACGACGCCCCGCCAACCCTGTCCGAAGACGATCCCCTCGCCGAGCTTGAAGCCGGTTTCACCGATCTTTTCATCAACCGCCTGGGGGGCGTTCCGGCGCCCCCCTACGGCTCCATCTACCTGGAACAGGCGGGCATCCTCATGGGCGCCAGCACCCTCAAGGTTCTCGACGCCTACCGCCGGGAAGGGCTCTCCCTGGAAGGGAGCGGCGAGCCCCCCGACTACCTGGCCACGGAACTGGAGTTTCTCTACTATCTGGTGGGGCAGGAGGAAGAGGCCTTGCAGGAACGGCAGGTGGAGACGGCGCGAGACTTCTCTCTCAAACAGCGGGCTTTCGTGAGCGAACTGCTGATGCCCTGGCTGCCGGTCTTTTGCCGTCGGCTGGAAGCCGCCCCCGGGGGCCATCCCCTCTATCTCTGGGGCGGAAGATTGCTGCGGCGGTTCGGTGAGTTGGAAGAGGACTGGCTGAAGCGCCTGCCCTGAAGCGACAGCAGGCATCAGAAGATGAGAACGGCGGCCCCGAGGGGCCGCCGTTTCTGTTTCAGGCGAGGAATTCCGACTGGTAACGCTTGACCCGGCTCAGGTAGTTGCGGGTCTCCTCGGGGAGAACGTCGATCCCCTTGCGGTCGACATTGCCCATGCCCCAGTTGTAGGCGGCCAGGGTCTTGTCGAGATCGCCGTCGTACTTGCCGAGCAGCTGCTTCAGGTAGCGGGTGCCGCCCATGACGTTCTGCTCGGCATCGAAGGGATCGGAAACGCCGAGATCCTGGGCGGTCCCCGGCATCAGCTGCATCAGGCCCTGGGCGCCGGCGTGGGAAACGACGGTGGGATTGAAGTTGCTCTCGGCCTTGATCACCGCCTTGACCAGCGCCGGACTGACGCCGTAACGCTCGGCGGCGCGCTCGGCGATATCCGTCATCTCTGTCCGCGGCGGGGAGTTCTTCTCCCGGGCGACGGTGGTCAAAGCCGCCGGCGCCAGGCCGGTTTTTTGACTGGCGGCCGCGACATAGGCATCGAGGGAAGCCAGCGGCGAGGGGAAGCTCTTCTCGAAGGCGCTGTCGTCGGCCAGGGAAACGCTGCTGCTCAGCACCGTCAGCCGGCACAGTTCGGCCAGGGCACCGTAATCGGTGGAATTCTTCTGGGCGATGGTGGAAAGCACATCGGCGAAACCGATGCGCTGCTGCCCGGCGATCTGCGTGCGGCGGCTCTCCTGCTGTGGGAGATTGAGCTTGTGCATGAGATCGGAAGGCTTGATGGCCATAACTCCTCCTGAACCAAGGGGGATGGGACTCTTCAGCAATTTGCAAATTCCACGCCGGAACAAAAAAACATCCCGGTTGCATTTCTTATCGGTCAGGGCATAATGAAACCTTAGAAAAAATCACCGCCCCATTGCAAAGGAGGAAAATCCATCATGCGCATCCGTTTCATTTTCACACTCCTGCTGGCCGGAATCGGTCTCGCCGGCGTCGCTCTCGCGGTCCCCCCGGGACGCACCTTGAACTTCGACCAGAGCCCCACCGGCAAGGTCGTCTTCGACGGCAAAATTCACGCGGATGCCGGCGCCAAGTGCGCCGAGTGTCACAACGCCGACACCTTCCCGAAAATGAAGCAGGGGACGGTGACCATCACCATGGAACAGATCTACGCCGGCAAGCTTTGCGGAGTCTGCCACAACGGCCAGCGCGCCTTCGAAGCGAAGAGCAACTGTAACCGCTGCCATCTCGGCGAGTAATTCTCGCGGCACGAATTTCAACAAGAAAGGGCGGCCCTTTGTGGCCGCCCTTTTTTTATCCGCCGATCCGCTCCATCCCCCGCTGCCCTTCCCGATAGTCCGTCTCCCCCAGCCGATGCCCTTTCGGCTTGGCCACCGCCGCCGCCCGCAGCAACTCTTCCAACTCCGTACCGTCGACAACCCGTCGCAGCGCTTCGCGAATATCGATTTCGTCCGAGGAGAGCAGGCAGGGGCGGATGCGCCCGTCGGCGGTGATCCGCAAGCGGTTGCAGTCGCCGCAGAAATGCTGGGAAACGGCGGGGATGACGCCGATCCGGCCGCGCCCCTCGGCATAGCGAAAGAGCCGGGCCGGCCCGGCCGGGCCGCGCCGGGGGAGGGGCAGCAGCTCGCCGAGGCGCGCCAGTTCGGCCAGAATCGGCTCGGCCGGAAAACGCTCATCGTCCGAGTAGTCGAGGCCGTCGCTGACCGGCATGAATTCGATGAAGCGCACTTCCCAGGGATGCTCCAGGGTCAGCCGGGCGAAATCGACGATCTCGTCGGCATTGATCCCCTTGAGCGGCACCATGTTGATTTTCATCGGCGCCAGCCCCGCTCCTTCCGCCGCGGCGATGCCGGCCAGTACCCGCTCCAGGCCGGGGCGGCGGGTGATCTCGACGAAGCGATCAGGGCGCAGGGTGTCGAGGCTGATGTTGATACGGGCGAGTCCCGCCGCCTTGAGCGGCGCGGCCAACTCGGCCAGAAGCAGGCCGTTCGTGGTCAGGACAATCTCGGGATGTCCCGGCAAAGCCGCCAGCGCGGCGATGAACTCGACGACCCCCTTGCGCACCAGGGGCTCGCCGCCGGTCACGCGAATCTTGCGCACGCCGAGACGGACGGCGGCGGCGGCGATACGCAGCAGCTCTTCGTAGGAAAGAATGCCGCCGTGTCCCACCGAATCGACCCCTTCTTCGGGCATGCAGTAGCGGCAGCGCAGATTGCAGCGGTCGGTGATGCTAAGGCGCAGGTAATCGATGGTGCGGCCGAAGGTGTCTTGCAAGGCTCTATCCAGGGCTCAGGGGAGATGCTTTCGGGTCGTTATATGGCTAAGCAAAAAACGGCAAATGCAAGGCGCGCAATTGTCGAGCAATGAGACGTACTTATGTACGTCGAAGCAGCGAAGCAATTGCAGCAACGCAGCAGTTGACGAATTTTTGCGACGCCATCAGGGTTTGCCGTCCTGTTTGGGCAGATACTGCTCAAAGGAGCGTTTCTCCACGGCGCAGCGATGGGCCTCCTCGGGGGTGATTTTCTGCTCCTTGAGCAGTTCGAGGATGCGCTGGTCCATGAGCTGCATCCCTTCCCCCTTGGCGGTCTGCATGATGGAGGGAATCTGGAAGGTCTTCCCCTCGCGGATGAGATTGGCCACCGCCGCGTTGCCGATAAGGATTTCATGGGCGGCGATGCGCCCCTTGCCGTCGGCGGTCTTCATCAGCTGCTGGCAGATGACCCCCTTCAGGCTCTCGCCGAGCATGGTGCGCACCTGCTCCTGGACATCCTTGGGGAAGGCGTCGATGATGCGGTCGATGGTCTTGGGGGCCGAGTTGGTGTGCAGGGTGCCGTAGACCAGATGCCCGGTCTCGGCGGCGGTCATCGCCAACGAGATGGTCTCCAGATCGCGCATCTCGCCGACCAGGATGACGTCCGGGTCCTCGCGCAGCGCCCCCTTGAGGGCGGCGGCGAAGGACAGGGTATGCTGGCCGATCTGCCGCTGGTTCATCAGCGA
Source organism: Trichloromonas sp. (assembly GCA_034002365.1). Classification (GTDB taxonomy): domain Bacteria; phylum Desulfobacterota; class Desulfuromonadia; order Desulfuromonadales; family Trichloromonadaceae; genus Trichloromonas. The sequence goes on from JAVFAR010000061.1 coordinate 7,906, forward strand.
CAGCTTGTTCTCGTGGATGAATTCGAGGGGATCTTCGAGGGTCAGGATATGTTCCCGGCGGGTGGCGTTGATCAGGTCGACCATCGCCGCCAGGGTCGTCGACTTGCCGCTGCCCGTCGGCCCGGTGACCAGCACCAGTCCCTTTTTCAGGTTGCACAGCTTGCGGATGCCCGCCGGCAGGTTGAGTTCGTCGGCGGAGAGGATCTTGCTGGGGATGATGCGGAAGACCCCGGCGATGCCCCGGTAGGTTTCCAGGATGTTGCCGCGAAAACGGGCCAGCCCGGGGATTTCGTAGGCAAAGTCGATATCGTGGGTGTTTTCGAATTGGGCGCGCTGTTCCTGGCTGAGGATTTCGAAGAGCAGGGTTTTCGCCTGTTCGTTGGTCAAAGGCGGATAGTTGAGCTTTTCCATCTCGCCGTGCTGGCGGAGAATGGGCGGCGATCCGCTGGAAATATGCAGGTCGCTGGCGCCCTGCTGTTTCATCAACTTGAAGAGACCGTCGATCTTGGCCATAAGCGACTCCTTGTACCGAGATGAACCCGCCGTGCGTGAAGATTTTCCCGCACATCCCCGCGAATACCAGCAAGAATCCGGCCGGAATCAGGTAGCCTGGCCAGGATTTGTCATCATAGCACCATTCAGGAAAATGCTCAGCGGAAAAGTCCGTACCTGCGGCGCCCCCCGGAGAGCCGCCCGATGTAAGCGCAAAAATCCCCCGAAACGGACAGGCGCGGTCCCGTCCCTCGGCCCGCATTTGGACACCCGGCCTCCGCCGATTGGCGGACTCCATTTGACCTCGGCCGCAACTTCGCGTATCCTCGCCCCTTTCGAAAACCCGGACGGGCGCGGCACCCTGCCCCCGCATCCGCCGCTCACCACTTAAAAACAACCCCGCCGCGACCGAGCGCGCGGGAGCCTGGGAGAATCGCCATGAGTAAAGGACTGGGACTTCTGTCCGGCGGACTGGACAGCATCCTGGCCGCCCTGACGCTGCGCCGCCAGGGGGTCGAAATCGCCTGCGTCGCCTTCGTCACCCCCTTCTTCGGCGCCGACAAGGCCCTGAAAACCGCGCGGGCCCTCGACTTTCCCCTGCGCGTCGAAGACATCGGCGAGGTGCACCTGGAAATGCTCAAAGCCCCCCGCTACGGCTACGGCAAGAACATGAACCCCTGCATCGACTGTCACGCCCTGATGTTCCGCCTCGCCGGACAAATGATGGAGAAAGAAGGCTTCGATTTTCTCTTTTCCGGCGAGGTGCTGGGTCAGCGGCCGATGAGCCAGAATCTTTCCGCCCTGCGGGCGGTGGCCAGCCATTCCGGCTATCCCGAGCGGGTGCTGCGCCCCCTGTCCGCCAAACTGCTGCCCATCACCCCCATGGAAGAAGGGGGACTGGTCGACCGCGGGCGGCTCTTCGACATCCAGGGGCGTTCCCGCCGCCGTCAGCAGGAACTGGCCGCCGAGTGGGGCGTCACCGACTACCCCGCCTCCGGCGGCGGCTGCCTGCTCACCGAATCCTCTTTTTCCGGACGTTTGCGCGACCTCTTCGCCCACCGTCCCGAAGCCGACGTCACCGACGTGGAGCTGCTCAAGGTCGGCCGTCAGTTCCGCCTTTCCCCCCAGGCCCAGCTCGCCGTCGGCCGCAACCAGAGCGACAACGAGGCGATCAAGCGCCTGGTCCGGCCGAGCGACATCCTCGTTCGCGCCGACAACTTCTCCGGCCCCCTGGGGCTGGTCAGCGGCGGCGCCGCCGGGAACGATGAGCTGGCGGCGGCCGGCGCCATCGTCGCCGCCTACGGCAAAGGACGAAGCGAAGCGAGCGTGCGCGTTCTGCTGCAGCAGGCGGAACGCAAATGGACTATCGACGTTCCCCCCATGCCCCAGGACGGCATTTCCCGGCTGCAGATCCTCTGAAGCGGAGCCGGCACAAGCGAACGATAGACGGAAACGGGGGGCGGTCCAAGTGACCGCCCCCCGTTTCCGTTCCGTTTCCCATAGAGGCCGAACAAAAGCGGCGTCTACGGCTCGGAGGAAGCCCCCCGCCCTGCAGCATCTCATCGTGTTCATCCACCTTGCCCCCCTCCATCCCATGCCGGGTACGACGCATATGGCTTTGCAGGCTGACTTCGGTATGCCCCTCGATCACCAGGGCCCGCCACATGCCGAGCGCCGCCAGCAACAGGGCCGAAGCGACCACGACTTCGGTGATCGCCCAGAACGCCCGGTGCCGTACCGGTGAATCATCCCGGCTACCGGCCGAAAGGGAATCGATGACCAGCGAGCCGGAGTCGGAAGAGGTCACGAAGAAGGTGATGATCAAAAAGAC
>JAVFAR010000061.1:10328-17540 GCA_034002365.1 Trichloromonas sp.
CTTCGGTGATCGCCCAGAACGCCCGGTGCCGTACCGGTGAATCATCCCGGCTACCGGCCGAAAGGGAATCGATGACCAGCGAGCCGGAGTCGGAAGAGGTCACGAAGAAGGTGATGATCAAAAAGACCGTCACCAGGGAAACCAGCGACGACAGGGGCGGCTGCTCGTAAAGCTTGAACAGGGCCAAAGCCTGATCGGCCTGAACATAATCGGCCAGCTGATGTTAACCCTCGTTCATGATCAGGCGCAACGCGGTATCGCCGAAAATGGAAAATTTTAACAAGGATTCCCGTTGATGGAAACCTTCGGAGATTTTTTTGCCGGACAAAAACGGGCCTTATTTCTCGATGGTGAAGGTTCCGTCGGGGTTGATAAGGAGGGTGGCGTCCAGATACTGGAGGTTTTTCTTGTTGGCGTCGTCCGACTCGCCGAGGATGGCGTAATAGGCGCTGGCGCTGCGGGCGCCGGTGGAGCAGTAGAAAACTTCCCGTCCATCGGCGGGCAGTTTTTCAAACTCGTCGGGAATCATCGTCTCGGGCAATCCGCCGATATCGGCCTTGGGCAGGGAGCCCGCCGTTGGGATGAAGGCCTTAGTTGTACTTCACCGCCGGGCGCGAATCGACCAAAAGATAGGCATCTTTGATGCCGGTGACCAGCTTCAGTGCATAGGGTAATTCGGTGGTCAGAAAGTTTCCTGCCGTGCTCCAGGCCGGCTCCCCGGTGGATTCCGTCTTTTGCCGGAACGCGAAACGTAAAAAAACGGCCCGGAAAAACCGGGCCGTTCGTGATAGGCGGGGTCGCAATCAGGGGCGCAGCATGCTGCGCCCCTGATACCGGATGGTCGTTTATTGCATCTCGAAGACGTACAGGGACGAACGGCGGGCGCCGAGGAGGCCGGTGCTGGCGCCGTTGATGGCCATGACCACTTCCTTCTGGCCGTCGTTGTCGATGTCGGCCAGCCGGAAATCGGCCATGTAGCCGTTCTGTTCCCGGGTGTGCCAGGCTTCGAGCAGTTCCTGACCGTTCCAGACCATGGCCGTGAGCTTGCTCTTGCGGAAGGTTTTGCCCCGGGCGCGGAACCAGTCCCCCTCGTTGACCGGGATGAGGATTTCCCCGGCGTCACCGCGCCCAAGCCGGGCCTGCAGGTAGGCATCGCGGGTGTTGTCGCCGTCCTGCGGGCGCTTGGTCGGATCGACGCGGGTGATGAATTCCTCGCTGCCGCCCATGCGTTCGCTTCCTTCCCACAGCTTTTCCCCGCTCGCCGAATAGATCTGCAGATTGTCGAGATGGCTCAGGTAGGCGATCGACTCGCCGCCGCTGCCGGTTGCCGAAAGCGGGGCGAAGCTGTACAGGCGGATGGGATTGGGTACTTCGACCCGGGCGCCTTGGCTGATGTCGCTGCCGTTGCCCTGCACGCGGAAGATCGGGCCGGCGAAATCCTGATGTTCGTCCCCCATCCCCTGGGCCAGCAGCACGACTCCTTCGCCGGGCAGGTCGACATTGCGGAAATAGTAGTTGATGTTGGTTTTGCGAACCTGATAGCCGTCGGCGCCGGCGCTGACGATCATCGACGACAGGCGGTCGTCGAAGGCCGCCGTGATGTACAGTTCCTGTTTGCCGTCACCGTTGAGGTCGGCGCCGTCAATGGCCAGGGCCTTGCGCCCTTGGCCGAGATCGACCTGGGCGACCGTTTCATAAGCGCCGTCGGCGAAGCGCGTAATCTCGATGCGGTGGGCGTAGAGAAGGGCGGTTTCGAGCTTGCCGTCGCCGTCCAGTTCGCCGACTTCGACCCCGACCAGCGATTCCTTGACGGCGGGGCTTACCCAAACGCCGCGTTCCGCCTCGGCGAGATTCCGGCGGACAATGGCGGGGGAGAAGTCGCCGACCACACTAGAACCGGTCGGGGCCGGGGCGGCGATAATCGCGGAACCGGTAGGGGCGGGCATCATTACGGGAGCGGAAACGCTGGGGGCGGCCGCGACCGGAATGCCGGTGGCGGGAGCGATTGTCGCGGCGGCCGGCGCGGCGGCTCCGCCCACGGCATAGGCGCGCAGCACGTTGAACGCCGGGTCGCGAACTTCAAGGGTGCCGGGCTTGAGGACGAAGGTCAATCCCTGAAAACCGGCGGCCGCCGCCGGGGTTTGCGGCTTGGCTTCCTGGGTGGCGGCGTACTCCTGCCATTCGAGGTTCGGCAGGGCTTGTTTGACCTGTGCGTAAATCGCTTCACCGTCGTTGGTGTAGTCCCAGAAGACCGCCGGAATGTTTTCATAGCGAAGAATCTTGTCCTTCGCGGCGATTTCGGGAGCCGACCCTATGGGCTTGGCGTAGGAGTAACCCGACTTGACCCGGGTGACCTGCAGCAGGGCCTTGACTTCGTCGATGCTGCCGACCACTTCCTTGGTGACCGGATGCACGACCTTTTCCCCCGGTTGCATGACGGTGAAAAGATCGCCGATGGCGACATTCGAGGCGGCGTCGAGGTCGATGAGAAATTCCCCCTTCACCGGCATGATCACCACCCCGGAGACGGGTTTGAAATCGCGGGCCAGATTTTCGATAAAGGCCGACGCGGACGGGGGCAATATCGCCGACGCGGCCAGCAGAAGCACGGCGACGAGCAACGAACGGGGGAAAAACAGCATGTGCGGCATCTCCTTGGGTTGACGGATGGACGGGATCGACATTTTCCCTCGCCCCGGGGGAAAGGGGTTTTTGAGGCGGGCGTTTCCAGAAAAAATGGCCGGGCATGAAGCCCGGCCATCAAACTAGCATAATGCTGTTAAATCGGCAATCTTAGAACTTGTAAGCCAAGCCCAGGCCGGCTTTCCAGGCATCGTCGCCGCCGATTTCTTTACCGGTGACGGGGTCAATGTCGAGACCGAAGTCATCGTCAGCCAGCAGGTAGCCGCCACCCAGGGTCGCGACCAGGCCGGGAACTACAGTGTAATCATAGTAGAGATCAAGTTCATGACCGAAGGTCATGCGTTTCATGCTCTTTCCGTTCGACAGGAAACGGGTTTGGTTGTCTGCGGCTTCCTCGGCATAGATGTAGTAAGCGCGCAGTTTGCTCTTGTCGCTCACCGTTTGTTCTACGCCGAGTTTTCCATAGAGGAAGTTCATGTCATAGGCGGCATTGACAGAACCAGAGGCGGTCTGTGAGTACCCAGCTCCAACTCCGTTCGACCGTTCGTCGAAATAGCCACCGGTAACAACTTCGGCGAAGTTGTTATAGCCCCTTACGCTCGCCATTTTGCCGTCAGGCCTATCGCTGTCGCCATAACGGCCGGCGGAGAAGACCAGCTTGGTGTCACCAACGGTGTAATCGGCATCGGCCAAAATTGCATAAGCGCTGTTGTTTTGGCGTTTTTTGTTAGCGAAATCGGTGTAATTGCCGTCGTTATAGAAAGCAGTCATGCCATAGTTGAGCGCTTCAGCCTTACCTGTGATTTCCATGCCGTAGTAGAACTGCTCACCACCGTCGACAATCCACGGGGGATTCGTACCTTTAACGCCGGGAACGTCGTAGTTGTCGTCACTATCCATATAGCCAATGAAGGGCGAAACCGTCACACCGCCAAGCTTCATGTCGAGTTGTGCTTGGTAGTAATCAACATCCTGGTCGTCGTCCTCATCCAAACCTTCAACCATCTTCACCCAGTACAGACCGAGGTTCATCTCGTCGGAGAAAGCCTTGCGGATGCTGACGCCGGAGGCATGCTCGCCCAGGATCAAACCGCCGCCCAGCTTGTAGTAGTGGGTACCGGCCTTGACGTTGGTGTTGGCTTCGGGAATGTTGAAGTCGAGGTAGAGATTGGCGATTTCGATTTCACCTTTCTGGTCGGCGCCGACTTTACCAACCTTGTCGTCGCCCCAGACGTAGTCCACTTCAACGGCGAACACGGCTTTGACGTTCTCATTGAGAGCGGCGGTGGTGAAGAGGCGCAGACGGGAGTCGACGGCGCGGGTGTTGTCGTCGTAATCGGCGTCCAAGGTGCCGTCGCCATCAGAGTCGTATTTCCCATCCTTGTCCTGGCCGTCCATATTGTCGGCGGCGACGCCGCGGACGTGCAAGAAACCGGAGACGTCGCCGGTGACGGCGAAGGCCGGGGCGGCGATGGCCGCCGAGGCCAGCAGCGCTACCATGATTTTAGTTAATCTGCTCACTTTTGCCTCCTGATACGAATAGTGATCATAAAGTTCGTGCGGCCGGCCGGCGAGGCGCCGGAAAGCCTGGTCGGTCAGCGTGCGAGGTTAAATTAACCCCCTGCCGGAGCTTCGAATTCGTAACCGCAAGCAGGGCACTTGATCTTGGTGGTGCCGCCTTTAGTCGTGGCGCAAGCCGAAAGCGAAACGGCCAGCACCGTCACCATCAACAGAGTTACCAGTTTCTTCATTCCTTTCACCTCCCTTCGTTAGCGTCTCATGTTTGGACCGGATTCTACGGGTGTCGGCTTATTGAAACCGATTAACGGACAAAACGAACACCCTTTTATTCGCAAGGAGAATGCCAATTCAGAAAAACTCGAAAAAACTTCAAGAAAAGTTTACATCCACTTAAAATCGTTCAGTCTTTCTCCCCGCGCCATGATCGGTTGAGAGTTTTGCGGTAACTTTTTTACTGTGCTTTTTTTGCCACACTGTTGCTGAACGTCCACAAAAGGTCAATCATTAAGAAGCATTTCTAGGGTTGTCGGGCCACAGGCATTTTTTCGTATTCGGCCTTGATCTGCCCGGCGGTGAGGATGTTTCCGTCGCGCAGAACCTTGAAGTCGCGGTCGATGAGAATGACCCGGGGAATCAGGTAGACGTTGTAGGCCTTGAGGGCCTGGCCGTCGTCGATCATGGTGTGGTGGGTGAAATCGTATTTGATTTTGTTTTTGTACTCTTTCACCATTTTTTCCGAGTCCTGAAGGTAGACCTCGACCAGCCGGACGTTCTTCTCTTTCAGGTAGTCGGCAGCCTGGGTGAACTCGCTGCTTTGCTGCAGGCAGGTGGGGCACCAGGTGGTGGCCAGTTTGAGGATGATCAGCTCCCCCTTGTGATCGGAGAGTTTGAAGGGAACGCCATCAAGGTCCTTGAGTTGGAAATCGGGCGGCTCGGCGCCGGGCTCCACGGCCCAGGCGTGAGCCGAAACGAACAGGCCCACGAGCAGAAAGGAGAGAAAAAGCAGGACTTTTTTCATGAAAACTCCCTTGGGTGCGAGAAAAAAGGCGAACGTGCCGCCGTTCAGTCCGGCAATCCCCATAGCCACGTCAATCGCGGCGCCGCAAAGGGGTTGAAGGATCGCTCAAGCGGCTCTGTGGATTCAGCTTTTTCCGCCAGGGAAGGGGTTGGCAAATAGCTGTTTTACCAAAGAGGCGTTCAGTATATTTTTATCCGCTTTAAAGTCAAGGTAAAATTTCTAATGTCATCTAAGCGGCTTGAATGTTTGTAGTAATCCAGAAAACAAAAAACAAACGACGTTATTTTTATAAGCAAAAAGCCGAAAAAATACTAGCCAGGCTGGCAGATTTCGGTGAGAACGCCGCCGGTGGCTTTAGGGTGCAGAAAAGCGATCAGACTGTGGTGAGCGCCGTGCCGGGGGCTTTCGTCGATCAGGCGCACGCCCGAGGCCTTCAGCCGGGACAGCGTTTCGACGATGTCGTCCACCTGGTAGGCGATGTGATGCACCCCCTCGCCGTTCTTTTCGAGAAACTTCGCCACGGGAGAATCGGGCGAGGTCGGCTCCAGCAGCTCGATGCGGCTTTCCCCCACGCCGAGAAAGGCCACGCGGACCTTCTGCTCGGCCACTTCCTCGGTCCCCTCGAAGGGCATGCCGAGCACGTCACGATAAAAGGGGAGGGCGGTTTCCAGGCTCTTGACGGCGATGCCGATGTGATTGATCAACCGGGTCATGTTGGCTCCTGAATGTTAGGAATGAATTAAGGAAGGGTTGGGATTTATTTGGTGCGCAAGGGGCGACCCATGGGTCGCCCAGGGGAGAGTTCGCAATCCGCGACGGTTGGGCGCACATCGGTGCGCCCCTACGGCCGCCGGAAGGCCTCCAGCAGGCGGCGGGCGGCGATGCCGGGGGTGGTGATGCCCCGGTCGACGGCATCCTGCATCCGGGGAAGCAGGGCTTCGACCTTGGCATCGTGCAAAAAAAGCTGCTTCAGATCGTCCATGACCAGTGTCCACATCCAGTCGACCGCCTGCCGCCTCCGTTTTTCGGCGAACTCGCCGCTCTCTTCCATGGCTTGTCGAAATTCGCGGACGGTTTCCCAGACTTCGGCGATGCCTTCCCCGTGCAGGGCGCTGCAGAGCAGGGCCGGCACCTGCCAATGGTCGCTTTTCGGCTTGAGCAGGTGCAGGGCGTTGACGTACTGCCCGCGGGCCAGTTCGGCGCGGGGGCGGTTTTCCCCTTCGGCCTTGTTGATGAGGATGGCGTCGGCGATCTCCATCACCCCCTTCTTGATCCCCTGGAGCTCGTCGCCGGCCCCCGGCAACTGCAAGAGGAGAAAGAAGTCGACCATCGAGGCGACGGTGATTTCCGATTGGCCGACACCGACGGTTTCGACGATGACCACATCGTAACCGGCGGCTTCGCACAGGAGCATGGTTTCGCGGGTCTTGCGGGCGACGCCGCCGAGGGTGCCGCCGGCGGGGGAGGGGCGGATGAAGGCGTTGGGATCGCGGGAAAGTTCCTCCATGCGCGTCTTGTCGCCGAGAATACTGCCGCCGGAGATCTGGGAGCTGGGGTCGACGGCAAGGACCGCGACCTTGTGGCCTAAGCGGGTGAGGTGCAGGCCGAAGGCTTCGATAAAGGTGCTCTTGCCGACGCCGGGCACGCCGGAGATGCCGATGCGCATGGCCTTGCCCGAGGCGGGCAGAAGCTCTTCGAGGAGGGCGGCCGCCGCCGGGGAATGGTCGGCGTTGCGGCTTTCAATGAGGGTGATGGCCTTGGCCAGGGCGCGCAGTTGCCCCTGTTTCACCCCTTCGGCGAGATCGTGGGTTTTGTGCAAGAAAAACCTCGGTTCGACGGTAAGGGGCGCACTGCGTGCGCCCAGGGTTGTGTTGCGGGTGTGCGGTTTAGGGCGCACGTCGGTTCGCCCCTGATATGGTTGTCAGTTGTCAAGCAGAAAAATAGCTCCCCTGACCACGTTACGGGTGGTTACGCTGTTCATCAAATAGGATCCAGAGCATATGCCGGGACAGGGAGTATTTCGCGACGTT
>JAVFAR010000062.1:0-17526 GCA_034002365.1 Trichloromonas sp.
CCCAGGCGATTGCCGAGCTGGTGGCGGGGATTGCGCGCGGCGACCGGCATCAGGTGCTGCTTGGCGTCACCGGCAGCGGCAAGACCTTCACCATGGCCAACGTCGTTGCCGCCGTGCAGCGGCCGACCCTGGTGCTGGCCCACAACAAGACCTTGGCCGCCCAGCTTTACGGCGAGTTCAAGGAGCTCTTCCCCGACAACGCCGTCGAATATTTCGTCAGTTATTACGACTACTACCAGCCCGAAGCCTACGTCCCCTCCACCGACACCTACATCGAAAAAGACTCCGCCATCAACGAGGAGATCGACAAGCTGCGCCACAGCGCCACCCGCAGCCTGCTGTCCCGGCGGGATGTGCTGATCGTCGCCTCGGTCTCCTGTATCTACGGCCTCGGCTCGCCGGAGGCCTACTTCGGTATGCTGGTCAAGCTGGAGGAGGGGGATGAGCTCCCCCGCAACGACCTGCTCAAACGCCTGGTGGAGATCCAGTACCAGCGCAACGACGTCGATTTCCACCGCGGCACCTTTCGGGTGCGGGGGGACACGGTGGAGATCTTCCCCGCCTACGAGGAAAAGCGGGCAATCCGTGTCGAGTTTTTCGGCGACGAGATCGAGGCGGTCAGCGAAATCGACCCGATTCGCGGCAAGGTCATCGACCGCATCGGCAAAACGACGATCTTTCCCGCCAGCCACTATGTGGCGACCCGCCCGACCCTGGAGCGGGCGATCAAGGAGATTCAGGACGAGCTGCTGAAACGCATCCAGCACTTTCGCGCCAACAACCAGCTTTTAGAGGCCCAGCGCATCGAGCAGCGCACCCTCTTCGACATCGAGATGATGGAAGAGATGGGCTACTGCCAGGGGATCGAGAACTACTCGCGACTCCTCGACGGCCGTCCCGCCGGTTCGCCGCCGGCGACCCTCTTCGACTACTTTCCCGACGACGCCCTGCTCTTCATCGACGAAAGCCACGTTTCCGTATCCCAGGTCGGCGCCATGTATCGCGGCGACCGCTCGCGCAAGGAAACCCTGGTCAACTACGGCTTCCGCCTGCCGTCGGCCCTCGACAACCGGCCGCTGACCTTCGAGGAGTTCGAGGCCAAGGGGATTCAGACCGTCTATGTCTCGGCGACCCCGGCCGACTACGAGCTGCGGAAGGCCGAAGGGGTGGTGGTCGAGCAGATCGTCCGCCCCACCGGCCTGGTCGATCCGCCCATCGAGGTGCGCCCGGCCAGTCAGCAGGTCGACGACCTGATCCACGAGATTCGGCTCGCGGTCGAAAAGCAGGAGCGGGTGCTGGTTACCACCCTGACCAAGCGGATGTCCGAGGATCTCACCGGCTACCTGCAGGAACTCGGCATCAAGGTCCGCTATCTCCACTCGGATATTCACACCGTCGAACGCATGGAGATCCTCCGCGACCTGCGCCAGGGCAAGTTCGACGTGCTCATCGGCATCAACCTGCTACGCGAGGGGCTCGATATCCCCGAGGTGGCGCTGGTGGCGATCCTCGACGCCGACAAGGAAGGCTTCCTGCGCAGCGCCCGTTCCCTTATCCAGACCTGCGGCCGCGCCGCCCGTAACGTCAACGGGAGGGTGCTCATGTACGCCGACCGGGTCACCAAATCGATGCAGGCCTGCCTCGACGAAACCGCCCGCCGCCGCGCCACCCAGCTCGCCTACAACGCCGCGCACGGCATCACCCCGGAGACGGTGAAAAAGAGTCTGCGCACCATCCTCGAAGACATCGCCGAGAAGGATTACGTCGAACTGCCCTTGGCGGCCGAGGAAGCGGCGGAGTACGGCAGTCCCGAGGCGCTGAAAAAGGAAATCGCCCGGCTCAAGAAGGCGATGCTCGCCGCCGCCGCCGACCTCGATTTCGAGCAGGCCGCCGCGTTGCGGGACCGGATGCTGGCCCTGGAAAAGCGGGAGTTGCGGTTGCGGGATTAGTCTCTTGGAAGAGTTATTCTTCGTTCGTAAACCCCTCTAAATCTCCCCTTATCAGGGGAGACTTAAAGGCCTCCCCCCTTATCAGGGGGGACTGAGGGGGGTTGGTTTAGGCCGGTGTATGTAGCAGGCGGCATGAAATCAGGGGATATGCTCCGGTCGGATCGGAACATATCCCCTGGTTGTTTCATGGCTGTAACATTGCCGCTCAGTATTTGCCGAATTCCGAATCGTCCAGGGCGATGACCTGGCTGGGCGACTCCTGTTCGAGTTTGTCCCAGCCTTGAGTTTCCGCGGGTTTGTTTTGCGCGGGACGCGGCGGCTTGGGCGCGGGCAAGCTCCTTGTTGGCGTTTTCATCGACGGGCGTTTGAGGATCGGCGCCGTGCTGTTTTGACCGTCCAGCTTGAAACGCCGCAGCATGCCGCGCAACTGTTCCGCCTGGCTGGAAAGCTCCTCGGCCGCCGCCGCGCTCTCCTCGGCGTTGGCGGTATTCTGCTGGGTGACCTGGTCGATCTGGCCGAGGGCGGTGTTGATTTCGGCGATCCCCTGGGCCTGCTCGTTGGAGGCGGCGGCGATCTCCGCCACCAGATCGGTGACCTTGCCGACGCCGTTGACGATTTCGCCGAGGGCTTCGGCGGTCTTGTCGGCGATCTGCGAGCCGTCCTCGACCTTCTTCACCGAGCTTTCGATCAGCTCCGCCGTCTCGCGGGCGGCCTTGGCGCTGCGGGCGGCGAGATTGCGGACCTCTTCGGCGACCACGGCGAAGCCTTTGCCGTGTTGACCGGCGCGAGCCGCCTCCACCGCCGCGTTCAGCGCCAACAGATTGGTCTGGAAGGCGATTTCGTCGATGGTTTTGATGATTTTCGAGATGTTCCGGCTGGAGGCGTTGATATCGCCCATGGCCTCGATCATTTCGATCATGCGCGCGTTGCCTTCTTCCGCCGCCTGGCGGGCCTGTCTGGACAACTTGTTGGCAAGGGTGGCGTTCTCGGCGTTCTGCCGGGTCTGGGCGCCCATCTCGTTCATGGAGCTGCCGATCTCCTCCAGCGAGGCCGCCGATTCGGTGGCCCCCTGCGACAGGGATTGACTGGCGTCGGAGACTTCGCCGCTCCCCGCCGCGATCTGCTCTCCGGCGGTCTGGATCTGGCGCATCACCTCGTTCAAGGCGGCGTTGGCCTTGGTCAGGGGTTCGCGGATTACCCCCTGGGCCGCGAAGGTCAGGTCGCCGACGGCCAGGCGCTCGAAGGCCTCCAGCACCTCGTGTTCAAGGTTGTCGGCGAAGCCGTTCAAGGCCTTGGCCAGAATGCCGAGTTCGTCGGCACGGTCGCCGAGATCGAGACGCTGCCCCAGGTCGCCGGCATCGATCGCGTGGATCATTTTCACGGTTTTGCCCAGCGGCCGGGTGATCCCGAGAGTGAGCAGCCAGGCGAAAATGCCGCCGATCCCCACGCAAAGCGCGCTAACGATCCAGAGGAACAACTTGGTCCGTACCATGCCGGCGGCGACCTCCGCCTGTTTCGCATCCCGGGCCGCGGTGACCAACTCGCCGATTTCCCCCGCGATGGTCATGCCGCTGTCCGCCGCGTTTTTCACCAGCGGGATCAGGGTGGCGATTTCCTTGTCGCTGTCCGCCAGGGTTTTGAAGGCGTTCTGATAATTCTGCAACTGGGGATAAATGGCGGATTTGGCGCTTTCGTCGAGCGCGGAGGATTCGACCAGCGCCGTCAGGTCGGCGAGCGCCTTGCCCGCCTTGCCCAGATACTTTTCGTCCCCCCGCAGCATGTAATCTTTTTCGTGGCGGCGCAGGGTCAGATAAAGCACTTCCCCTTGTTGAAAACCATAGTCCTGTAGAACCTTCTCCACATTGTGAGCGGCCGCGCGGAATTCGCCGTAGACCCCGGATTTTTCGTCGAGGCCGCGCCTCACCATGGCCTCGACCAGTTTTTTAAAGGATTCCCGGTAGCGTTCGATTTCGTCGAGAATCCGCTGGGTTTTGCCCTTGATTTCCTCGGCCTCGGTGTTTTCGACGATTTTCTTGGCCTGACTTTCGCCCATGGCGAGAAATTCGGCTACCCGGTCTGGATATTTGAGCTCCCGGCGCATGAGGAAATCCTTTTCGCCGCGCCGCGCCTCCAGCAAAGAGACCTTCATTTCGTCGGTCTGCTCCTTGATGACGTTCTGTTTGGCGACGTCCACCTGATAGGTGGTCGCCATCCGGTCCAGGGAATATCCGCCGAGCGCGCCGACCACCACCGTGAGCACCAACACCACGCCAAATCCGATAAACAGTTTTTTTCCGATGCCCATTCTTGTGTCTCCTTTCGGGGGGGGGGGGGGGACGTTCGCGACATTTTTGTTCCTGATTAGCGGTTCACGCCCCCTGCGGGGGCGATTTAACATCGAGAAACTTTAATAGACCTGACTACGTGATTTCAATAGGTTATCTTGAAGTTGCTCAGAAGCACAGATCCTCCGCTAACTCGTTATCTCACCCCTCTCTCTCTCCGGGAGAGGGGCAGGGGTGAGGGCGAAACAACGGCGGAACCTGCCCTCACCCGCGGAAGATTCGTTCTGATCGGATTTTGTTTCTTTGGAAGTTTTGCCTGGCAAGGGGCACGAAAAACCCTATTGATTACCAGCAAAATCCGTACCTGTTGCCGCGTTTATCGCGGGAAATTAATGTACCCATGGCTGGGGTTGGCGCAATTCTGAATGAAATCGAGGCGGCGGCGCCCGCGTTGAGATTAACGAAATGCCTTTCGTCCGGAATATGTTATAAATTTTGACGGTTTTATGCTGCCGCGCGGTTTTTTTGGCGGACAGGCGAACGCCGTTTGGCGAAGGCTCCGGCCTTCTTTTTACTGCCCAACCGAGGACAATATCGATGAATTTTGCCGAAGAGTTTAAGGATGCCTGTGGGTTCGGGGTGCTGGCGCAGATCGGCAACCGGCCGAGCCATGCCCTGGTCGAGGACGCCATTCGCGCCCTCTCGCGCATGATGCACCGGGGGGCGGTGGCCGCCGACGGCAAGACCGGCGACGGCTGCGGCCTGCTTTGCGCCCTGCCCACCGCCTTTTTCCGCCGGGTGGCGACCGAGAGCGGCTGTTCGCTGCCCGAGCAATTCGCCGTGGCCATGCTCTTTCTCACCGACGAATCCCGCCAAATGGCGGTCTTCGAGGAGGTCTGCGAGAAGAACGACCTGCGGTTGCTGTGGACGCGGGAGGTGCCGGTCGATACCGAGGCGCTGGGGGAACACGCCCTGTCGATGCTGCCGAAAATCCGCCAGGCCTTCGTGGTGCCGGCGGCGCTCATCGCCACCCGGCGCTTCGACGCCCTGCTCTACCTGACCCGCAAGGAGGTGGAACACCGGCTGGACGACGACCGGGATTTCTACATCCCGTCCTTTTCCCGCAAGACCATCGCCTACAAGGGGTTGGTGATGCCGAGCCATCTGCGTGCCCTCTACCCCGATTTGCAGCGGGAGGATTTCGCCAGTTCCTTCGTGGTCTTCCACCAGCGTTTTTCCACCAACACCCTGCCCCGCTGGCGGCTGGCCCAGCCCATGCGCGCGCTGGCCCACAACGGCGAAATCAACTCGCTGCACGCCAACCGCTTCAATGCCCGCCACAAGTTCAATGAGGCGCAAAGCCCGGTCTTCTCCGAGGCCGAGCTGGCGCGGCTTTTCCCGCTCTTTGAAGAGGGGGTGAGCGACAGCGCCAGCCTCGACAATATGCTGGAATTCCTCCTCGCCAACGGCATCGACTTCTTCAAGGCGGTGCGCAGCCTGATTCCGCCGCCGCGCCACAACGTGTCGCACATGCCGTCCCGGCTAAGATCCTTCTACGAGTACACTTCGGCCGCCTTCGAGCCCTGGGACGGCCCGGCGGCGGTGACCGTCACCGACGGCCGCTACGTCGGCTGCGTCCTCGACCGCAACGGGCTGCGCCCGGCCAAGTATCTCATCACCCGCGACGACCGGCTGCTCATCGCCAGCGAATACGGGGTGCTCGACATCCCGCCGGAGCAGGTGCGCGAACGGGGACGCCTGCAGAGCGGCGAGATGATCGCCGCCGATCTGGAGCAGGGGCGAATTTTTTACACCCGCGACATCGACCGCTACCTGATGGAATCCCAGCCCTACAGCGCGTGGCTGACCGACCGCACCTTCTATCTGCAGGAGTTTATCGAGCATCAGTTCGACGATCTCAGCGACTACGCCCAGGCCGATCTCGACCGCTATCAGCGCTTTTTCAACGTCACTCACGAGACCCTCGAAATGA
The DNA here is from genome assembly GCA_034002365.1 of Trichloromonas sp. Taxonomy (GTDB): domain Bacteria; phylum Desulfobacterota; class Desulfuromonadia; order Desulfuromonadales; family Trichloromonadaceae; genus Trichloromonas. Next base: position 6,228 of record JAVFAR010000062.1, read on the forward strand.
TCGTGCGGCCGATGCTCGAAGGGGGCAAGGAGCCGACCGGCTCGATGGGGGACGACACGCCGATGGCGGCCTTTTCCGACGCACCGCGCAATTTCACCGACTTCTTCCGGCAGAACTTCGCCCAGGTGACCAATCCGCCCATCGACCCCTACCGGGAAAAGGCGGTCATGTCGGCCACCATCGGTTTCGGCTGCCTCGGCAATCCCCTGGTCGAAAGCCCGGAGCGCGCCCGCCGCCTGAAAAGCATTTCGCCGATCCTGTCCCGGGACATCTTCGACGCCCTCCTCTCCTTCGGCGACCCCGCCCGGCCCCGTTTCGAGCCGAACTACAAGTACCGGGTCTTCGCCACCACCTTCGTCGACGACTTGAGCGGGAGCCTGCGGCGGCTCGGCGAGGAGGTGATCGCGGCGGTGCGCGACGACGCGACGCGCATCGTGGTGCTCGACGATCGCGGCGTCGACGGCGAACGGAAAGTCATCCCCATGGCCATGGCCGTCGGCTACCTCAACCAGCAATTGCTGGCCGCCAGGCTGCGCCATCGGGTCAACTTGGTCGCCGTCACCGGCGAGGTCCACGATGCCCACGCCGCCTGCGTGCTGCTCGGCTACGGCGTGACCGCCATCTATCCCTGGCTGCTCTATGCCACCAGCTATGAGCTTTGCCGCCGCCGGGAGCTGCCGGCCAAGGAGATTCGCCGCTCGCTGAAGAATCTCTACGACGCCATGACCAAGGGGATTCTCAAGATCATGTCGAAGATGGGGATCAGCACCGTCTCCAGCTATCGCAATTCGGCCCTCTTCGACATCATCGGCCTTTCCCGCGAGCTGGTCGCCGACTGTTTTCCGGGAAGCGCCCTGCATCTGCCCGGGCTCGGTTACGAGGAGATCGAGGCGCGCCTGACGCGCCGCCACCGCGCGGTCTTCCACGAAAACCGCCTGACCCCGATCTACCCCCTGGGGATCGGCAGTCTCTACCAGAACAACCCCGAAGGGGAGTATCACGACCTGGGCGCGCGGACCGTGACCCTGCTGCACCGGTTCGCCGAAAGTCTCCAGCGTGACGATTATCTCGCTTTCCGCAAGCAGATCGAAGGCCGGGGGCGGCGCTTTGTCCGCGATTTCCTGACCTGGAAGAGCGGCCGGACACCGCTGCCCCTGGACGAGGTCGAGTCGCTGGAGGCGATCACGGGCCGCTTCGATTCGGCGGCCATGTCCCTCGGCTCGATCTCCCCTGAGGCTCACGAGGCCCTGGCCGAGGCCATGCGCATCCTCGGCGGCGCCTCCAACAGCGGCGAGGGGGGGGAATCCCCGGCGCGGCTGAAGACCAGCCGCAACAGCAAGATCAAGCAGGTCGCCTCGGGGCGTTTCGGGGTGACCCCCGAATACCTGCGCAGCGCCGAGCAGATCCAGATCAAGATCGCCCAGGGCGCCAAACCGGGCGAGGGTGGCCAGTTGCCGGGGGACAAGGTGACGCCGCTGATCGCGGGCCTACGCTACACCCTGCCGGGCGTGACCCTGATTTCGCCGCCGCCCCATCACGACATCTACTCCATCGAGGATCTCGCCCAGCTCATCTTCGACCTGCGCCAGGTCAATCCCAAGGCCAAGATCAGCGTCAAGCTGGTCTCCTGCGGCGGAGTCGGCACCATCGCCGCCGGGGTCGCCAAATGCTACGCCGACCGCATCGTCATCTCCGGCTGCGAGGGGGGAACCGGCGCCGCGCCGCTGACTTCGATCAAGCACGCCGGCAATCCCTGGGAGCTGGGCCTGGCCGAGGCGCATAACAGCTTGAAGGCCAACCATCTGCGGGAACTGGTGGAACTGCAAGCGGACGGCGGCCTCAAGATCGGCGCCGACGTGGTCAAGGCGGCGCTGCTCGGCGCCGAATCTTACGGCTTCGGCACCGCGCTGCTGGTGATGCTCGGCTGCAAGATGTTGCGGGTCTGCCATCTCAACCGCTGCACTGTGGGGGTGGCGACCCAGGACGCCAACCTGCGCGAGCATTTCGTCGGCACCGTCGACAAGCTGGTCGCTTACTTACGCAACGTTGCCGAGGATGTACGCGAGATCCTCGCCCGGCTCGGCTATCGCAGTCTGGACGAGGTTGTCGGCCGTAGCGATCTTTTGACCGTGGTCGACCATCCCGAGGCGGCCCGTTTCGATTTCTCCCAGGTGCTGCGCCGCATCGCGGGGGAGGACCGCTGGCGGCGGCCCAATCCCCCCTTCGACGACAACGCCTTCGAGAAAGACGTCCTCAAGGAAGTCCAGCCGGCGATCCGCGACCCGCGCGTCGAGGTGGTGGTGGAGCGCCAGATCCGCAACATCAATCGCAGCTTCGGCGCCCTGCTCGGCGGCGAGGTCGCCCATTATTACGGCAACGCCGGCCTGCCGAGGGAGGCCGTGACCCTGCGCCTGACCGGGGTGGCCGGGCAGTCCCTGGGGGCGTTCCTGGTCGACGGCCTGAACATCTACCTTACCGGGGTCGGCAACGACTACGTCGGCAAGGGGATGCACGGCGGGCGGATTGTCATTGTTCCCGGTGTCTACCAGGAAGGGGCCTCGGCGGTGGGCAACACCTGCCTCTACGGGGCCACCGGCGGCAAGCTCTTCGTCGCCGGCACCGCCGGCGAGCGCTTCGCGGTGCGCAACTCGGGGGCGCTGGCGGTGGTGGAGGGGACCGGCGACCACGCCTGCGAATACATGACCGGCGGCACCGTGGTGATCCTTGGCGAGACCGGCATCAACTTCGGCGCCGGCATGACCGGCGGCGCGGCCTTCGTCTACGACCGGGGCAAGAACTTCATCGACAAGCTCAACCGCGAGCTGGTCGAGGCGCGGCGCATCGACGTGGACGACGACAGCGACGGCAAGATCTATCTGAAAAAAATCCTGCTCAGCTATCACAACCGCACCCGCAGCCCCAAGGCGCGGCGGATTCTCGACCATTTCCGCGAGGAGCTGGCCTATTTCTGGATGGTTACGCCCAAGGACATGAAGGCGCCGCTCAATCCGAAGGAGGGGGATTGATCATGCAGAATTTCACGACAACCAATCGCCAGGAACCGGCGAAGGAGAATCCTGCCCTGCGGGTGCGAACCTTCGATGAGATCTACCGCTTCTTCTCTTCGGCCCAGGCGGCGGCCCAGGCCGAGCGCTGCGTCCAGTGCGGCGATCCCTTCTGCGCCGCCGTCGGCTGCCCGTTGGGGAATGCCATTCCCCAGTGGCTGGCCGCCATCGCCGGGCGCGACCTGGAGAAAGCCTTCCTGCTCGCCAACGAAACCTCCCCCTTCCCCGAGATTCTCGGGCGCATCTGCCCGCACAGCCATTTGTGCGAGGGGGCCTGCACCCTGAACGACGGTTACGGGGCGATCAGCATCGGCGCCATCGAGGCGTCCATCGCCGATCTCGGTTTCGCCGCCGGGCTGAAACTTCCCTTTCCCGGCGTCGTCCGGACGCAACGGGTGGCGGTGATCGGTTCCGGCCCGGCCGGGCTTTCCTGCGCCCATTTTCTGCTGCGCGCCGGAATCGGCGTCGATCTGTATGAACGGGCCGCCGAGCCGGGAGGGCTTTTGGCCATCGGCATCCCCAACTTCAAGCTCGATAAAAACCTGGTGCGGCGCCGCTTCGACATCCTGCAAGAGGCCGGACTCAACCTCCACCTGAACCGCGAGGTCGGTCGCGACCTCGCCTTCGACGAACTGCTTGAGCGTTACGACGCGCTCTTTCTCGGTCTCGGCGCCACCGGCGGGAAACTCCCCCATCTGGCCCACGAGAAACACGGCAACGTCTTTCTCGCCATGGAATTTCTCGGGGCGGTGCAGCGGCGGGTCTCCGGGGGGATTCTGGAGCGGCGCTTCGATGTGCGCGGCAAGCGGGTGGTTGTGCTCGGCGGCGGCGACACGGCCATGGACTGCGTACGCACGGCGATCCGCGAGGGGGCGGAGACGGTCACCTGCGTCTACCGGCGCGACGCGGCGAACATGCCGGGGAGCGTCAAGGAGTATCACAACGCCATCGAGGAGGGGGTGGAGTTCTTCTTCCACCGCGCGCCCAAGCGGATCATCGTTGACGATGACGGGCGGCTGACCGGGGTGGAGGTGCTCGAAACCTGCCTGGCCGAGCTCGATGCCAAGGGCCGACGCCAGGTGACCGAAGTCCCCTGTTCCGAGCATTGCATCCTGGCTGACGTGCTGATCCTCGCCCTCGGTTTCGATGTGGAGGAACATCCCTGGCTGGCGGCGGCAGGCATCCGCGAGAGCTTCCGGCAGTTGGAAGTGGATCGGACGAGCGGGCGCACCTCCCACCCCAAGGTCTTCGCCGGCGGCGACTGTCAGCGGGGGGCGCATCTCGCCGTTACCGCCGCTGCCGACGGAAGGCGGGCGGCGCTGGCGATCATCGGGCAACTTTTGGGCGGATAAGATCCGCATGACGGCTTAAGTCAGAAAAGGAGGAGTCTATGAAAAGGCAATGGATTCTGTGGGGCCTGTCGCTGCTGCTGATGTTGACCGGAGTCGCTTTCGCGCAGATGGATCGCAGCGGCGAGGCGGCGGCATTGCTGAACGGATTGGAGTCGGCCAGCCGCGGTGCCCGCATCGACGCGGCCAATGCCGTTGATGAAATGGCCTGGCTGTGCAAGGCGCTGGGGGCTTCGGGCAATGCCAAATATGCTCCTGCCCTGGAGCAGGTGGCGGCCTCGGGGAACAAAAAACTCGCCAAGTTTGCCCAGAATGCTTTGCAGGAACTTAGGTAAGAGGGGGATTCACGGGAGGAAATACGAAATGGGTGGTCCGAAGGGCCGCCTTGGAGCACTGACAACCTGACGGCAAGGTTGTCATGGATAGAGGAACCCTCGATTAAAAAGTCGAGGGTTTTTTCATGCGGCGACCTTTGTTGCTTCGAGAGAAGGTGGGGGATTTACACTTTTTGCCCTGAACGCGAGGAGGCTCACCCACCCCCGAATAACAGACGATCCGTGGTTGTGTCGATGCCGCCCGAGTAGACCCGTCCTTTAATCAAGCTCCAGGTTTCTCCGGCGCTGACTTTTTCCCCCCGCAACAGTTTCAGCAAGAAAACCGGTTCCTCATCTTCCAGGATATCGTCGCTGACCACCAGATTTTTCGCGCTCTGGCGGGCACCTCTGCTGATCTCCTGTTCGAGGTGAACCATTTCGGACGGGGTGCCGTGAACGATGGTCTTCACCAGTCGATCGGCATCGAGGTGGGAAAATATCTCGTCGATGAAATGGCGCATCTTCCCCTGATGTTCGTAGATCAACTCCGCCTTCCATTGGTTGGGCAGCAGGGCGATCCCTTTTTCAAGAGCCTTTTCGAGAATATCCTTGGCGGCATTTTGCGTGAACTCCTTGCCGCCTTTGGCCAGTATTTCGGCGTGAGAGGGTGTTATCTCGGTCGTTGATTGCGGCATTTCTTGATAACTCGTCGGATTTTGCCGGGGAGGAACGACTGTACGGGCAGTTGTCGCCGGGGCGGGGGTGGGCATGGAGAGGGTGACGGATGGCGGTGCGACGGTAGCTGTCTGGCCCGGGAGCACGCCGCCGCTCGGATTTCCGGGAATGCCGAAAAATGCCGTGCCCGCCCGTACCGGGACGTCCAGGGCGCCTTCAAGACTGGCGGAATGGGCGGCATCCGCCTGATCCCAACTGCTGCGTAACTGCTCGGCGGACTGCTCGCGCAACGCCCGCAATCGTTCCTGTTCCAGTCGCTGCTGCTCCTGTAGCTGGAGTGCGTTTTTCGCGGCCGAGGTCGAATCCAGCGCGTTGAGAATGTCGAAAAGCTGCATCCCCATACTGATGGCGCCGAGGGTTGCCGCGGCCCGGCTTGCTCCCGCGGCGCCGGACATAACGCTCGTGGCGCCTGATGAAACCATGCTGGGGTTGGACGGCATCGGCACATTGACGCTGTTGATGCTGCGTCCGGCCATGCCTTCCAATTGACCGAGGGCTGAAGCCGCAAGGGCTTGGTTCGCCATTGCCGGCAGCATGAGCACGAGCAGGAGCGGTACGAGACCGGGTTTCATAGGATGGCCTCCATGGTCTATCGGCCGCCGCGCGCGGCGATTTCCTGTTTGAGTGCCGCCAGGATCGGTTTCAGGATATCGCCCCGTTCCCGGTAGGTGAGGGACAGCTCCCGCGCCGCGCCGCCGTCGCTCCCTTCGGCCACCGCTTTCTGCCCGCGATCCTTGGCCATTTCCGTCAACCGACTCAGATCGAGGAAGGCGTTTTCCGCTTGGGTTACGAGGTCCAGCAGTTCATTGGTCGAGAGGGTCCGCACGAGTTGCGGGAGGGTGCGATTTTTTGCCTGCAGCAGCACACGGTTGCTCCAGTGCACAAGTTCGGCCATGGCCCGATCATCGGCGACTTTCTCCGGCAAGACAATGAAATCCTCCAGCGGCGGATCGGTCATTTCTTTGACAACCACCCTGGCGGGGGCGCCGTTTTCCAGAAGAGCGCTGATTGAAACCAGGCCCTGGGCGGTTTTTCGGAGATAAGCCGGTACCGGCTGCCAGCGGCCGGTACCCTCGCGCCGAGCAACCACGGTTTCTTCCGCCGGTTGGAGATCCGGTTTTGGCCGTTCGCGGTACAAAAGCACAACGTATTCGTCGGCCCGCTCTCGACCGACGACCTCCTGGCTGAAGCGCGGCGTAAGAAAGGCCCAGTAAGGTGTCCCTTCGATGCTGACTTCTTTCATCCGCGCCTGACGCGCTTGGGCCATTGCCGAAAGTCGCTCCGGCGGCATCCGGCGCAGTCCTTCCACCACCGCTTCCACCAGGGTATCGTTGTTCAACTCCTTGTTCTTCTTTGAATATCCTGCGCCCGAAAGATCAAGCAGCATCATCGTGTCCCTGGGGATCAGCGTTTCTCCGGGTACGGGAAGGGCGCCGAGAGGGCCGAGGATGCTGGCCCACAGCCCGTTTTCGCGGCGGAACTTCACTGCGGGAATCGGCACCATGTCGCCATGCTCATCGACAACGGAAGCCGTGACCTGAAAATCACAACCTTCCGTTGTGGGAAAGGGAATAATGCCTGCGGTGAGGGCGGTAAGGAACGCCGGCAACATCGCCGGACTATCATAGTGCGCCACGGCGGTGGCGGTTACGGGTACTGCGGTCCAGTCGTCGGTGAACAGACGGGGATAAAGATTTCGAGCGCGGCTACGCACCTCCGTTGAATCAAATTTGTACCAGTTGGAGTCCGATTCCTTGTCAAAGGCGAGAGTATAATCGGCCAGACGGAACTGTTGATCATTGATGGTCAGTGCCGAATTTCCGGACGGTTTGAGGGTGCTGGTAAAACGGGCCGAGCCACAGCCGCTTAAAAGTAAGAGGCAAATAAAAAACAGCAGAATGTGGCAGGAGAGTCTCGACATTATGGCACCTCCATTGCATTGAGTGGCGATATGGTGATCACTAAATAAACGGATAGCAAAAACGGTACCATATTTAGAACAAGCTGATTTTTGTGACAGGACAAGCCTATGAACAACCGGTTATTCCCACCTTTTATTGCTGGATTGGTCGCGGTTTTTATGTTTTCCGTGCCGTTCGTTTTCGCCGACTCAGCGGGTACCTCCAGTCAAGGATCCGTTGGACAGGCGACCATTGAAGCCCTGATTCATGACGGCGCCTGGGAAGAGCTTTATGCTCGCAGTGCCGACGGCCTAGTCGCAAGGCCGGACGACTCGGTACTCTGGCGGGGAAAAATCCGCGCGCTGCGGCAACTAGGGTATGTTGCCGCAGCACGCAAGACGCTGCGGCAGGCGCGGACGATCCATCCTGAAGACGCGGATTTGTTGCTGGAAGAGGTCTGGTTATCGGTGATCGCCGAAGATTGGCCGAAGGTTCTCGCCGATACCGAGTTGCCGGCCTCACAAACCGAGGTTTCCGGAGAATTGCTGTTGCTGCGCGGCATCGCCCTGCGCGAAACGGGAGATGTCGATGGCGGTATCGCCCTTTTCACCCGGTTGTTGGACCGAAACCCGGACGATTGCATTGCTTTGACTAATCGCGGCCGGCTGTTGGCCCAGGCCGACCGGAATGAAGCGGCGCTCGCCGATCTTGCCGTCGCGACCGCCTGCGCCGATCATCCGGAACCCTTCTTCCTCCGGGGGGGACTGCTGTCGCGTCTGGGACGGCAGGCGGAGGCGGAGGCGGACCTGACCAGCGGGCTCAATCTTGATCCCGGCAATCTTTCCGGTCTGTTGGCGCGAAGCGAAGTGTGCCTCCTGCGGAACGACATCGCGGGTGCGGTGCGGGATCTGAAAATCGCCCGACGGCTTGCTTCCGGAGATCCTCGCGTCGAGGCGCTTGCCTGCCGATTGGCCGGTGTTACCTCGGAATGGGACGCCGTTGCCGGTTGTGCCGAACAGTCGGCAACGCTTGCCCCAGAGAATCCCGAGGTTTGGCGAACTTTGGGCAAGGTCCGGCTTGAGTCCGGAAATCTTGAAGGATCTATCGCCGCTTATGACACCTTGGTGACCCTTGCCCCTGACGATCCGCGCTATCGCCTGGAGCGGGCCACGGTACTACTTATGCGGGGGGATTATGCGACCGCCGCGGCGGATTGCTCGGCGGTTATCGACAAGCAGCCGTTGGCGACGGCCTATGCCTTACGCGCGTTGGCCTATTATCGGGCAGAAAATTTTATACAGGCCGACGAGGATTGCAGCAATGCCTTGGTTCTTGATCGCAACGAACAGACGGCTTTGCTGGTAAGGGCCAATCTGGCGCTTGGTCGCAACGAACTGGATCAGGCCACGGACGACTGCGAACGGGCTTTTCGCCAGTCTTCCGGCTCACTGTGGGGGGTCGTTACCTGTAGTCGGGCGCACTTGCAAGCCGGTCGATTGGAAAGAGCGGCCTATTACACCGAACGCGCCAAGGAAATTGCCCCCCATGATCCGGAAACAACGGCACTTGTCGCTAAAATCGCGGCGGTCCCTGCCGAAAAGAGGCCACCGCAAGAAGGGGAGGGGCTCCAGGAAGTCGAGAGCCAGGCGGCAGATTCCATTCTGCGAAATGGTGCAAGTCAGAGCATTGAATTCTCCACCGGTGATCGAAATCCCGGGCAGACTCTCAACGCCACCGGTGGCTGGAATGCCATCAGTGCCGGGGAAAAGCGTCTGATCAACATGCTGAATTCCACTAGCAGCAAACACAAGCGTGACGCAGCCAAAGCGATCGTGCAGGGCGGTTCCGTATCCGAGGCCGTCTATGAAGCCGTCGCGGCAGCTTTGACCAAGATGTTCGGAACTGGGGCGCGGGATGAGTTGTCGGTGGACACCATGGCTTGGTTATGCCGGGCATTGGGGTCCTCGGGGAACGCTGGATTTCTTGAGGCTTTGGAGCGCGTAGCAGTTTCGGACAACAAAAAACTTGCCAAGTATGCTAACAATGCTTTGCGGAATTTAAGATAATATTTTCAAGAGATTGGACACGCAAAAAGGGCGGTCATTGACTGCCCTTTTTGTGATTTTTCACGACCATTCCCCCACCTGAGCCCCTGATTTTTCAGGAGCATTCCTCCACCTCTTTTTCAAGAGCATTCCCCCACCCCTGAGATTATCGGCACGGCGCTGTTTCTAACCTGTATCTTGCCTTCTTTCATTCACCCGATGGAGGAAGGAAGGCATGGCACACAAGGAGTACGGCGTGACGGATATTCTCGACCTTTTACGCAGGGCTAAAGCCAAAGACAGCCAGCGCCGCATTGCCCGGGCGACAGGCATGGACCGAAAGACGGTGCGCAATTACCTGGGACTCGCCGCCGAGCATGGCTTTGACGAAACGACGCCGGACGACCAGTTGCCCGAGATCGCCGCGGCAGTCTTTCGCCAGGTTCACGGCGGCCAAAAGAAGTCTTCGGACCCCGGCGCCTGCGCGGCGCTGGTACCCCACCGCGAGCTGCTTTCCGGTTGGCTGGAGACGGACGGGTTGTCCCTGACCAAGGCGCACATCAAACTCGGCCGCATGGGGGTCGACGTCACTTATAGCACCCTCTACCGCTATGCTCGGGAGACTCTCGGCTTCGGGGGACCGAAGGTGACGGTGCGCATGGCTGAAACCGAACCGGGCGAGGTGGCCCAATGCGATTTCGGCCGCATGGGGCTGGTGTTCGACCCCGAAACCGGCAGGGACCGGGTGCTGCACGCCTTGGTGGTGACCCTGGTGTTCAGCCGGCACCAGTATGTCTTCCTCACCCATCGTCAGGATCTGGACGCCCTGATTGCCGGGATTGAGGAGGCCTGGGAATTCTTCGGCGGGGTCAGCAGACGCCTGATCATCGATAACATGAAGGCGGCGGTGATCAAGGCCGACCGCTATGAGCCGGTCTTCAACCGCACTTTTCAGGAGTATTCCCAGCACCGCGGCTTCCTTATCGACGCGGCGGTGGTCCGTCACCCGGAGGGCAAGGCGACGGTGGAAAACCAGGTCAAGTACGTCCGCGACAACTTCTTCGCCGGCGAGGCGTTCACCGGCCGGGAGCAGGCCCAGCGGGAGGCTGAGCGCTGGTGTCGCACGACGGCCGGTCTGCGCCTGCACGGCTCCACCCGCAAGCGGCCCCTGTGGGTCTTTGAGCAGGAGGAGCAGCCGGCACTGCTGCCGCTCTCCGGCGAAAGGTTCGACGTCCCGGTCTGGGCGGTGTGCAAGGTCCACCCCGATCATCATATCCGCTTCAAAAACGCCCTCTATTCGCTGCCGACCCGGTATGTCGGCAAGCAGGTCGAGGTCAAGGGCACCCGCGCCCTGGTGCGCATCTACCTGCAGAACCAGTTGATCAAAACCCACCCCAAGGCGGCGCCCGGTAAGCGCAGCACCGACTTCGACGATTACCCGAAGGAGAAGAGTGCCTACGCCCTGCGCGATGTCGCCTACTACCTCCGCAAAGCCAGGGAAAACGGCGAGAAGCAGGGGGCGTTCATGGCCGAACTGCTTGCCGGCGACGTCCCCTGGGCCTACATCCGCCAGGCGCAGCAGCTGTTGCGGCTGTCCGACAAGTACGGGGCCACCCGGGTCGAGGCGGCCTGCGCCCGGGCCCTGGCCTTCGGGCTGATGAACGTCAGTCGGGTCGAGCGGATCATCAAGCAGTCCCTGGAAAACTCTACCGCGCCGGCCACGGCGGCAGGCCGGGTGACCAGCCTGGTCCCGGCGCGCTTCGCCCGCGACGCCGGCTACTTCAACCACGGTAGCACCCCTCAGCCCACAAAGGAGGACACTCATGGAGATCACCGCTGAACTCAAGCACCTGCTCAAAGCCCTGCGCCTCTCGCCCCTCTTATCCACCC
>JAVFAR010000063.1:0-17502 GCA_034002365.1 Trichloromonas sp.
CCTCCTCTTCATCGAGCAGGCCGAGCGCATCGGCCTGATCTATTTCGCCAATCTCCTGGGCTCGGGGCTGGGCGGCCTGCTCGGCCTCGCGCTGCTCTCCGGGTTCGCGCCGGAACGCCTCCCCGCCCTCCTCGCCCTGCCGGTGCTGGTCGCCGGGCTGCTGCTCCTCCCTCCCCGGCACCGGCCCCTGCAGGGGCTGGCCGTCCTCTGCCTCGCGATTATCGCCGTCAGCCTGGTCCGCCCGCCGGAACTGCCACTCTCCCAGTTCAAGGATCTGCGCCGCGCCCTCGACCTGCCGGAGAGCCGCACCGTCGCCCGGCATCACGATCCCTACGGTCAGGTCCAGGCGGTGACGAGTCCGGCGCTGCGTTTCGCCCCCGGGCTGAGCCTCGACTACCGGGGGGAGATCCCGCAAGGGGATCTGCTCTTCAGCAACGGCGACACTTTCGGCTTCGTGCCGCGCGCCTCCTATACGGAGAGCGCCCGCCTGCTCGACGCCACCACCCAAGGCTTGCCCTATGCTCTCGCCCGGCCGGAGAGTGTGCTAATCCTGCAAGCGGGAACCGGCCTGGCCGCGGCCCAGGCCCTGAACCGGGGAGCCGGACGGATTGTCGCCGTGGAGCCGCACCGGGCCGCGCTGGAACTGCTGCGCAAGGAGTACCCCGAAAGCGCCGGGGCGCTGTTCGCCCGCCCCGAAATCCGGATGATCGCCGGCGAACCCCGCACCTGGCTGGCCACCGAACGGGACCGTTACGACCTGATCGTTTTACCGACCGTCGGCACCTTCGGCGGCGGCGCCGGACTCCTCGCCCTGCACGAGCAGCATCTGCTGACCAAGGAAGCCTTCGCCGAACTCTGGCGAAAACTCACCCCCGACGGCCTGCTCTGCCTGACAACCTGGCTCGACCAGCCCCCCCGCGCCCCCTTGCGCCTGGCGGCAACCCTGGCCGAACTCCTCGCCGCCGAGGGGATCGCGGCCCCGTCCCGCCACCTGGCGGCGGTGCGCGGCTGGGGCACCCTCACCTTCTGCCTCAAACGCTCCCCCCTGACCCCGGCGGAGGTCGCGGCAACGCGGGCCTTCTGCCGCCAGTGGAGCTTCGACCCGCTGCTGCCGCCGGGGCTCACCCCCGAGGAACGGCAGAACTATCACCGTCTTCCGGACACCAGGTTCTTCACTCTGCTCGACGGCCTGCTTTTCGGCGACGGTCGGAAAATCGTCGCGGACTACCTCTTCGACCTGCGTCCGGCCAGCGATGACCGTCCCTTTTTCTCCCAGTTCCTGCGCCTCAAGACCCTCCCCCAGCTGCGGCGGCTCATCGGCGAAGGCGCCCTGCCGGTGGTCGAACTGGGCTCGCTGGTGCTGGTCGCGACCCTGCTTTTGACCACCCTGGCGGCGGTGGTCCTCATCCTCCTCCCCCTGGCGCGCATCGGCTGGCGCGGCCGCCGCCGCGCCGGAACGGTCGGCTATTTCGGCGCCCTGGGCCTCGGCTACATGCTCATCGAAATCGCTCTGATCCACCGCTTCGTCTTCTACCTCGGCCACCCGGTCCACGCCGCCGCCGTCGTCATTTCGGCGCTGCTGATCACTTCCGGCCTCGGCAGCGCCGCCTCCGAGCACCTGCCGCGCCCGTGGATGTCGCCCCGACGGACCGCTTTCGCCGTGGTTGTGCTGCTCGGGCTTTATATCGGATTCCTCGGGCCGCTGCTGCACGCCGCCATCACCCTGCCGACCGCCGCCCGGGTCGGTCTGACCCTGCTGCTGCTGTCCCCCCTCGGCTTCTGCCTCGGCCTCCCCTTTCCCCTCGGGCTGGGCCAGCTGCACCGAAATCAGCCGGAAGCCGTCCCCTGGGCCTGGGGGATCAACGGCTGCCTCTCGGTGGTCGGCGGCTCGCTGGCCACCACCGTCGCCATCCTCGCCGGTTTCAACGCCGTGCTGCTCGGCGCGGCCCTGGCCTACCTCCTGGCGGGCCTGTGCGCCCGAGACCCATCCCGGCAGATTTCCACCCCCTGAACGATTTAAGGGCGAGAACTTGCGTCTCGCCCTGCCCATCCAACCCTCGTTATCCCTTCAGTTCCGGAAAGCGGATTCGCCCGCCGTCCGGCGTTCGCACCCAGACCTCATCCCCCGTTCGTTGCACATAGTCGGGACAGACCGGCACCTTCCCCTTGCCGCCGGGGAGATCGATGACGTACTGGGGGATGGCCAAGCCCGAGAGACTGCCGCGCAGCGCTTCGAGGATGGCGACGCCGTCGGCGATGGCGGTGCGGAAGTGGCCGGTGCCCCGGGTCAGATCCATGTGATGGAGATAGTAGGGGCGCACGCGGATTTTCAGCAGGCCGCGAAAAAGTTCGCGCAGCACCTCGGCATCGTCGTTCACCCCCCTGAGCAGCACCGTCTGATTGCCGAGCTGCACCCCGGCGTCGGCGAGCCGGGCGCAGGCGCCTGCCGCCTCGGGGGTGATTTCCCGGGGGTGGTTGAAGTGGGTATTGAGATAGAGGGGGGAGTAGCGGCGCAACAGCGCGCAGAGGCTGTCGGTGATGCGCTCCGGCAACATCACCGGCACCCGGCTGCCGATGCGGACCAGGTCGAGATGGGGGATGCGGCTCAGGCCGTCGAGGATCTCCTTGAGCAGCAGATCGGACATCAGCAGCGGATCGCCGCCGGAGAGGATGACGTCCCGGATTTGCGGCGTGCGGGCGATATAGTCGAGCCCGGCCCGGACATCCCCCATGGTCACGCGCATCGCCGCGCAGCCGACTTTGCGCTTGCGGGTACAAAAGCGGCAGTAACCGGCGCAGGTGCCGGAAACGAGAAAGAGGGCGCGGTCGGGGTAGCGGTGCACCAGGTTCGGCACGGGAGAAAGGGATTCCTCGGCCAGGGGGTCTTCCGGCTGACCGAGATCGTCCAGCTCCCGGGGATCGGGGACGCACTGCCGCCAGAGGGGGCCGCCGGCCTCGCGGATCAGGCGGAAATAATGGGGGGTGATGCGCATGGGGTAGCGCTCGACCACCCGGGAGAGGGCGGCGACATCCACGGGAAAATGGACGGCCAGCTGCTCCGGAGTGGTCAGGCTCTCCGCCAGATTTTTTTGCCAGTCTTCCATGAACGGATCAAACTTTCGGGAAAAGGGGTCAGGGCGCACCCTTAAGGTCATCGTTTCGCGTCAGGGGCGCAGCATGCTGCGCCCCTGCGATTAAAATCGACCCACTATCACAACGCTTCTCAACCGTTGAACAAAAAGGCGTGGTTCGAGGTAAAGCCGGGCGGAACGCGGTTGACGGCGGCACGGATGATGGGCGAGCCGAGCAGCCGCTTGTGCAAAAAGTGCCGGGCTTCGCTCCGCCCCCAGCCGGTGGTGGGAACAAAGGAGCGATAGAGTCCCAAGGGGGCATCCTCGGCCAGGGGGGCCGAAGCGGCGATGCCGGCGGCGGCCGGGTCGAGAAGCAGCCGCGACTCGCGGGGGAGGTTCATGATCGCCAGATTGAGATAGTCGATCTTCTCCCCCTGCTCTTCGAGAAAACGGAGGGTCCGTTCGGCGTCCGCTTCCGTTTCGCCGGGGGTGCCGAGCATGACATAGACGTAGGTGCGAATCCCCGCCCCATGAAGATTGGCGAGCATCCGCGCCGCCTCGCCGACACGGGTGCCCTTGTGCAGCCGGTCGAGCACCGCCTGCGAGCCGCTTTCCAGCCCCAGCTGCAGCATGCGGCAGCCGCTCGCGGCCAAGCCCCGGACAAAATCTCGATCGAGCAGTTCCGGCTCGAAACGGACGAAGCCGTGCCAGCCGAGCCCGGCCATGGCCCGCGGCTGGGCCACCAACTCCCGCAAGATACCGACCGGCAGGGCATTGTCGGTGAGATGGAAATGGCGGACGCCGTAACGCGTCGCCAGTCCCCGCAACAGTTCGACGAAGGCGCCGGGGTAAGCGCCGTAGGGGTGGGTCGGCGATGCCGCTTCCGGGCAGAAGAGGCAGCGCCGCCAGTAGCAGCCGCGGCCGGCGCTCACCGGCAGCACCGGCACCGGGGAAAGGTAGGCGCCGAGATCCGCGAAGCCGAAATCAGGCGCAAAGGCGATGGCGGCGGCGTCTTCGAGATAATAGCCCGCGCCGGAGCGCCCTTCGGCCAGGGCGGTCAGGCTCGCCTCGCCGGGGCCGAAAACGATGCGCGAAAAGGCGGAAAAGCGCACATCCTTTTCCCTGAGCAGACTGCGCCAGGAACTGAACAGCCCGCCGCCGCCGACCACCGGGATCTCGGGGAAGGTCCGGCGCAGCAGTCCGGCCAGGGCGAAGGCCGGCAGCGCCTGATGCAGATAGTTGACGGAAAGGGCGAGCAGGCGCGGCGCCGCTTCGGCGATGCGCGGCAGCAGCACCGCCCGGAAATAATCGTCGAACAGGGTCCCGACCTCCCCCCGGGACACCCGCTCCAGATCGGCCGGAACGAACTCGGAAAGAGCGCCGTGGCGGTAGTCGCCGAGGCTGTAACGCTCGTCGCCGGAGGGGCCGCGATAGGCGCAGAGGGCGCCATCGAGGTGGTGGACGGCGCTTTGGTAGCGGTCGAAGAGGACGCAGGCGGCGGGGGAGCGAAGCAGGGCCAGGGAGCGGGCGGCATGCTTGACCGCCCGGCGCAACGCCGTCGGCGGGTTGGCTCCGGCGGCGGCGCGCAGGCGGTCTGCATCGAGCAGATAAAGGCAGGCGTCGAGATTGGCGTCGACGGCGTCGGCCGTCAGGCCCCGACAGCGCAGATGACCGAGGAGCACCGCCGGTCCCAGGGGGGGCTCGCTCGGTTTGCCCGCCGGCGGGTTGATCAGCAGCACATCCACTTAGGGCTTCGCCATCCTTCCCGAAAGACGCAGGGTCACCAGGGCCGGAATCAGCAGGAAGGCATCGCGCAGCAGGGCGATCCCGGCGGAGGTGTGCCCTTGCCCCGGGTTGAAACAGCCGCAGTCGATATCCAGCCCCCGGGCCAGAACGGTGGCCAGGGCAACCATGAAAACCAGGGTCAGCCCGGTCAGGACCAGCGCCGCCGGGCGCACCTTGCGGTTACACAGAAGCAGCAGCGCGGCCACCGTCTCCACGTAGGGGAGGGTCGCCGCCGTCAGATAGTTCCAGGCATAGGGAAGAAGCTGATAATTAGCGACGTCGCGGGCGAAGACGACGACATCGCTGGATTTGACGACGCCGGCATAGAGGTAGACCCCGCCCAGGGCCAGCCGGCAGAAGTGATAGAAATAGGTACCGGCGCGGCTCATGGCGCTTCCTTTTCCACCGGGAGTCCGGCATCCCGCCACTCGGGGAAGCCCCCTTCGTACACCCGCACATCCTGGTAGCCTTCGGCCAGCAGGCGTTCGCCGAGGTCGAAGGAATCGGGACAACCGAAGCCGCTGCAATAGAGAATCAGCGTCATCTCTTTCGACACCCGTTCGCGAAACTCCGGCAACACCTGATCATATTCGCCAAGGGGAAAGGACATGGCGCCGGGAAGATGGCCTTCACTGTAAACTTCGGCGGCCCGGGCATCCACCGCCAAGGCTCCGGCCGCCAGAAGTTCGCGGACTTCCTCCAACATCACCGGCAGGGGAAAGGCCTGGAACGCCACGGTGGATCGCACCCCTTCGCCGCCGGAAGACGGCGCCGCGACCGTGCCCAGGCGACCGGCAAAGGCATCCAGCACCACCCGCGCATTGAAGGACAGGCCAAGCACCACGCCGATCGCGACAATCACGCCGGCCTCGATCAAAATTGTCCGGATTCCCGGAATCATAACCACCTCATTCGTCCGGGGACTCGATCATGCCCGGGGCAAGCGACCCCAGCATCTCGCGATAGTGCACCAGCTCCCGCTCCAGCCGGGCGATTCGCTGGGCGCTTTCGGCGACCACCAGATTCAGCTCCTCCAGCATCCGCCCCTGATGGGTGTAGCGGATTTCCAGTTCATCGACTCGTTGCCGCAATTCGTCCATGTCCTACTCCTCGCCCCGCACGGTTGTCCCACGGATTTTTTTGATGGCGGCCTGGCGCTTTTTCCCCTCCAGACGCCGTTCCCGGGAGGCCCGGGTCGGGCTGGTCGCCACTCGCTTTTTGCGCCGGCGGCACAGGGCCAGCAAACGCTCGCGCAGACGCGCCAGGGCCGCCTGCCGATTGGTCAGCTGCGAACGCGATTCGGTGGCGGTGACAATGATCCCGCTGGGCAGATGCTGGATACGCACCGCCGATTCGGTCTTGTTCTTCTTCTGTCCGCCCGGTCCGGAGGACTTGAAGTAGCTGATGACCAGATCTTTTTCCTCGTACAGTGGGGTTTCGTCCGTCACTGCGGCCCTCCCGCTGGCAATTTTTCGGGATCCATGCTAGAAGAAAAGACTTCACAGGACAAGCCTTCGTCGACTTTTACCGGTCCCCATCCCCTTTTCACGGAGACGCCATGAGCCATTTCGCCCTGACCATCATCGGCCGCGACCGCGCCGGCATCGTTTCGCAAGTCACCGAAATCCTCTACCATCTCGGCTGCAACATCGCCGACTCCAGCTCTTCGATCCTGGGCGGCCAGTTCTCCATGATCCTCATCATTTCCAATCCGGAGATCAAGGACAAAAGCGATTTCGGCGATGCCTTCGCCCCCCTGGAGGAGAGCGGGCTGTCGGTCTTCATCCGCACCCTCAAACCGGGCGGCGAACAGCGCCCGCAACTGCCCGGGGAAATCTGCCTGATCTCCGTCTACGGCGCCGACAAACCGGGGATCGTCTACCGGGTCGCCAAGGAGCTCGGCGACCGCCAGGTCAACATCACCGACCTCAACACCAAGCTCATCGGCACGGAAGCCCGCCCGGTCTACGTGATGATGCTCGAAGCCGTGCTGCCGGCCGGGCTGGAGGAAGCGGAGCTGAAAGAGATCATGAACCGGTTGAAAGGGGAGCTGCACGTGGACATTTCGGTCCGCTCCATCACCCCGGTGGAGCTCTGATTCATGGCCGTCAAGGAAATACTGACCTACCCCGATCCCCGGCTGAAAACCGTCTGCGCCCCCGTCGCGGAACTGGACGACGACGTGCAATCATTGATTCAGGATCTCATCGACACCATGGTCGCCGCCGGGCATTCGGTGGGGGTGGCCGCGCCGCAGATCGGCGACTGCCGGCGGGTGGTGGTGGTCGATGTCTCGCACAGCAAGCTCGGCAAGGAGAACAACCATGGCCTGATGGTCATGGTCAACCCGGAAATCCTCGAACGGGAAGGCTGCGAAACGATGCGCGAGGGGTGCATGAGCGTCCCCGATTTCACCGGCAACGTGACGCGGGCGCGGAACATTCTCGTCCAGTTTCTCGACCGCGAGGGACGCGATCAGGCCATCTGCGCCGGCGGCTTCGAGGCGGTCGCCATCCAGCACGAACTTGATCACCTCGACGGCATGCTCTTTCTCGACCGCGTTTCCAACCTCAAGACCGACGTCTACCGCCGCAAAAACCGCTGAGCGGCAGGATCACTTCCGCCGCAGCAGGGAAAGCACCTTGGCCGCCGCCTGGTTCGAGGCGTTGACGCAGTCGTTGAGACCGACGCCGTAGAAGGAGTTGCCGGTGAAGACCAGCCCCGGACAGGCGGCCAGACGCTCATCCAGCGCGGCCAGGCGCCGGCCGTGGCCGACGGTGTACTGGGGAATCGCCTGTTCGTGACGGAAGATGCGGACAAAATCGGGCGCGGCGGTGATCCCCATGATCTCCTTGAGATCGGCCATCACCCGGGACTTGACCTCCTCTTCGCTCAGGGCGATGGCGTTGGGATTGGCCGCCCCGCCCATCATCGAACGCAGCAGCACCTTGCCCGCGGGAGCGCGGTTGGGGAAGATGCTCGAATCCCAGAGGGTGCCGAGAATCGACTTGCCTTCCTTTTTGGGGATGAGGTAGCCGAAGCCGTCGAGGTCGCGGGCGATCTTCTCCCGCTCGTAGCCGAAGCAGACCACATTCATGGGCGCGTAGGGAATCTCCCGCAGAATCGCGCTCATCCCCCCATCCAGTTCCTCGACCATCCCCGCCAGGGCATGGGCGGGGGCGGCGCTGACGACGATGTCCGCGTCGATGCTGCCGCCGTCGGCCAGCTTCAGTTCGAAGCCGTCGGCCTTTTTAACGATGGCGACCACCCCCGCGCCGGTGCGAATCTCGCCGGCCAGAGCGGCGGCCGTGCGGTCGGTCAGCTCCTGAATCCCGCCGGTGAAGGAGGTCAGCACCCCGCCGGGACCGGCCGCGCTCGCCACCACCTTCCCCGCCTTGCGTTCCTCCCGCTTCTTCCTGGCCATCTTGACCATCGCCTTGAGCAGACCGCCGTATTCCCGCTCCAGCTGATAGATGCGGGGAAAGCAGCTTTTCAGGCTCATCGTTTCCGGGTCGCCGGCGAAGATGCCGGAGACCATCGGCGCGATCAGCTTGTCGAGGGCCTCGGCGCCGAGCCGACGGCGGCCGAAATCGGCGAGGGTCTCGTCGCTGTCGCTTGTCGCGGCGGGCACCAGCAGTTCCCCGGCCAGACGCACTTTGCCGGGCCAGGAGATGAGCTTGGATTTCAGGAAGGAGGGGCCGTTTTCCGGCAGCCGGTGCAGTTCGGCGCCGGAATAGATGAAGCGCTTGCGGGCGTTGTCGTCGGAGCGCAGCAGGCGTTCGCGGATACCGAGCTTGTCGCACAGTTCCAGGGTCATCGGCTTGCTGTCGAGAAAGCCGTTGGGCCCCCACTCGCAGAGAAAACCCTCTTCCCGGATGCTCAGCACCTTGCCGCCGGTGCGCTCTTTCTTTTCGAGCACCACCGTGCTCACTTCCAGACCTTCGGCCCGGGCTTCCTGTTCGATGGCATAGGCAACGGAAAGGCCGGAAATACCGGCCCCGATAATCGCAACGCGGGTCATGTCGACGCTCCTCGGAAAATGGCCGCCTTTCGTCCCCTCTCGGGGTTCGGAAAGGCGGGTCAGGGATTGATGATGGGCATCGTCGGGCCGGCAAGGAGCTCGTTCTTCAGCCGGCCGAATTCCTCGGGGCTGATCAGCCCCTGATCGAGCAGGCGCACCAGCTGGTCGAGGCGGCGCAGACGCTGGGCCTCGGGATCTTCGAGCTGCATCACCGGCACCCGGTCGAGCAGGATCGGTTCCGCCGGGTTGCCGCTCGCCGCCGGCTGCCCCAGACGCAGGGAAGCGGCGCCGCCGAAGAGCTTGACCTCTACCGCCCGGTCACGAAAGACCGGATCGCTGAGGACTTCGCGGAGTTTTTCGGCGTTCTTGCTGAACTTGCGGAAAAAGAGATAGCCGGAGAGCAGGATCAGGGCGAAGCCGCCGCCGAGAATCCAGGGCATGTATTCGACCACCCCCCGGAAAAAGACGACCGCCACCGCCACCAGCACCAGCAGCAGCACATGCAGCAGCAGAACCAGGTAGGCGACGAAGACCCCGCTGAACAAGCCCTTGTCTTCTTTCTTTTTTTCCGTGTGTTCACTCTTCATAAAAGTCGTTTTTCGGCTCCGTGAGCGGCCCGCTTGGGCCGGGTTAAAATCGCGGCACAGCATAACATCATTCCCGGGCAATCGCCAAGACGTACTTGGTTTGCGCCGGCGGCCTTGGCTATTGACGGCGGCGGAGGCAAGGCCTATAAAGAGTGGCCGGACACGGCTTTTCCCGAGGATTGCACGACTATGCTGTACACCCCCGCCTTCACGGCCATGTTCCTGGCGAACTTCTGCACCGTCTCGAGCTTCGGCGCCTTCTACCTCTTCCCCCTCTTCATCACCGAGCACGGCGGCGACAAAAGCGACATCGGCCTGATCATGGGCGGCTTCGCCCTGGCCTCGGCCCTCTGCCGCCCCTGGGTGGCGAACATGATCGACCGGCTGGGGCGCAAGAAAAGTTACCTCATCGGCTGCCTGATCATGGCCGTCATGCCTCTTTTCTACCTGGCCTTCGCCGGAAATCTGGCGGACTTCTACCTGCCGCTCCTCGTCGTGCGCATCGTTCACGGCATCGGCCTGGCCATCTGCTTCACCGCCATTTTCACCTTCGCCGCCGACATCATCCCCCCCGGACGGCTCAACGAAGGGATCGGCATCTTCGGCGCCTCGGGTCTGATCGGCACCGCCATCGGCCCGCTGATCGGCGAAATCGTCCTGCGCCGCTACGGTTTCGACGCCTTTTTCATCGCCGCCGGCCTGCCCGCCCTGGCCGCATTGCTCATCACCCTGAGCCTCGCCGACACCTACGCCCCCCGGGAACAGCAGCCCGGCCCCGGCTTCTTTACCCTGCTCGGGCAGCGCAAACACCTCGCCATCGCCCTGCTCTCGCTGCTCTTCGGCTTCGGCCTGGCCGCCTCGGGCAACTTCGTCGCGCCCCTGGCCCAGGCGCGAAACCTGCCCTTCGTCTCCCTCTACTTTATCGCCTACTCCACCGCCGCGGTTCTCATCCGCCTGGTCGGGGGACGGCTGGCCGACCGCATCGGCGAGGGCCGCATCCTCCCCTACGCCCTGGCAATCACCGCCGGCGGACTGCTGGCGTTGATCTTCGTTACAAGCGGTCCGGCCTTTTTCGCCGCCGGGTTTCTCGCCGGCGCCGGGCACGGGCTGCTCTTTCCCACCCTCAACGCCCTGGCGCTGCGCGACGAACCGGCCCAGAATCGGGGCAAGATCACCGGCATTTTCACCGGCGGCATCGACACCGGCGCCTTCGCCGGCGCCGTGATTCTCGGCTACCTCGGCGAATGGGGCGGGCTCGAACTGATCTTCGCCATCGGCGGCGGCGCCCTCCTCTCGGGACTGGCCCTGGCGCGTCCGCGCCCGCAAGAGCCGAACGCCACTTGACGCCGGGCATCCCCGTCACTATATTGTCAACGCATTTGCGCCCCAACCAGGAGAGAACCGATGGCCAAGGATTACTATGCCCAGCTCGGCGTGAAAAAAGACGCCTCGGCGGAGGAAATCAAAAAAGCCTACCGCAAGCTGGCGCTGAAATATCACCCCGACAAAAACCCCGGCGACAAAAAAGCCGAGGAAAAATTCAAGGAGATCACCGAGGCCTACGCCGTCCTCTCCGATCCCGAGAAGAAGCGCCAGTACGACCAGTTCGGCGAATCGGGCTTTCATCAGCGCTTCAGCCAGGAAGACATCTACCGCAATTTCGACGTGGGCGATCTCTTCCGGGAATTCGGCCTGGGGGATAACGACATCTTCGGCCATCTCTTCGGCGGCGGCCGACGCAGCCCCTTCGGCGGCGGCACGACCCGCAGCCGCGTGGTCAAAGGACAGGATTTCGTCATGCGCCTGCCCATCCCCTTCCGCCTCGCCGTCCTCGGCGGGGAACGGCGCGTCGACTACCGCCGCGACGGCACGGTCGAGCAGCTGCAAGTGCGGATTCCCGCCGGAGTCGAAAACGGCCAGCGCCTGCGCATCGCCGGCAAAGGGGGGAGCAGCCCCATGGGCGGCACGGCGGGGGATCTCTTTCTGGAAATCGAGGTCGAAGCCGATCCGGTCTTCAGCCGCGAGGGGGACAACCTGCATGTGCGCCTGGAAATCCCCTTCACCGGCGCCTGTCTCGGCACCACGGTGGACGTGCCGACCCTCGACGGCCCCAAGCGCGTCAAAGTCCCCCCCGGCATCGCCGCCGGCGGCAAGATCCGCCTCGCCGGTTTCGGCATCCCCCGCTCCGGCGGCGGCAAGGGCGACCTCTACGCCACCATCGACGTGTCCGTCCCCAAACATCTGACCGACAAACAGAAAGAACTGCTCGAAGCCCTGAAGAAGACCGGACTGTAGGCAACCGGGGGGACGCCTGCGTCCCCCCGGCCGTTGGTCGGCCAGGCGCCACTTACCCGAGCGCCCACAACGGCTCCGACACCGCCCGCTCTCTACTCCCCCCTCGGCACCCTGATCCCCGCCTACGATCGGCCTGCCGCTCGCGCCGCTCCCCACCTAACCTTATTTGCCAACGACAACGACAATAAATACTGCCTTAATAGTATTTATTGTCGTTCAAAACCCTTCAGGTCTTTTCATACTGCCCGGGCGATATTTAATCCTTGACGAATGGATCTTATGCCATAAATACTGCTTAAATAGTATTTTGATGGAGAGACAAATGCCAAAAACGATCAAGCCGATGCCAACTCCCGAGCAGAGCGGACCACTCGATGCCGAGACCCTGGGCAAGTTCATACGTGCCCGCCGGACCCAATCGGGGCTGGGAATGCACGATGCGGCGGCATTTTGCGGAGTCGCCGTCGATACCCTGACCAAGATCGAGACGGCCAGGGGCGACGTCAAACTCTCCAGCATCCTGACGGTCTGCCGCATGCTCGGCATCCATCTCATGGTCGAGCCCTGGGAGAAATAATGACGCAGACCCCTGAATCGGGAACCGCTCGGCCGGCTGACCCTTGAGGGGAAGGACGATCGCTACGGGCTGGAGTACGCCAAGAGTTGGCTCGACGGCCAGGGGTATGCCGTATCGCCGCACCTGCAACCTGGGGCGTGTCGATCCGAGCAGGCGAAGCGCTTTCTCGCCAATCTCCTGCCGGAAGGAAAGTGGCTGGAAGAACTTTCGGTCGACCACCAGATTTCGAAGGGCAATATCTTTGGCCTGATTGCCTTGCTTGGAGCGGAGACGACCGGCGCGCTGACTTTTCGGTATGACGGCGGCGAGAAACCTCGACCGACCGCATTCCGCGAAGTCGGCGCCGGGGAATTGACGGAGCGGATCGCTCAGCGCCAACATCTCTCCATCGCTTCATGGGACGGCAAACCCCGCCTTTCCGTCGCCGACGTACAGGACAAGCTGCCGATCCTGATCCGGCCCGACGGCAGCATGGGGTTCGGCGAGGGGGAGCTGGCATCGGCGCATATTCTGAAGTTCGGTCGACGGCCCGACATGCACATGATGATCAACGAGTTTCTCTGCATGAAGCTGGCGGAACTGGTCAAGCTGCCGGTCGCCGGGGTCTCGCTCCGACGCTTCGGCGAACCGGTTCTGGTCGTCGAGCGGTTCGACCGGCGCCGGCTCGGGGACAGAGTCGACCGGCTGCATCTGATCGACGGCTGCCAGCTGCTCGATCTGCCGCCGACCTACAAGTACGAACGCCCTTTCGGCAAGTCCGGCGAAGGAGCCCGCATCCGCACCGGCGCCAGTCTGCCGAAGCTCTTTGCCGCCTGTCGCGACTGCCGCGTTCCGGCCCTGGCCATCCGCGATCTGTTGAACTGGACGCTGTTCCAGTTGCTGATCGGCAACAGCGACGCGCACGGCAAGAACATTTCGTTCTTCGTCGGCAAGGCGGGGCTCGACCTGGCGCCGGGCTACGACCTGTTGAACATCGACATCTATGGGGATGAGTTCGAGCGGGATCTGGCCATGGCCGTCGGCGACGAGTTCAACGCCGAGAAGGTTACGCCCTATGACCTGGCGGAATTCTGTGATGCCTGCCGGCTGCCGCCGCGCCAGGTGGCGACCCGTCTGAAAAATCTCGGTACGGCGATCCTGGAGCGCATGGCGAGCCTGCCGTTAGGAGATGATTGGAGCCGGGAGGAAATGGACTTTGCCCGGGAGCTGATCGAAAAGATCAGAGGGAATGCCGGGCGCTTTCTGGCGATTGCCGGCGAGCTGCCGCGGCTTTGATTCGGGCGATTTTTCGTTGCAGGAAAATTGAATATGATCTCTCTGAAAATCCCACCCGGAACTCCCTTCAGGCGGCAGGGCTGAGCGCATCGCGCAGCACCGCTTCGAGCAGGCGGCGGCTGTCGGTTTCGGTGCTGGTGATTTGGGCTTCGAGCCGGTCGCACAGGGCCATCAGTTCATCGACCTTGGCGACGATGCGGTGCCGTTCGGCGAGGGGGGGAGAGGGAATGGCAAGACTGCGAAGTCGGCGTCGTTGATTGCTGGGTAGGCTTGACCTCTCATTTTTTCTTCAACGCATGCAACAAGAAACGGGCTGCGGAGAACAATCCACTGATTTTCAACAATTGCGATATTCAGAAGATATGGACGAACGCAGGAATATAGTACATCACCAGGGCAAACCACTTTTCTGGCCCTGCTTGGCGCCTCCCCAGGCGTAAACACCTTTGCGTCAGCAATACAACCTGCCTCCTTGTTGACCGCAGTCACGTCAATGTAAGTAAAATTGTAACTATTCAGCACATTGCTGAAAAAAGTTCTTGACACGGTTTTTCTGCAAAAATCGAAAATCACCGGCGCCTTGCCGAGACAGCAGCAGGTGCCGGCCTTGGGCCGCCCTGCCTGGCCTGTGCCGCACGATTTTATCACCGCCACGCCCGGGGGCGTTCCGATAATAATTCCGCCCCACGAGGGGGTCTCGGGACAAAAATCCCGCCCTGAAAACCTGTGTTATCCTGGGCCGTCTTGAGGCTTTTGATGCCGAAATCTTCCGAAGGCGCTACCGAACCCTGCTTGAAGAGGCTGAAAAGGAGTGCCCTCCCCCCGATGAAAGTGAGAGAAATGGGCGCCGGGGGCGCCTGGCTCGCTCCAAAGCCCGCAACCTGCTGGAGCGACTTCGAGACTATGAGGTTGACGTGTTGCGGTTCATGGCCGAAGACGAGGCGCCTTTCTCCAGAAACCAGGCGGAAAACGATCTTCGCATGATCAAGGTTCAGCAGAAAATCTCCGGCTGCTTCCCCGCAGGGCGGCGGTAACGCGCTCGATCCCGCCGCATGATCAAGGTTCAGCAGAAAATCTCCGGCTGCTTCCGTTCCTGGGAGGGGGCCATGATGTTCTGCCGAATCCGCGGCTACTTATCCACTTGCCGGAAACAGGGCGTTAGTGCGTCCGAAGCCTTGCGCCTATTGTTTGAGGGTAAGTCGCCTCAGTTTATGCTGTGTGAATAACCAACCACCATCATGTCCCCCTCCCGGGTTGACACGGGAGGGAGCTGAATAGTTACGATTTCGTTTGGATTCTTCCGGTTTTCTGGGGAGTGGTTTTGCTTGTGTGGCTGGCCTTGCAGCGGCGGAAGGCCGCACGGCGCGCGGCGGAGGACTCGGTGGAGGACGTGCGGAAGGTTCCTCGCGGCGCTCCCCGCTTTGACGCCCATTGGCCGGTGATAATCGAGACGCGGACCGGCACCCGCCAGGGAGTGACGGGCAATGCCTCCCCTTCGGGGCTCTTTATCTGTCTCGATCCGCCCCTGGATTTGGGCCAACTCTTCGCCATGACCATCCTGGGGCCGAAGTCGCGGGAAATCAAGGTCAAGGCCCGGGTCGTCTGGTCGGTGTCGGGGACAAAGGAAAGCGAAGCCCAGACGGTTTCCGGCATGGGCATCATGTTTGCCGAAATTTCGCAGGAGGACCGGATTTTTCTGCGGACTCTCGGCGGAACGGCGGACTAACGAGTTCGCCGCGGCCGCGCCAGAAAAGAGTTGACAGGCGCCGCCGTCTTCGATATAAATGCCGCCTTTACAGTTGGAACAGGCACGTAGCTCAGTGGGAGAGCACTACCTTGACACGGTAGGGGTCGGCGGTTCAATCCCGCCCGTGCCTACCAGCTGAATCAGGCTGGATACTACAAAAGACACCTTCGGGGTGTCTTTTTCCGTTTCTGGGGCTATATCGGGTATACTCTATGGGTTTTCAAACCGTGGAAGGTTCGCTCAGTGAACTGTTGTTGTTGAATTAGCCCTGTCGATATCCCAAAGGATCGCTTTTTTTATGGCCAAGAAAATCTTTGTCGCCTCGACCGGACAGAATTCAGGCAAGACCACCACCAGCATTTCCCTCATCCACCTGGCCAAACAGAAATACGGAAAGGTCGGCTTCATCAAACCCTTTGGACCCAAGCCGACGGTCTATCAGGGGCGGACCATGGACAAAGATGCCGCGCTGATGGCCGGGGTCTTCGAGCTGGCCGACGATCTCGATTTCATGTCGCCGGTAGTGCTGCATGGCGATTCGACGCGCCGGGTTCTCGACGGGGAACTCTCCGCCGAGGCATTTCTCTCCGATATTCGCAACGCTGTAGCCGAGCTGGAAAAACGCTGCGATTTTCTGGTGATCGAAGGCTCCGGCCACAGCGGCGTCGGTTCGGTGATCGGCATGAGCAACGCCCGCATCGCCAGGGAAGTGGAAGCGCCGGTGATGATCATCGCCGGTGGCGGCATCGGCAACACCTTCGACTCCGTGAGTCTCAACCTGGCCCTCTTTCGTCAGGAGCAGGTGGAGGTTAAGCTGGTGCTGCTCAACAAGCTGATTCCGAGCAAGCGCCAGTCCAGTCTCGGCTACCTGCGCCGTGCCTTCGGCCCCCAGCCTTTCCGGGTCGACGGCGGTTTCAACTATTCGCCGGTGCTGGCCAATCCGACTTTGTTGCGTATCGCCAAGATTCTCGATGCCCCCTTGCGCGGCGATCTCCGCCAGGGCACACGCATCGCCCACCATGTGCAGTTGGGTGCCGCCTCGGCCCAGCGGGTCGCCGATCTGCTCAAGGATTCGAGTCTGGTGATGGTCAACAGCTCCCGCGATGAACTGATGGTGATGCTCGCCTCCCTCTACAAGCTGCCCGAGTACCGTAAAAAGATCGCCGGCCTGGTCATTCCCGGGCTGGCGCCGGTGCAGGCCATCACCCAGAAGATTCTCGACGACAGTCATGTCCCTTACATCCGCACGGAAATGACCAACTCCGAGGCCTTTCTGCGCGTCACCAGCGACGTTTCCAAGATTACCGTCGAGGACCGGGAAAAGATCGATCTGATCAAATCCCTCTCCGAAACGGAAATCGATTTCGAGACCATTGACGCGCTACTGTAACGGAACCCTCCGCATCGCCGAAAAAAACGGCCCTCCCGATTTGGGAGGGCCGTTTTTTATGGTTTACGCTTCAGGTCGCCGGAGTCGGCGAACTGAAGCCGAAGTCTCAGTTTTCCGTAAGGACATGATCGTCGTAAATCTTCTCGATTTTGATCTTGTGCCCTTTTTCGACGTCGGCGAAGACGTTGAGCACCTTCTGGAGTTGCGGATCTTCGACGGAAGCGGCCGCGTTGGTGTAGAGCTGATAGGCGTTTTCCTCGGCTTTCATGGCGTAGACGAGAATTTCCTGATAGGTCATGTCCGGTTTGAGCGGCACGCCGGCCAGATACTGGCTGATTTTCAGGTCGGGAATCTTGATGGATCTATAGTGTTCGGCCTTCTCCACACTCATCTTGCCGAAGACTTCCTTGTGTCCTGCTTCTTCGCGAGCCATTTCTTCGAACATTTTCTTGGCCGAGATGCTTTTGGAAATCGCCGCGGCATTTTTGTAAAGAGTGTAGGCGGCCTCTTCCTGATTCACGGCGAATTTGATGATATCGTCCATGCTTACGAATGACATGCGGATCTCCTTTTGATCGATTTATTCTTCGGCTTCCTCGAAATTATCCTTGCCGGCGCCGCATTCGGGGGCAGATTCAATTAGCAAGTGCACCACTCAGGGCCTCCCGCATGACCTCATGGGGTGTCCGGTAGCCTAAACACTTCCGCGGTCGGTGGTTGAGTCGCTTAACTGCTCGATTTAATTCATCCTCTG
>JAVFAR010000064.1:0-17390 GCA_034002365.1 Trichloromonas sp.
CGATGGCGTCCTCCCCCGAATCGGCCAGCACCATGAACTCATGGGAGGAACTTCCGCCGATGTTGCCGGTGTCGGCCTCGACGGCGCGGAAGCGCAGGCCGCAGCGCTCGAAGATGCGCCGGTAGGCCTGGTACATCTTGTCGTAGGCGACATCGGCCCCGGCCTCGTCCACATCGAAGGAGTAGGCATCCTTCATGATGAACTCACGGCCGCGCATGAGGCCGAAGCGGGGACGGATCTCGTCGCGGAACTTGGACTGGATCTGGTAAAGATTGAGGGGCAGCTGCCGGTAGGAACGCACCTCGCGGCGGACGATGTCGGTAATGACCTCCTCGTGCGTCGGTCCCAGGCAGAAATCGGCCTCCTTGCGGTCCTTGAAGCGCAGCAGCTCCTTGCCGTACTGCTCCCAGCGCGTCGATTCCTGCCAGAGTTCGGCGGGAACGACCATCGGCATCAGCAGCTCGATCGCCCCGGCCCGGTTCATCTCCTCGCGGATGATCTGTTCGACCTTGCGGATCGAGCGCAACCCGAGGGGCAGATAGCTGTAAATACCGGCGGCGATCTTGCGGATCATGCCCGCCCGCATCATCAGCTGATGGCTGATCACCTCGGCATCGGCCGGGGTCTCTTTCAGGGTATTGAGAAGATATTGGGAATAGCGCATGGGCGGCACCTCGATCCGGTCGACGGAAGATTAAACAGCTGGGAAAACCTGGCGGGGACGCCGAGAAGGGGTGAAAACTAGCGTATTTTCATGGCGATTGCAAGTGCAATGAAGGGCGGCCGCTTCCCGGCGCCGGACGTTTTTCAGCCGGCGAAACGGTTCGATTTTCGCCCCTCTTAAGAAATTGCTCCCGGAGCGGCTATCAGAAAGAATCCCCGGATTCGCCCTGCCGCTCCAACCCGCCCCAGCAGGCTGTGAACAGAGCCGAAAACGTCACCCGCCGCCCCCCGGCAACCTGAACTTCATCGTCACTTCCCCGGTTTCGGGATCGACCGAAATCGCCCCCGCTTCGGCTTGCAGGGGCTCGCCGGTGGCCATCTGCATCAAGCTGGAGAGGAAAGCCATCCCCTGATTCATCACCTCGGCAAGCCGCTCCGGCGAGGCGGTGGCGGCAGGACGGGTGGCAGAAGCTTTCGGTTCGACGGCGACAACCGAGGCAGCCGGTTGTATCACCGGCGCATCGGTTTCGACCGGTTCCGCGCAGGGATCGCCCGCGGCGGCGGCCACCTGCGCCGCGGATTCTGCTTCGGCTTCGGCATCCGCGGGCGGGGGATGGACGAACTGGTCCACGGCCGCCTCCAGCTGATCCAGGAACTGGGGGCGCCCCCGGTCGGCGAAGTCGACGGCATCGAGGGTGCTCCCGGGGCTCAGCACCCCCGCGAAGAGATCCTGCTTGAGAAGCAGCCCCTCGGCGATGCGGCTTTCGATGGAGTCGCGGGCGATCAGGTTGATGACGGTCAGGTGCCCACTCTGCTGGCCGAGACGGTCGATACGGCCGATGCGCTGGTTCTTCTTGGCCGGGTTCCAGGGGAGCTCGAAATTGATCACCGTATCGGCGACCTGCAGGTTGAGTCCCGCTCCGCCGGCCTCGGTGGAAAGGAAAACCTGACACACCGGGTTGTCCTCGAACTCCCGGATCAACGCCGAACGTTTGGGAACCGGCACCTTGCCGCTGAGTTCCACGTAACCGAGGCTGTTCTCCCGCAGCATGCGGGCGATGAGCTGGTTCATCCGCACCCACTCGGAGAAGATCACGATTTTGCGCGGCGAACGCTTCAGGTCGAGCTGGTCGATCAGGATGTGACGCAACTGGTCGAGCTTGGGGGAATAATGGATTTCCTCCTCCGGCTCGACCAGAAAGGTCGAGTCGCAGACCATGCGCATCTTCGCCAGCAGCAATTGCAGTTTCTGCAAATCGAAGGGGGTCATGAATTTCTTGCGCAGAATCTGGGCCACCCCATTGGCGTAGCTCGCATGATGGTCGACCTGGCGCGGATGCAGCTCCACCGGGACGTCGAGCTGGGTGATATGGGGAAGCTGACGGAGGACGTCCTTTTTTTCCCGGCGGATCAGGATCGGCTGCAAGCGATCCTTCAAGCTCTGGAGGTTGTAATAACCGGTGATCTTGTTCTTCTGCCGGGGATCAAAGCAGCAGTGCTGGTACGAGAATTCCCAGAGCGGAGAAAGGAGTTTCGGATCGAGAAAGTCGACGATGGAGTAAAGATCGACCAGGCGGTTCTCGATGGGAGTCCCGGTAATGACCAGGGCGTGTTTTCGGGGAATCTGCTTGACCACGCCGGCGGTCTGGGTTTCGTAATTCTTGATCCGCTGGGCCTCGTCGAGAATGATGAAATCGGGGGCGTATTTTTGCAATAGCGGCAGGTCGCGCAGGGTCGCCTCGTAGTTGCAGATCAGAAAATAAGCGTCGGTCTCCCGGTAAAGCGCGGCCCGCTCCTCGGGCCCTCCTTGTACCACCACCGCCTGCTCCCCGCAAAAGCGCCCGATTTCCTTTTTCCACTGGTCCTTGAGCGAGGCGGGACAGACGATCAGGGTGCGCCCGAAACCGAACAGATCCTTTTTCAGCACGGCGGTGCCGATCGCCTGCAGGGTCTTGCCCAAACCCATCTCGTCGGCGATGATCGCCCCCTTGCGATAAAGGGCGAATTCAATCCCCTCCTTCTGATAGGGGAACAAATCCGCGAAGACCAGGGAATAATCCGGCCGTCGGGTTTCCCGGATTTCCTCTAAAAGACGCGCCTCGAAAAATTCCTCCACCGCTTCAAGGACCTCGGGGCGGATCAGAACTTCCTTAATTTCCCGGGATTTTTCGATAAAGGAGAGAAAATCCGCCGTTTTTTCAGGAACAAGTGTCTGCTCGGGCGAAAAAAACTCCGCGATCAGCGGCGCCGCCGCGGCGGGAAGCGCATGGGGATAAAACCAGGCGATGCGATTCTCCCGGCGGGGATCGAGAAAAATCTCGACGAAGGGATACTCCTGCGCCGGCGTCGGAACCTGCCCGCGCTTTCCGAACCGGTCGAAGGCGTGCATCAGGTGCTTGCAGGTACTCAGCTTGTTGCTGCGGTAATCCGGGCAGGAACAGTACCCCTGCTCGGCGTCGATATCGCGAAAGGTCAATTTGTAGCGTTTGCCCTGCTCGTTGAACAGTTCGTGCTCGCCGTAGGGGTTGTCGGCGAATTCGATGCGGTATCCGGCCTTCTCCGCCTTTTCCCGCCGCTCGTCGAGCACCCGCTTGATCATCCCTTCGCGGGTGTAGGTATTGCCCGACCCCGCTTCGGGCACCTCGTCCCGCGCCAGGAAACCGGAGAGCTCCAGCAGCCCGGCCACCGCGTGATGGCACTCGGCCTCGACAGCCTTGCAGTTGCAGCGGGTGGAAACCCCGGCTTCGCCGAGCTCGACGAACAGATCGAAATCCTTGAATTCATCATCGATGGCGATATGAAAATGATCGCGGGCGCAGGTCAGCAGTTGGCACTGGCCGTTGACGTAAAGGGCATGGGCCTTGCGCAGAACCAGAGGCGTAACGGCGGGATGGGCCTTGACGGCGGCGAGGTGTTTCTTGATCAGATCGAGCATGGCAGCCTCCGGAAATAAAATGTGCCGGGGAAATCTACCATGTTTATAATGTCCGTTCCAGCCAATCCCGCAGCCACGCAAAAGCGATCCTTTCCTGCTCCAGACGCACGCGATCCCCCAAACCGTTGCCGCGCAAATCCTCGCAGAGTCGCCGCTCCTCCTCGTCGAGGTGGGGAAGCTCGGCCAGACAGCGCTTGTCCGCCTCCTCGGCCACCCAGAGGTGGCGGAAAGCCAGCAGCGTCTCCCGGTCCATGAGCATCGAACGAACCCGGGGGAAGTAACCGCGCAGTTGGGACAGGATGGCAAAACCGTGGGTGTCGATATCCCCCCAGTAGACGATCTCTTTCCGCCGCAGCCAGTCGGCCTCCTTCAGGGCCTGGATGCCGTAGCCAAGACCGAAGATCACCAGGGCATCGGCAACCTGGGGAAAACTGAGACCGTTGATCTTGTTTTCGGTGATGAAAACCCGCCGGCAGGGGAAATCGAAAGCGAGAAACTGACTCAGGGGAATACTCAGGTCGGTGAGGCCGAAAGGAGCGGTCGGAACCGGGTCGAGCAGACGCAGGCGGATCAGGGGTTCGTCGTAGCGCAGACCGAACCGGCGCTCGAATCCGGAGCCGGCCAGACTGGTCACGGACCGGTCGATGGCTGCCGGCGGCAGGAGGATGTCGAGCATTTCCCGCAGGATGCGCCGGTTCCGTTCGACAAATTTGCTGTCGACGCCGGGGATGTCCAGCTCCCGCAGGTAACGCCCCGGGACGGGGTTGTGCAGAAAATAGGCGCAGACGGCGAGCAACCGCGGCCAGCTTTCCCGGTGGTCCAGCACGTTGAAGGGCGACCGTTCCAGCCAGGGGCGCAGCGACGGGTGGGCGGCCAGGGTCGGCTCCGCCAGTTCGCGAAAACAATCGAAGTCCCGCTGTCGGCCGATGATTCTGAGCAAATCGGCAGGGGTTTCGAAATAGATGCGGGCCGGGAAGCGCTGTTCGCCAAGCTGACGGTGATTGACGGCGGAAAAATCCAACGAATAGCCGAACCCTCGGGAGGCCTTGCCGGCTTCCCGCAGCGACAGCATCCAGGCGCGAACCTCGGCGAAACGCTCCAGCGCCTCCTTCCCGGTCGGCTTGCGAAACGGGATATCGAGAGGGAAAAGTTCCTCGCCGCGCAGATGGGCCCGCAGCAACAGGCCGCTCTGCCAGATTTTTTCCGCCTTCGCCTTGATCTCTCCGGGGGCGATCATCCCTCAGCCGTCCTGCGGAAGCGCTCCTTCTCCTCCCGGTATTCCTCCAGGGTCAGATTGCGCAGCACCGAGTTGGCGCCTCCTTCGTTGTGAACATAATGGACCGAGCGGATGTAGTCCTCGATGACGTGGATCTTCTGCAGCGGGGTGACGATGAGCAGTTGCAGATGGAGTTTCTTGAAGAGCTCCAGGCCGTACCGGGTGCTTTCGTCCGAGCCCTTGCCGAAGGCTTCGTCGATGACCACGAAACGGAAGGAGCGCGACTGCACCGCCCCCCATTCCAGGCCGAACTGGTAGGCCAGGGCCGAGGCGAGGATGGTGTAGGCGAGTTTTTCCTTCTGCCCCCCCGACTTGCCCGAGGCGTCGGAGTAGAATTCCCGCTCGCTGCCGTCCTCCTGCCAGCGCTCGCTGGCCGAAAAGGCGAACCAGTTGCGCACGTCGGTAACCTTGCGGGTCCAGCGGCGGTCGAGGTCGACGAGCCCCTCGCGGCCGTTGAAGCGGTCGATGAGGCTTTTGACCTGGAGAAACTTGGCTTCGTTATAGAGTTCGGTCTCTTCCATATGGGAAAGGCATTGACGGACATCCTGCTGAAACTCCCGCACCTCGGCATCCTGGGTCTTGTCCATGACCAGCTCGATGTAGGTCCCCGGGTTGTACTCGATCTGCCGCAGCGAGCCGTTGATGGTCTCGATCTTCCTGGCGATCTGCTGGCGCTCCTTGTCGAGCTGGTTCTGAAAGAGGGCGACGCTGTTGATGGTCCCCTCGTTGAGCAGTTGCTTGAAGCGCTCCTCGTGGCGGGGGAGATCCTGCTCCTGCAAGGTTTGCAGCATCGTCTCGAATTCGCCGAGGGCCTCCAGTCCGGCGTCGACCTCGGCGGTTTCGGCGGGATAGGCGTTCTTGTAGGCCTGCATGGCGCCGATGAGCTTTTCGGTCAGCCGCCGGCTCTTTTTTTCGTCGCCGTCGAGCCGGTTCTGGATCGCTTCGCGGGTCTCGCGCTGGGCTTTGTCGATGTTCTGCAGATTGAGACCCGGGGTGCAGAAGGGGTCGATGCGCGGAAACCAGATCCGGCGCTCCTCCTCCGTGAGCAGCTCGGTGAGCTGGCGGGCCTCGGCGAGTTCGGCGCGGCGGATTTCCAGGCGCTCTTCCTGTTTGCCCCCCTCTTTACCCAGATCGCCCTGGCGCTTCTCCTTGAGCTCCAGTTCCTGCCGGGTCAGCTCCAGCTGGTTCCGCAACGCCTGCAGGGTGTCGGAGCTGCGCTCGATCTCGGCCTTTTCCTCCTGCAGCGACTGGATGCGCCGGGCCAGGGGCGCCCAGTGGATCTCGCCGTAGTCCTCGAACTTGAGCAGGTCGCGCACCGTGTCGCGCCGCCCGTTCTGCTCCCGCAGATCCCGGCTCGACTCCGCCAGGGTTTCGGCGAGGCGTCGTTCTTCGGTTTCCAGCTGTTGCTTAACCCCCTCCAGCGCCCGGATTTTCTCCGCGTTGCTCCACCCCAGCACATATTGACCGGGGTCGTGGATGGAGCGCCGGTCGTCTTTTTCGTGACGCTGGCCGCCGGACTTGATCTGGCCGTTACGGGTCAGCGCCCGGGGAAACCGCCGGAAATGCTCCAGATCATCACAACAACGGTAATCGAAACGCTCCTGCAGATGCTGCTCCAGCCAGGGGTAAAAGGGGCTGTCGGGCTTGATGCGCAGCTTGCGCGCCAGGGCGTCGGCCTCGGGCGCCGGCAGGCTTTTGCCGCCTTCACCCTCGCGGACGCGGAAGTAAACCAGCCGTCCGCGCAGATTGGTGCGATCGACGTAGTGGCTGACCTCGCCGTAAAGGCGCTCGGGAACCAGCAGGCTCAGGCCGAAATTGTGCAGCAGGCGTTCGATGGCCCCCTGCCAGGGGCCGGCGCCGTC
Source organism: Trichloromonas sp. (assembly GCA_034002365.1). Classification (GTDB taxonomy): domain Bacteria; phylum Desulfobacterota; class Desulfuromonadia; order Desulfuromonadales; family Trichloromonadaceae; genus Trichloromonas. The sequence goes on from JAVFAR010000064.1 coordinate 6,737, forward strand.
GTCGACTTGCAGCAACTCGCCGGCAAAGGGGAGCGCGTTTTCGTCGACGCCGAGGATCTGCGCCATCTCGGCGCGAAGTTCCAGATTTTTCAGCGGGATGTTGCTCTTGCGGCGACGCAGGGAGGCGATTTCGTCGGCAACCCGGGACCGCTTGGTCTTAAGTTCCCGTTGCAGAAGGTTCTGGTCGATGACCACCCTATTGATCTCGGCGATCCGGTTTTCGATTTCCGTCAACAGGGCGCGGGCGGCGCTGAGGTTGCGATAGAAATCCTCCTCGCTGTGGACCGGCGGCAACTCCAGTTTCGTCCCATGCCCGCGGTACTCCCGTTCCCGCAGTTGCTTTTTCTCCCGCTCCTTCTCCAGGCCGGCGATCTCCTGTTCCAGTGCCTGCAGACGACGGCCGCCGCTTTCGTCGATGCAGGTTTTGAGTTCCCCCTCCTTCTGCCGCAGTTGGCCGATCTCTTCCTTGAGGGTGACCAGCCGATGGCCGATCTTCTTGACCTCCGTCTCCAGGTTCGCGATCTGCGCCTCCAGCAGCGTTCCCTTGTGCCGGGCGAAGTAGACCGGCAACGCTTCGCGGCAGCGGCGCAATTCCTCGATGACGACGCTCAGCTCCCGGTAGCGCCGACCGTCCTCGGCCAGGGGCGCCAGTCGTCCGATCTGCTCCTTGGCCTTGAGCACCGCCTCGTGGGCCCGATTGAGGTTGTCGAAGTTGCGCCTCAGCTCATCGATACGGCTTTCCACCTCGCCTTCGTCGAGCATATGGTTGCGCACAAAATCGGTGAGGTTCCCCACCGATTTCATGGAGACGGTCTGGTAAAAGAGTTCGAGGGCCTGCTCGTTCTGGATGCCGAACAGGTGACGGAAGCGGCTGCCGTACTCCTTGAAGTTCTCCAGAATCTCGACGCGGGGGGCGCGCTTGAGGCGCTTTTTCAGATCGAGAATGTCGCTGCCGAAACCGCTGAAGTCCTCGGCGATGGTCAGGGAGCCCTGGGCGACGATGAAGAAACGCTCGGGATTGCGCTTCTGGTCCTTGAGCCAGAAAACCTGGGCCAGGGTTACGGTCTGGGCGAACCCCTCGTTATGGAACTGGGCGAGGAGCACGGTGTAGCTGTTCTCGTCGCGCAGGGAAATGGCCTTGGCCGACTGGGTCAGGTCGTCCTTGGCGCTTTTGTACTCGCCGCGGATGTAGGAATAAAGGGAGCGTTCCTTCCCTTCGGCCCCGGCCGCCTTGTTGTAGACGATGCGGTGATGGGGGACGAGCAGCGTGGTGACGGCGTCGACCAGGGTCGACTTGCCCGAGCCGATGTCGCCGGTGAGCAGGGCGTTGTGACCTTGCGGGGCGATGGCCCAGACGTGGCGGTGGAAGGTTCCCCAATTGAGAACCTCCAGGCGCTGCAGGCGAAAACCTGTGGCCGTGTCGTCGGCGGCGAAATCAAGCGAGAGAGTCTGCATGGGCCCGGTATGCCTCCAGTTTTCGATCCAGGTCGCCGAGCCAGTCGGCATCGACCAGCGCCTTGAGAATGCGGCGCACCTCGAATCGCTCTTCATCCCCCTTGAGGGGACGCAAAAAGCCGTAGTCGGCCACTTTGCGGATGTGGCTTTCGATCTGCTCGACGGTCCTGGCCTCGTTGCTCCCCTCGGGGAGAAAAACCCGCATCATGTCGACGATCTGCGCCCGGCTCAGAATCACCCGGGTTTCGCCGCCGACGGCGTCCTGTTCGATCAGCTTCTTGCGCAGCAGCACGCAGAGCAGGCTCACCGGATAGCTGAGCTGGCGCCGCTGGACCAGGCGCGGCAGAGGCGCCGTCTCCTCATCCTCGCCAGCCTCCTCGGGGCGTTGACGAAGAAAAGCGTACCCCTCGGTTTCGTCCAGCAGAACCTGCAGGCCGAGCACCGCCACATAGTCGCGCACGGCATTCTGGTAGGTCAGCAGGTCGCGCCACTGTTCGGGATTTTTGTCCTGGTAAAGAACCCCCTTGAAGAGGGCGATCAACACCAGTGAGGCCTGGCGGGGGAGGTTGAGGTAAGCGTTCATGGGTTTCCTGTAAATCGTTGAAACATTGGATAAATAACCGGCAGGCGCGGCATTCGGCGCCCTCACCGGGTGAAAATCACCTTCGGCAGCTCGATATTGCGGGTGCGCCCACTACCGGAACTCACCGCCAGGGTTTCGGTCTCGTCGTCGGCCACCAGGGCCTTTTCGTCCCTGTCCGCCAGGCTCAGGTAGGCGACCACCTCGGCCAGCCCTTTTTGCACCGGAAATTCCTCCACCAGTTGCCGCAGCGAAACCTGGGAGCGGCTCTGCAAAGCTCTGCGGATGTTGGCGCGCAACAGCGTCTCATCGACATAGTTCTGCCGGTAGAGGGCCAGGGCATCGATTTCCGCCTCGCCGGCGGTCACCGTCGCGGAGCCGATCCGCGGGCTGGTCGGCGGCACGAAGAGAGCGCGGGCCATGACCAGATCGAAATCGGGCCCGACGTCGTCCAGTTCGGCGAAGTCCCGCCCCGAAGGCGGATCGTCCTTGACCGCCACCGCCCGTTTTTCGATCCCCCTGACCAGCTCCATGATCCGCCGGTCCTCCAGGTAAGCCTGATCGTCCAGATACTTGCGCAGCTGCTCGACCAGCAGGTTGTTGGTTTTGTAGACCTTTTCGCCGGCGTCGAGAAGGGAGAACTTGATCCCGGCGAGAAAGGGCTCGGGAGCAAGCAGGCGAATTTCCTCCAGGGCGAAAACCGCCTCCAGCAACTCGGCCAGCTCCGCCTGGCGCGGCGCCGACATGAGAAACTCCCAGAAAGCGCGAAAGCTTTTCCCCTGATCCGAATCCCAGATCACGTCCTGCTCGCGGAAGATCTCGTCGAGCAGCCGCCCCTTGGTCTGATCGCTGACGGCGATGCGCTCACGGGTTGCCCGGTCGAGGGCGCGGAAGTTGTACTCCACCTGGCGGAAGTCGGAAAGGAGGCGGCGCGCGGTCTCCTCCACCTGAAAGTAGCGCTCCTTGATCCGGGTCGGATCAACGGGATCGATCACCCCGCCGCGGATACGCTCGATTTCGGCCGCGATCGCCGCCTGCCGGCACTCCAACTCGGCAATGCGCGCCGCGGGATCCGGCTGCGTCAACCGCACGATCTCCCGCAGCAGCGCGAAGACCGTCAGCAACCGCGATTCGGTGCCGACGAACTGCCGCTCTTGCAGGCTCTGCAGCCACTCCACCGCTTTTTCGGTGGCCGGGGTCAGGTCGAATTCGGGCTCGTCGCTGCTCTCCGTGTAGTATTTGCGCAGAAACGGAGTCTTCCCGCCGGCCCAGTCCTCCAGGTATTGGCGAGCCGTTTTGGGGTATTTCCCCTCGCCGTGGACCTCCCGCAGATGGTAAAGATAATCGTCCAGGGCGGTCGTCAGATCGCCTTGGGGAACCGAACGCCGGTTCGGCCGGATAAAGACCCGGAAGAGAAAACTGATGATCAGCGGGGCGTTGTCGGCGGCCAGCAACCTCAGCGTGGGATGGGTCTGTTTAAGTTTGTCGAGGTAGTCGTGATCCATGGTGATTGACAGTAAAGGAAGGATCCCGTCGAAGTCAATAAACGCTTTCTCGCGAGTGCCGTCACCCGCTGAGATCATGGACAATTTTAAACGAATGATTTAACGTGAGAGACAAAATCACTATGCCTTCTCATCGTTCGCCGGAAGGATTCACCCATGGAAGAACTTCTGACCCTGGCCAATTTCAGCCGGCAGGTGGCGGCGGGAACGCCGCTGCTCTACATCACCACCGACAACGAAAGCCGCACCGAGGCCCTCATCACCCACGCCGCCCTCCATGCCATCAAGGGCATGCCCGGCCCGCTGGTCTGGAACTGCACGGTCGGCTTTCTCGGCCACGACGGCACCCGCGACCCGCTGGCGGGGCTGCGCTGGGCGGTGGAACAGGACGGTCCGGGGATCTTCATCTTCAAGGATCTCGACTGGTTCTGGCACGACAATCCTTTCATTCAACGCACTCTCAAGGATTTTTCGGCGGTGCGCCGGCCGCCCGGCAAGACCCTGATCTTCATGGGCGGGCGCCCCGACATTCCGCCGGCCTTGCGCGAGGAGTTCCTGCTCCTCGACCACGGTCTGCCCGACCGCAAGGAAATCCAGGCCTTTCTCGATAAAAACCGGGGGAAGGATCCCTTCATCGACCGCCTGCTGGCCGACGACGAGACGGTGTCGCGGCTGGTGGTCGCCGCCCAGGGGCTCGATCTGCTCAATCTCGACCGCGCCCTGCGCCTGGCCCGGGTCAGCAAGGGGGGCGGGCCGGACGAAGTGGTCGCCGCCCTTTTCCGCACCAAAAAGCAGCTGTTGCGCAAGAGCGGCATCATGGAGTTCGTGGAGAACGACGTCACCGCCGACCACCTCGGCGGCATGGAAAACCTCAAAGGCTGGATGGAAAAACGCGAGAAGGCCTTTGGCGCCGAGGGGCTCTCTTCGGGCAAGAACCTCCCCCGGGGGGTGCTGGTCATGGGTATCAGCGGTTGCGGCAAGAGCCTCTTCGTCAAGGCCATCGCCGCCCGCTGGCGCCTGCCGCTGGTACGTCTCGACATGGCGACGGTCTACGAAGGCACCTTCGGTTCTCCGGAAAGCAGCCTGCGCAAGGCCTGCAAGACCGCCGAGGCCCTTTCCCCCTGCGTGCTCTGGATCGACGAGATGGAGGCGGGCATCTCCAATCAGGGCTTCAAAGCCGAAGGGGGCCCGGCCTCCCGGGTGCTCGGCTACTTTCTCACCTGGATGCAGGAGCGGCGCCACCCGGTCTTCGTCGCCGCCACCGCCAACGCCATCGAGATGCTCCCCGCCGAGGTGCTGCGCAAGGGGCGCTTCGACGAGATCTTCTACGTCGCCCTGCCGGGGCTCTCGGAGCGGGAAGAGATCGTGCGCATCCACCTGCGCAAGCGCGGTTTCCCCATCGAAAATTTCGAACTGGGCATGCTCGCCCACGCCGCCAAAGGTTTTTCCGGCGCCGAAATCGAGCAGGCCGTGGCCAGCGCCGGCTTTGAGTCCCTGGCCCAGAACCGCGCCATGACCCAGCAGGACATCATGGAAGCGATCAGCCGTACCGTTCCCCTGTCGGTCACCATGGCCGAACAGATCAAGAAGATCGAAGCCTGGGCTTTCAAGCGGGCGGTTCCGGCCAGTGCCGGAGCCCTGCGCTGAGCCCCTCACCCCCCACCCCAAGGAGATCTGCAATGAACTGGATCAAACTCTTCGTCGTCCTGCTCCTCGCCGGCCAGCTCAGCGGCTGTTTTCTCACCAAGGTCGTCAGCGTGCCGATGCGCGCCGTCGGCGCGGTGATCTCCATCGTTCCCGTCGCCGGCAATACCGCCCATGACGCCATCGACGGCGCCGCCGACGTTGTCGACGACGTCCCCATCTGATCCCCCCAGCCGCGCCGCGTCCGCCCTTGCGACGGACGCGGCGTCTTTCGCACAAGGAGACCGCCATGCCTCTCCCCGCGGCCATGCGCGCCATGGTTCTCGAAGCGGGCCAGCGCCGGCTGCGCCTGCAAACGCTCCCCCTGCCCCGCCCCCTCGCCGGACAAGTCCTGATCAAGATCCACGCCTGCGGGGTCTGCCGCACCGACCTGCATATCGTCGATATGGAATTGACCGAACCGAAACGCCCCTTGATCCCCGGCCATGAGATCGTCGGCACGGTGGTGGAAGTCGGCGAAGGAAACAGCCCCTTCAACATCGGTGACCGGGTCGGCGTCCCCTGGCTCGGCCGGACCTGCGGCAGCTGCCGCTACTGCCGCCGGGGTCAGGAGAATCTCTGCGCGCAGGCAAAGTTCACCGGCTACACCCTGGACGGCGGCTTCGCCGAGTACACCGTCGCCGATGCGCGCTACACCTTCCCCCTCCCCGCCGGTTTTTCCGACCTCCATGCCGCGCCCCTGCTCTGCGCCGGCCTCATCGGCTACCGCACCTACCGCCTCGCGGGCGACAACATCGAACATCTCGGCATCTACGGCTTCGGCGCCGCCGCCCACCTGGTCGCGCAGATCGCCGTGCATCGCGGGCAGAAGGTCTACGCTTTCACCCGCCCCGGCGATAGCGAGGCGCGGGATTTCGCCCGCCGCCTCGGCGCAATCTGGGCGGGAGCCTCGGATGAGGCGCCCCCCGTCCCCCTCGACGCCGCCCTGATCTTCGCCCCGGCCGGAGAACTGATTCCCGCCGCCCTTCGCGCCGTGGACCGGGGGGGACATGTCGTCTCCGGCGGCATCCACATGAGCGACATTCCCTCTTTTCCCTACCGGATTCTCTGGGAAGAACGCAAAATCAGCTCGGTCGCCAACCTCACCCGCCGCGACGGCGAGGAACTGCTCGCCCTCGCCGGAGAAATCCCCCTGCATACCGAGGCCGTCCCCTTCCCCCTGGAGGCGGCCAACGAAGCCCTCGACCGGCTCCGCGCCGGGCGCATCGAAGGGGCGGCGGTCCTGATGATGAATGACTGAAACAAGCGAAGTTTTGACGAAAAAGCCCCGGCGCGAACCGGGGCTTTTGTTTTGGCGGGCTATTTGTCTGTGGGTTTCGCCGGTTCTTTCCAGAACAGGGGGGAAAAGAGGTAAGCCAGGGCCGCGACCAGGGAGATCAGCAGGGGCGCCGTGTATTCGTCGCGGCGGAAGCCGAGGGCAAGCATGAAGAGAAACAGCCCGAGAACCAGAACCCGGACGATTTTGGGGATTTTCGGGAGAATCGTTCGCCCGAAGTGGGCATAGGGAACGCGGGAGACCATCAGCGCCGAGGTCGCCAGAACGATGATGCCGTTGATCAGCGAACTGGGAATGAAGACGCAGGAGGTTCCGGCCAGCAGCGCCCCGGCCGGCGAGGGCATGCCGGAAAACGTGCCGACCCCGCCCAGCACCCCCGCCTTGCGCTTTTCCAAGACGAAACGCACCAGCCGGTAGACCACCGCCGCCAGATAGAGTCCGCCGATGGCCAGCCCCAAACCGAGAGAGGGAAAGGACAGGGCGACAATCAGCCCGACGGTGAGACCGAAACTGGTGCCGTCGGCCACGTCGTCGAAGACCTCCCCCCGGGGGGTCGAACCCCAGCGTTCCGCCGCCCGTCCGTCGAAGAGATCGAGAAACTGGCCGAGAAAAACCAGCCCCAGGGCATAGACCGGGGCATAGCCGGCGAGCAGCACATAACAGCCGGCCAGGCCGCAGACCAGATTCATGATGCTGAGGATGTTGGCGTACCAGTAGTTGGGAATCAGCTTGAAGGCGGTGGAGCAGAAAGCCAGCGCCGCGCAGATCGCCATCAGGGGATAGATGGCCCGACCGAGCAGCGGCAGGGGGCCGTAGATCCATTCGAAACCGACGACGATGAGCAGCACCACCACCAGGAAGGTCTTGGCCTTGCCGAAGAGATTGGCTGCTTTGACCTTGCTGAAGCGCCGCGACACCTGACCGATGACGTCGAAGAGCAGAAAGAGTCCCACCAGCAGCGGATCGAGCCAGCCGAGCCAGGCCATGTAAAGAAGCATGGGGGAATACATGAGCTTGTCGGAAAAGGGGTCGATGGTCTCCCCCTCCTCGGTGTGCAGGTCGCAACGGCGGGCGATCTCCCCATCGGTGATGTCGCTGATCATCCAGAAGGTGAAAAAGAGAAAACAGAGGCGGGGAAAGTCCAGATGCAGCAGCAGTACCGAAATGAAGCCCATCGGATAGCGGGCGCGGCTGATGGCGTTGGGATGCAGCCAGGCACGGCTCCGCACCCAGGCGACCTGCTCGGGGGTACGCAAATAGCGGATAACCAGAAAGCGTTCGATACCGAGCATCAACAGGACGGGAAGGATGATCTCCCACCACATGGCCATGTACGAAGTCATAGAATTGAGTGCCTGCGAAGAATGAGGGTTTCGACAAAATGCCGGCGATGAATGCCGCTTCTGATTATCCCAGCCCCGCGCCGCTGTCAACCGCAAAAGTCCCGCCTCGTGCCAGGGCGGCGAGAAGCCCGTCGTAAACCGGCGCCAGAGCCGCCCAGTCATAACCGGCCGCCAACGAACGGGTCGGCATCCGGCGGAGGCGTTCGATGCCCCGGCACAACGCCGCCAGGCGCGTGACCAAATCCTCGAAATCGTCGTAAAAAAGCTCCCCGTGCCGCGCTGGCGGCAGATGCTCCGGATAAGCCAAGCGCTTCGGCAGCAGCGGCCAAGTGTCGCAATAAATGGCCTGGACCACGCTCGCGCCGAAAAAGTCGTGAATTGAGGTCACCGGCAAAATGTCCGCCCGGCGCAGCCAGGCGGCGTAGTCGGCAAAGCTCTCGACAAACCCCCAGTGGACGATGCGATGCCTCAGCCGTTGCCGCGCCTCGGCGAAGATCGGCGGAGATTTCCGGAAGGATTCGCCGAGCACCGCCAGGGTGAAATCGACGCCCAACGCGTCGAGGCGAAAGAGGGCGCGGAAAAAATCCTCGGGGTTTTTGTCGTACTCCCAGCGGTGGTTCCAGAGAAGTAAAGGCGGTCCGACCCGGCGCGGCGCGGGTCCGTCCAGTCGTTGAAGATCGAGGCCAAGGGGGAGGGTGCGGCTCTTTCCGGCGATGGCCGCGACGCTTTCCGGCTCCCGGCAGTCGGGGAAGGCATCGAGAAACCCCGGAAGGGCGCCGAGAAAGGCGCGCCGGTGGTAGCCGGAATTGAAGAGGACGGCGTCGGCGGCGAGGGCGCCGGCGTAATTGATAAAACCGTAATGGGCGTCGCGGCGCAAAGGGGGATCGGCATCGCCGGGGGACCAGGGGTAGGTCAGCTGGTTTTCGTGGAAGTAAAGGGCGGCGGGCGTTTGTGCCGTCACCTGCCGGGTCAGGGCGAGAAAGGTGGTGAGATCGAGCATGTCCGTGGCCAGCAGCAGATCGGGACGCAGGCCCTCGGCGAGAAATTGCCGGGCCAAGGTCACGGCGCCGCCGTGCATGCGCCACTTCCAGTGCCGGCCCTCCAACCCGAGAATCCGCACCCGGTGCCGGCTGCGGGCCGCGTACTCCCTGGCCCAGGCCGCGTGCGAGCCGGTCAGGTACGGCTCCAGCAGGACGATGTCGAGTGGGGTGCTCACTCCTCTTCCGCCAGCCGCCGCGCCTCTTCGATCAGCGCCTCGGCCAGTTCGGCCTCGGGCACCTTGCGCACCACTTCGCCGTGACGGAAGAGCAACCCCTGCCCCTTGCCGCCGGCGATGCCGACGTCGGCCTCCCGCGCCTCGCCGGGGCCGTTGACGACGCAGCCCATGACCGCCACGGTGAGCTTCTTCGGCAGATCGCGCAGGCGCCGCTCGACCTCCTCGGCGATGGGGATCAACTCGATTTGGCAGCGTCCGCAGGTCGGGCAGCTGACAAAGACCGGACCCCGCTCCCGCAGCTCCAGGGATTTGAGGATTTCCCAGCCGACCCGCACTTCCTCCACCGGATCTCCGGTGAGCGACACCCGCAGGGTATCGCCGATGCCGTCGTAGAGCAGGGCGCCGAGGCCGACGGCGCTCTTGATGGTACCGCTCCAGCTGGTGCCGGCCTCGGTGATGCCGATGTGCAGGGGATAGTCGCAGCGCGCCGCCAGCTGCCGGTAGGCTGCGACGGTGCGGCGGATGTCCGAGGCCTTGAGGCTGATCTTGATCCGGCCGAAGCCGAGATCCTCCAGAATCCGCACGTGGCCGAGGGCGCTCTCGACCATCGCCTCGGCGGCGGGATGACCGTACTTCTCCAGCAGCTCCTTCTCCAGCGAGCCGCCATTGACCCCGATACGGATCGGCACCGCGCGCTCGGCGCAGGCCTTGACCACCTCCTGCACCTTCCAGCGCTCGCCAATGTTGCCGGGGTTGATACGCAGCCCGTCGACCCCGGCGGCCAGGGAGATCAGCGCCAGCTGGTAGTCGAAATGGATGTCGGCGATGAGGGGAATCGGGCAGGCGGCGCGAATCGCCCGCAACGCCTCGGCCGCCTCCCGGTCGGGGACGGCACAGCGCACGATCTCGCAACCGGCATCGGCCAGGGCGCGGATCTGCCCGAGGGTGGCGGCCACGTCGCGGGTATCGGTGCTGCACATCGACTGCACGGACACCGGCGCACCGCCACCCACGGCGACGTTGCCGACCTGAATGCGGCGGGTTTTATGGGCCATGGAAGGACTCCTGGAGGATGGGGGGAAACCGAGGGGAGGAGTTTACCGAGGGGACGGCAGGCAAGTCAAGTTCACGGCGCCGCCGCCGGGAAAATCCCTTGCCGCTCCGGCACGGTTGCGCTACCATCGCCGGCATTGGATTTGTTTTATCGGACGATGATGAGAGGGAGGCGGGATGAGGGAAATCGGCGCCGACGATTGATAAAAAGCCGCTCCGGGTTTATGGCGGCTTCTGACGTTGTGGGTGAAGAAAACAAGACAGCCGAAATGGTTGCAAACCGCCCGGCCCGCGACCAGTAGTTGCGTATACTGTCCCTGGAATTCGCACCTGGAATTCGCATACTGTCCCTGGAATTCGCCGTCCACGGCTAATTTTTAATTTATTTGACCCCTGGCAGATTCAATTAGCAAGTGCACCACTCAGGGCCTCCCGCATGACCTCATAGGGTGTCCGGTAGCCTAAGCACTTCCGCGGTCGGTGGTTGAGTCGCTTAACTGCTCGATTTAATTCATCCTCTGA
>JAVFAR010000065.1:0-16995 GCA_034002365.1 Trichloromonas sp.
TGGCCGAAAGCCATGAAATCGACCGGCTTTCGGCCCGGGGCTTCGCCTTCGGCTACATCGGCGGCGGCCTCATGCTCCTTATCGCCTTCGCCATGATTCAGGGCTACGAATTTTTCGGTTTCCCTGATCGCGGCGCGGCGACCCGCGCCGGTTTTCTGCTCACCGGACTGTGGTGGGCGGCTTTCGCCATCCCCACTTTCCGCCATGTGCGGGACAGCGCCTTTCTCCATCCCCCCGCCCCCCTGCCGACCAGCTTCCGGGGCTATCTGCGCACCTTCGGCGAGCTGCGCCACTACCCCGACCTGCTGCGCTTTCTTGTCGCCTACCTTTTCTACAACGACGGCATCCAGACCATCATTGTCGTCTCGGCCATCTTCGCCCGGGAAGAACTGGGGCTCGCCCAGGTCAGCATCCTCGGCTGCTTTCTCATGATCCAGTTCGTCGCCATGCCCGGCTCCCTGCTGTTCGGGCGCCTGGCGGAAAAACGGGGGGCCAAGGGCGCGGTCATGCTCAGCCTGATCCTTTTCATCGCCGTCAGCGCCTACGCCTTCACCATGCGCCACGACTGGGAATTCTGGATTCTCGGCCTGGTCGTCGCCCTGATTCTCGGCGGCAGCCAGGCCATCAGCCGCTCGCTCTTCGCCGGCCTCGTCCCCGTCACCAAAACCGCCGAATTCTTCTCCTTCTACGCCATCAGCGGCAAATTCGCCTCGATCTTCGGCCCCTTGCTCTTCGCCCTCATCGCCGACCTCACCGGCTCCTCCCGCCACGCCATCCTCGCCCTCGCCAGCTTCTTCCTCGTCGGCATCGTCCTTCTCGCCGGCGTCGACATGAGGCGGGGAAAAGCCGCCGCTCGCGGACCGGCGGCGGAATCCTGAGCAAAAGCCGCCGCGACCCCGGCCTCGCCCTGGCATGCGAGGGAATCAGGCAGGCCTTGGCCCCAAAGAGGGGGGGGATTTTCCCGCCGTCTCTTTCCTTGGCGACAAGGGGCCGAACCGGGCATTTTCCCATAAGGTTCTGGACTTGCGCTCCTTGTTGCGGTAATTTAACAGACTCACAATCGCGTTTCGGCGCGACCGTTAATCTCTTACGCCACAGGGAATCTTCATGCGCAAAACGATTATCTCTACCGTCTCGATCATGGTCTTCGGCATGGCCCTGGTCTTTTTCGTCCATTCCGCCAACAACCGCTTCGCCCTGGTGGTCAATGAAGAGGGGGTGACTTACCAGATCGACAAACGCAGCGGCAAAACCTGGCTCATCGAGGGCAACAAAAAAACCCCGCTGGACGACCCCGCCGCCCCCCGGCCGAAGCTGGAAGAATTCGAGATGGAGCCGGAAGAGCTGAAAAAGCTCCAGGTCGAAGGGCGCATCAACAAGGGCACCTTTTTCGGCAAGCTCTACAACGGCACCGATCAGCCCGTCACCCGGGTGACCTTCAAGGTCAATGCCCGGGAAGCGGACGGCAGCCTGCGCTGGAGCCGGGATTTCACCGAGGGGATGTTCGTCAAACCGCAGACCACGGGACGTTTCGCCATCACCGTGACCGACGGCGACGATGTCGGTGAAGCCAGCTGGACCATCATAAAAGCCTTCACCCGCCCCCTGACCAACGGCTCGCCGGCGGGACGGTAACCAAAAATTACAGGGATGAAGGGGATAAACAGGATAAGGCTTTTTGTTTTATCCCTTTCATCCCCTTTATCCCTGTTTAAAAAATGATTTTGTCTTGAACCGCTTTTTATCCCATTGAATTTCATTTTCCGGAGAGAACCCATGAGTATCCTCTTTACCCTGGCCGGACTGGCCCTGGTCGCCGTCCTCTTCTTTTTTCCCGAACTGCTTCCTCCCCAACCCGAACTCCTCCCGCAACTGCACCTCGCCGCCGTCGCCCTGCTCGGCATCGCCGCGCTGCTGCAGCTGATCGGCCGGTTCCGGCGCCAACCGGCGGCCGAGCCGGCCGCGCCGGTGAAGGCCCCGGCGGCGGAACCAACCGCGCCCCGTCCCGCCCCGGAAAAGCTCGCCCAGGCCCAGGTCGTACAGTTTCTCGGTCGCCTGCAGGAAAAAGGGCGGCTGGTCGATTTCGTCATGGATGACATCACCTCCTATGCCAACGAAGAGATCGGCGCCGCCGCCCGGGTGGTGCACCAGGGATGCAAGGAGGTGCTGGCCGAAACCTTCGATATCCGTTCCCTGCATCCCGGCAGCGAAGGGGAAGACCTGACCCTGGCCGCCGACTTCGACGCCCGCGCTTACCGGCTGGTGGGCAAGGTTCCCGAGCATCCCCCCTTCACCGGCCGGGTGCTCCATCGCGGCTGGAAGACCGTCCGCGTCAACCTGCCCCAGCTCACCGACGAGGCCCGCGAGGTGATCGCCCCGGCCGAAGTGGAAATCGCCTAGGCATCGGAGGCCGGAATCATGACTAAACGCTTCGCCCTGGGCATCGACCTGGGAACCTCCAACTCGGCCCTGGCCTACCGCGCCCTCGACGGCGACGCATCCCCGCAGGTGCTGCCCGTCCCCCAGCTCCTTTCCTTCCACTCCCTCGGTGAGCGGGAGACCCTGCCCTCGGCCATCTATCTCCCCCTGGAGCAGGAAGCGGCCGCCGCCGGCGCCCGCCTCCCCTGGGAGGAAGGCTCGCCCCTGACCGCCGTCGTCGGCGAATTCGCCCGCGCCCACGGGGCCCTGTCCCCCGAGCGGCTGGTGACCTCGGCCAAATCCTGGCTGTGCCATCCGAACATCGACCCGGAACAGCCCCTGCTCCCCTGGCAGTCCGATCTCGGCGAACGGAAAATCTCCCCCCTGACCGCCTCCCGCCGCTATCTGGAGCATCTGCGTCAGGCCTTTTTCCGGCACCTGGGAGCCGCCGGGGAAACGCCCGATCTGGCCGACTGCGAGATCGTCCTCACCGTCCCCGCCTCCTTCGACGAGGTGGCGCGCCTGCACACCCACCTGGCCGCCGAAGCCGCCGGCTGGGGGGAAGTGACCCTGCTCGAAGAGCAGCAGGCCGCCTTCTACCACTGGATCGACAGCCACGGCGAGCAGTGGCGCGCGCAGGTGAGCCCCGGCGATCTGGTGCTGATCTGCGATGTCGGCGGCGGCACCGCCGACTTCAGCCTGGTGGCGGTGGCCGAACGGAACGGCGAACTGCACCTGGAGCGGGTCAGCGTCGGCGACCACCTGCTTCTCGGCGGCGACAACATGGATCTGGCCCTGGCCCACCATCTCAAGGCCGAACTCGAAGGCCAGGGGCAGAAGATCGACAACTGGCAGTTCCACGCCCTGGTTCACGCCTGCCGTCTCGGCAAGGAAAAACTCTTCGCCGACGGCGATCTCGACCAGTACCCCATCAGCCTCGCCAGCCGCGGCTCCAGTCTCTTCGCCCGCACCCTGACCACGCAACTGCGCCGCGAACTCCTTGACCGGGTGCTTCTCGACGGCTTCTTCCCCGCCGTCGCCATCGGCCAGCATCCCCAGCGCCGCCGCCATTTCGGCCTGCGCGAATTCGGCCTCGACTACGCCGGCGAACCGGCCCTGAGCAAACACCTGGCCGAATTCCTCGCCCGCGGCTGGCAGAATGTCCAGTCCCGCGACGAACTGCGTGCCCTCGCCGGCGAGCGTTTCGGCGAACATCAGGGGCTGCGCTTCCTGCGCCCGAACGCGGTTCTCTTCAACGGCGGCGTTTTCAAGGCCGCCCCCCTGCGCCGACGGATGCTCGACATCCTCGCCGCCTGGAACGACGGCGCGGCGGTGCGGGAGCTCCCCGGCGCCCATTTCGATCTGGCGGTGGCCAAGGGCGCCGCCGCCTTCGCCGCCATCCGCGCCGGCGGTCAGGGGATCCGCATCAAGGCCGGTACCGCCCGCTCCTACTACATCGGCCTCGAATCGACCATGCCGGCGGTGCCCGGTTTCACCCCGCCGCTCAAGGCGATCTGCGTCGTTCCCCAAGGGATGGAGGAAGGCACCGATACGGCCCTGCCCGACCGGGAATTCGGCCTGATCACCGGCGAGCCGGTGGAGTTCCGCTTCTTCTCGTCGAACATCCGCGCCGGCGACCAGGTGGGCGATATGGTCGAAGGCGAGGAGGAACTGGATGAGACCGCGCAGCTGGAAGTCACCCTCCCCCCGGCCTCGGGGCAGATCGGCGAGTTCCTCCCCGTGACCCTGCATTCGGTCGTCACCGAACTGGGCACCCTCGAACTCTGGATGCGCCACGCCGCCAGCGGCAAGGAATGGAAAGTGGAGTTCAATGTCCGTCCCCAGTAAACCCCGTTACAGCATCGGCATCGACCTCGGCACCACCAACTGCGTCCTCGCCTACCTCGACCGGAAGGAACCGCGCCGGGGCATCCGCGTCTTTGCCCTGCCCCAGTGGGAATCGGCGGAAAGCCACGGGCGCTTCGAGCTGCTCCCCTCCTTTCTCTGCGCCCTGACCCCAGGCGAGCGGGAAACGGGCTTCGATCCCGCGAGCGGTCCCCATCCCGGCCCCTTTCCCGGCTGGATTCCCGGCCAGTTCGCCCGCGCCCAGACCGCCCTGCGCCCGGGGCGGGTGGTCAGTTCGGCCAAGTCCTGGCTCTGCCACGGCGATATCGACCGCGGCGCCCCCATCCTTCCCTGGAAATCGGAAGACATCCCCGCCGAACAGCGATTGTCGCCGATCGAGGCGAGCAGCGCCTACCTCGCCTGCTACAAGGAAAACTGGAACCGCCTGATGGCCGCCGACGATCCCCGGGGGGCCTTCGAGCAGCAGGATGTGGTCATCACCGTCCCCGCCTCCTTCGACGAGGTCGCCCAGTGCCTGACCCTCGAAGCGGCGCGGCTGGCCGGCTTTCCCGAAAGCCTGCGCCTCATCGAAGAGCCGCAGGCGGCCTTCTACGCCTGGCTCGACGAAGGGCGCAACCTCACCCAGCTGGCGGAACTGCTCGACCGTCTGCCGGAAAAACAGGCGCGGGTGCTGATCTGCGACATCGGCGGCGGCACCACCGACCTCAGCCTCTTCGAGGTGCGCGCGGCCGCCGACTCCCCCATCGGCCTCGCCCTCACCCGCCTGGCGGTCAGCGACCATATCCTCCTCGGCGGCGACAATATCGACCTGACCCTGGCGCATCTGCTCGAACAGAAGCTGCTGCGCGGCCAGGGCAAACTTTCCGGGCGGCAATGGAACCAACTGCTCGCCCAGGCCCGCGATCTCAAGGAACGCCTGCTCGGGGATGAGGCCCTAGAGGACGGCCGGGAATTCCCCATCACCGTCGCCGGCAGCGGCTCCGGGCTCTTCGGCTCGACCCTGAGCGCGAAAATCAGCGGCCGCGAGGTGCGCGACTGCATCGTCGAAGGCTTCTTCCCGTTGTGCGCGGCCTCCGACCGCCCGCGCAAGAGCAGCGGCGGGCTGCGCGAATGGGGCCTGCCCTTCGCCGCCGACAGCGCCGTCACCCGCCATCTCGCCGCCTTCCTCGACGGCCAGCACATCGACGCCGTCCTCTACAACGGCGGCTCCGTCACCCCCGAAGCCCTGCGCGCGCGGCTCACCGGCCTCTTCGCCGACTGGCAACAGGGGGAGCGGCCGACGGTCCTCGCCGGCGACTCCCTGGCCCTGGCGGTGGCCAAGGGCGCGGCCAAGTACGGCTACCTGCTGCGCCAACCCAAGGGCGCCGAGCGCATCGCCGGCGGCCACGCCCACGCCCTCTACCTGGAGGTCAAACAGAAGAAAAAGGGACACAGTCTGATCTGCGTCCTTCCCCGGGGGATGGAGGCGCACGAAACCATCGTCCTTTCCGAGCAGGCCTTCGACCTGCTGGTCAACCAGCCGGTGCGCTTCCAATGCTACTACTCGGCCCGCCGCCGGGGGGACCGGCCCGGCGATGTGGTCTCCTGGAACGAAGAGGAATTCCATCCCCTTCCCCCCTTGCAGACCGCCATTCATCTCCCCCTCGACCGCCCGAAACCGGCCAACAACCGGCTGCGGGTCAACCTCGAATGCACCCTCAACGAGCTCGGGCTGCTGCAGCTTCATTGCCTGGAGGAAGGCGGCCCCGGCCGCTGGCGCCTCGACTTCAACCTGCGCAAGAGCCTGCTGGAGGAAGCCCCCCTCAGCCTTCCCGCCGCGCCCCTGGCCGCCGAAGGCAAAGCCGCCGAGGCCCAGCGGCTGATTCAGGCCTTGTACGGCAAGAAGCTCGATCCCGACTTGCCCGAGCTCAAGCCGAACCAGCTTCTGCGCCGCCTCGAAGAAACCCTCGGCACGACCCGCGAAAACTGGGACATCCTCACCCTGCGCGGCCTCTGGCCGGCCCTGGCGGCGGGAATGACCCGGCGCAACCGCGGCCTCGCCCATGAGCTGGCCTGGCTCCAGCTCGCCGGTTACGCCCTGCGCCCCGGTTACGGCGTCGCCCTCGACGAAACCCGCATCGAGGAGGCCTGGCGGCTTTTCAGCCTCGGCCTCGCCTTTCCCGACGACAAACCCGCCCTCGACCATTGGCACATCTTCTGGCGCCGCATCGCCGGGGGACTCAACGCCCAGCGCCAGGAAAAGATCTATCAGAAGCTCCAGGGGCAGATGCAGGGGGGACGGGAACTCCCCCAGGAACTGGTGCGCCTGCTCGGTTCCCTCGAACGCCTGCCCCTTTCGGTCAAGCAGTCGCTGGTCAAGAAACTGCTCGCCGGGTTCACCCGCTTCAAGCACCGCGAGCCCTACGCCTGGGCGCTGGGGCGCCTCCTCGCCCGCGCCCCCCTCTACGCCGGTGCGGACAGCATCCTGCCGCCGAGCGAGGTGGAAAAGGCCTACCGCGAACTGGCCCCCCTCGACTGGCGCCAGAGCGACTACAGCTCCCTCGTCCCCCTCTTCGTCCAGGCGGCGCGGCGCACCGACCAGCGCGACGTCGACATTCCCCCCGCCCTGCGCGAAACCCTGCTCGGCAAACTCAAGGAAGCGGGCGCCCGCCCGGAACAGCTGCGCGTCGTGCGCGACTGCATCCCCATCGAAGAAGCCGACCGCGTCGTCCAATTCGGCGAATCCCTCCCCGCCGGGCTGTTTCTGGTTACGGGAGGGTAGGAATCCGACGAATCCAACCTTAGGGCGACGCATGCGTCGCCCCCCTACCGCCCGACGGCTACATGGGGGTTTGATGGTTGCGAAATCGCGTATTTTCGCCGTAGGGGCGACCCATGGGTCGCCCTGGCCCGGAATGCACCCCGCCGCAATCACGCACCATGGGTGACATCCAGGAATGTAAGGGCGCAGCATGCTGCGCCCCTACCACGATCATTCCCCGCCAAAATAAAACCGGCCCGGCCTCTCGGAAAATGAGGGCCGGGCCGTTTTCATGACAGCCTGTCAAAATATTGCGGGATGCGGTAACGCCTTTGCCGTATTTACGCCACCTGGACGTGAATTCTTTTTCCGAGAACCTTCAGGGCGCGCTCCATGGTTTGCAGGCGGGTACCGTGGTGCGGATCGAGCATGCGGCGAACCTCTTTCTCGTTGACGTCCATCATTTTGGCCAGGGCGATTTTATTGACCCGCGCCTCGCTCATCGTCAGATAAAGCGACGCTTTCAGGGCGATATGCGCCGGAAGAACGATGTTGTGGTCAGCGGCCGATTCGGATGGTACGGGGATCTCTTCACCATCATCGATGCGACCGGCAACCGCCTCGGCAAGACAGTCCTCAGCCAGGGCCAAGGCCTCTTCCAGGTCGCCTCCCGAAGTCAGTGCCTCGGGAAAATCAGGAAAAGAGACGACAAAGCCGCCGCCTTCTTCCGGTACAAGAATCGCGGGAAAGGTGAAACGGTCTTTCATAATGATCTCCCTGGGCCGGACTCAGAATTCTTCTTTCTGAATGCCAAGTTGTTTGAGCAGGGCAGCCAGCAGGCCCGTCCCGATTTCACCGTGTTTCACGGTCGTTTTCCTGTCGCCGTAATACAAAGTGCCGTGGCTGCCCTTGCCCTGCTTGCAGTCGAAACGAACGGCAACATTGTTCATTTTCCCATGCTTCTTAACTTTTTTGATGAATTCGTCGCCGTTCATGTCACACATTTTCGGACAGTTTTGTCCGTTCGTCAACAAAAAAATCGTGCATTGGTCGTTCCGCATGCACCTTGGTCCGGGTTGCGTACCCCGCACCAATCAGACATCCTGGGTGCCGATCAGGGATGTAAGGGCGCAGCATGCTGTCTACCGCAAACAACCACCGATAAAACAAAACCGAACAAGCCTCTCGGAAAATGAGAGCCGGGCGGACATTCTGTCCTGGCGACACAACTGTCCTGGCCCCGCAACTTGACGGAAACCATCGGGTGGCTTAAGATTCTCATCAAGACCGACAAAGGGGATATAAATGCTGAAACTTTCCATTGATGAAGCAAACAACAAGCTCGGACGGTATCTCGACAAACTGGAAAAGGGGGAGAAGATTCTTCTCTGTCGCAGAAACCGTCCGATCGCGGAAATCCGTTCGTTGCATTCCCCCGCTCTACACAAACCCAGGCCGATTGGACTCGCCAAAGGTCTGTTCCGCGTACCGGAAAGTTTTTTCGAGGAACTTCCCGACGACATGCTGCGCTCTTTCGCGGGTGAAACCCCTTGAACCTGCTGCTCGACACCTGCGCCTTCTTGTGGCTCATCAGCGATGCCCCCGAATTGTCGGAAAACGCCCGCCAACTTTTCACCAACACGGAGAATCAGGTTTACCTCAGCGTAGCCTCTGCCTGGGAAATCATCGTCAAGAATAAGTTAGGCAAGCTTCCCCTGCCTGAACCGGCCCACGATTTTGTCCATAATTGGCGGAAACGCCATCAGATTGAAACCCTGCCCCTGGATGAACCCGCCGTACTACAGCTTTCCCGCCTGCCGGAATATCATAAAGACCCGTTCGACCGTATTCTCATTTGCCAGGCCATCGCCAACAGCCTGATTATTCTGACACCGGACAGCCAGATCACGCGCTACCCGGTTCGCACCGAATGGTAAACGATCAGCATCCGTTGAAACAAAACGGCCCGGCCTCTCGGAAAATGAGAGCCGGGCCGGTTTCGCGACAGCCTGCCAAAATTCGTAGGATGCGGTGACGCAAGGAACCGCATCGTTATGCGTTTGGGAAAAACTTCAAATTTTCAGGGATGAAGGGGATGAAGGGGATGAAAGATCATCAATCCCGTTCGTGCAGTTCATCCCGCGTCCACCGCGCATCCCCGCGCCGCGACCGGCAGCGATCAGCGAGGTGCAGTACCTTTCTCGCCGCCTCTTTGCGCCGATTGTGAACCCCCGCATAGGCCGAGAGATAATCCCCCAGCAGGGCATTGACCGAAGTCCCTTGCGCCAGCGCCTTGATCCGTGCCGCTTTCAAGGCTTCATCATCCACGGTGATCGTCAAATTCGCCATCGCCTAACTCCTTTCGTGGAACACGAAACAAGGTAGCACGAGAAGAGAACTATCGCCATTCCGGTTTCCGCCGTAGGGGCGACCCATGGGTCGCCCGGCTTCGTGTGGGTTGCCTGCAACAAGGGCGACGCATGCGTCGCCCCTACCGCGCGGTCGGAGATTCATCAGGTTCCGATGGTAGGATGCGGTGACGCAGGAACCGCATCATTTTGTTTTGCGGCGAGAAGGCAAGCTCTACAGGGATGCAGGGGATGGAAGGGATTCAAATCTGCCGTTCGTGCAGTTCATCCCGCGTCCATCGCCCAATCCCACACCGCGGCACAAAACCACCCCCCCTATTTTTTCGGCCGGACCTCGACGAACTTGCTGGTGCTGTACACCCGGCCGTTTTCCATGATCCGCCACTGGCCGCCGTAGGGGTCTTCGGGCAAAGCGTTGAGATAACCGAAGTCGGCCAGTTCCGTCAGCGCGGTCACGTCCCGCCCCTGCTCCTGCCGGAATTTCGCCAGGGCGGTTTCGATTTCCACCGCCCGTTCCAGGGCCAGCAGCCGTTGGGCCATCGTCTGTTTCAGCGACTCGCTGTGGGTTTCGGCCAGCATCTGCTTGAGAAACAACAAAGCCGTCTGCGATTGACCGCCGTAGTAAGCCAAGCGTGCGCCGAGGGTTTTCAAATACGCCGGACTGCCGGGGATTTCCGCCGCCTGCATGATGTAACGGCTGCCTGTGGCGTAATCCTTGAGAAAATAGAAGTGGTTGAACCCGACGTAATAAGGCAGCACATAGTCCCAGGTGCGGTGCCGAATACCTTTTTCGAGCAGGGTGTTGGCCTGTTCGAAGCGCTGGGCATT
This sequence comes from Trichloromonas sp., assembly GCA_034002365.1. Classification (GTDB taxonomy): domain Bacteria; phylum Desulfobacterota; class Desulfuromonadia; order Desulfuromonadales; family Trichloromonadaceae; genus Trichloromonas. The sequence goes on from JAVFAR010000065.1 coordinate 10,222, forward strand.
CCAGGTGAGCAGCCCTTCGCCGAGAATATAGGGATCGAGAAAATAGGGATCGAGATCGGTCACCGCCTCGAGGCTGTGGGCGAAATAATCCCAGTCCTCGGCGCTCATTTCCTGCTGATTCACCGAACGGTCGCCGAAAAAAGTCATGGTGCGCAAAAACTGGAAATCGCTCAGCAGCCCCTGGAACCCGAGCGCCAGCACCCGACCGAAAGCCGACGGCAGGGTGTAGCCGGGGGGTTGAGCCAGGCGTACCTCGGAGCGCTGTTGCCAAGACATTTCGTGCAGCCACAGGTAGGTCGGCACCAGCAGCGCCGCCAGCAACGCACAGATCGCGAGTTTGCGCAAGGCCATCAGTTAAACTCCCGGCGCTTGAAAATCAGCGCCGCCAGCCACAGCACCAGCGCCGCATAGCACACCCCGTACCCGGCGTTAACCGCCAGCCGCACCCCATCCAGCGCCAGACCGTGGGCCGCTTCGGTTTTGAAATCGAAGGCGGCAAAATTCGGCACCAGCCAGGCGACCACCTCGAGCAGCCGCTGCAACGACTCCGAAGCGATGACCTCGCCCTGTGCCGCCTGCGACTTGAGATAAAACAGAACTTCCTCAAGAGTGATGCCGACCAGATAGCTGGCCATCGAAAAAATCAGGGTGATGAAGGACGAGGTGGTGATGGCGCTGAAAAAAACGACAATGGCGCACAGCAGCATCAGTTGCAGGGCGATGAACAGTACCGCCCAGAAAAAGATCGACCAGGAAAAGCCGTCGAAATAATTGGGATACAGCCCCCGCACTGTCGCCACCGTGGCACAGGAAAAGACCAGCAGCAGCGCCAGAGTCGCCAGCACCAGCAGAACCAGCCCGAAAAACTTGCCCCAGATGTATTCCCCCCGCGAAAAGGGGCGCGACAACACCAGATGGATCGTTTTTTTATCGATATCCTTGGCCATCAGGTTAATGCCGATGAAAAAGACTAGCAGCAGCCCGGCAAAAGACAGGGCCGACAGATTCATATCGACCGTAACCTTGCCCAGCTGGCGCATGAAAAACCCGGCAACCGCCACGTTCAACCCGAGCACTAACAACGCAAAGAGCAAAATGCCGTACAACGACCGGTCGCGCAGCCCTTCCCGGCAAGTCACCACCGCCAGCGCCCATACCCGCCGCATCATGCCGCACCTCCCTGCTCGGCCTGCGCCGAAACCGCCGCCACGAACGCCTCTTCCAGACTCGCCTCGCCCTGGCGAAACGCCGCCATTTCACCGTCGCTGAAAGTACGCACCAGCCGCCCCCGGTCGAGAATCGCCAGCGCATCGCAGAGCCGTTCCACGTCACTGAGAATGTGCGAGCAGAAAAAGACCGTTTTCCCCTGCCCTTTCAGATCGAGAATCAGGTCGCAGACCATTTTGCGCCCCAAGGGGTCGAGGCCGCTCATCGGTTCGTCGAGGATGACGAGGGTGGGATCGTGCAACAGCGCATAACAGAGCCCGGCCCGCTGGCGCATCCCCTTCGAGAAAGTCCGCAGCGGACGCTTCATGGCATGGCCGATGCCGGTCTGCCGGGCCAGAAGCGCCGAACGCTCGGCAATCTGCGCCGCCGGCAAGCCATTAGCCGCCCCGGCAAAACGCAGCAGTTCGGTCAGGGTGAGATGGTCGTACAGGTAAGGATTTTCAGGAAGATAGCCGACCTGCCGAAGAAAGTCGCGGTCTGTGACCGGCGCCCTGTTCACCGTGATTGTGCCGCTGTCGGGCCGGGACAAATTCAGCAGCAGGCGAATGGTGGTACTTTTACCCGCCCCGTTCGGGCCGACCAGACCGAAGACGGTGCCGGTGGTGACGGAGAAAGAAACTTCAGTTAGTGCGGTGACTTTTTTTTTAAAGAGACCGGGCTTGTAGGTTTTATTAATAGTCGAAAACTGTATATCGAGCACCTAAAAACCTCTTAAAAAAACAGTAAAATTAATCGGGCTATAACCTTTATAACAAAAAACCCCCCAGAGAGGGGGGTTTTTGAGAAAACTTAATCAACCTCAAAACTACCGATACCAATCATCTACAGGTGGGGTCTCACCCTCTTTGACTTCGGTAACCCATGGTGCAGGATTGCCCTCATCATCCAATACTGGTTTTGTAGGGACAGAAGCGTCCGCGAAAGTTTGAGAGGTCGCCCTTACGCGCTTAAAAACGCTGGTCTGATCCGAACCAGAACCATAAAACAAGGACCCCCCATTGTGGTAAGTAGCAATGGCGTACCACTGTTCATTTCCAGTAGTGCCCTCAGTGAGATACTCCCCTGCAACACTAGGTGAAAAATTGAAATTTAAGGGGATATCTGCATCAACAGTGAGCGTACCTCCGATATTATCTTCATTATTAATGGCGAATACTGGTGAAGCACTTAAAGCTAGAAGCAAACAAATAAAAGTTGTTTTAATTTTAAACATAGTGAAGCTCCTTAAATTTGAAATGTTTAGATAACTAAGCCAAGTTCCGACTACCCTGCTTCAGCATCAGGATATCTGAAGTTATCAGTGTAATAACCTTCAAGTTCAGTCTTCATTGTCTTAAGGTCGCTTGATGCTGCTGCATCAAACGCCTTCTGCCGATAGCTCGCGAACTGCGGAATGGCAATGGCCGCCAGGATGCCGATGATCGCGACGACGATCAGCAGCTCGATCAGGGTGAAACCCTTTTCAGACTTTCTGAATTTGCTCAACATGTGTTTATTCTCCTTTCGGGTTGAAGAACGGGAGCGCCGCCAAGGGGTGACCGGTCAGTCCGCTTGCCGGGTCGCTCATCTTGAATGAATCCGGTTGTGCATGTCTTGCATGTATACAATCTCCGTGCCAAAGATGACGTTGCCTTTTGATATAGCATTAACCTGCGGGATTTCAACGCTTAAGAAAAATATATCCGGACCCGGTCAGATCACTCGGTCAGATCAATGTAAGAAAATCTCAACATTTTGCGGCAGGAGGCTTGACAATAATTGTCACCTGGACGAAAAACAATGCGGTTCCTGCGTCACCGCATCCTGCCATCGGAACCCGATGAATATTCCATCCGTAAAGAACTGTGGGAGAACTTCCCCAGCGGCAACGAAAAATGAGCGATATGTAAAGGTGTAGTCATTATCCGCCAGGAGCCGGTTAGCAATGTCGTGTGTTCGGTCATTATCGAGGATATTGCCAAGCGGGTCATAGGTATAGGCAAAGTTATCCTGGCCATGGTCAGCCCGTACCAGACGCCCCGCAGCGTCGTACTGGTAGAACCAGTCGGAGCTGTAAGTATAATGAATCGTCTGGCCGCTGTTGGTTTCCTGGGTCAGGCGAGCGGCACCGTCATAGACCGCACTGACGGTCCCGCTCGGGTTGGTGGTCGACGTCAATTGGTTGCGTGCGGAATAGATGTACGAGGTAATCAGGCCAGCAGCAGTCTCCTGGGTAAGGCGCTTGGCGGCATCATAGGTGTAGCTGGTGGTCTGACTCTTGCGGTCGGTTGTCGAGCTGATAAGGTTATCCGTGCGGTAGGCGTAGGTCTGCCTCCTGCCGTCGGGGGAGGTTTTTGTGAACAACCTGCGGCGGCGGATCAGCGAGGTGGAAGCCAACCAGTTGCTGGCGCGGATGGAATTGCAGGCCGACTGCATGGCCGGACTCTGGGCCAACCATGCCCACCGTGAGCGCCAGGTTCTCGAAGAAGGGGATATCGAAGAGGCGCTGAACGCCGCCAGCGCCATCGGCGACGGCCGCCTGCAACGCCAGTCCCGGGGGTATGTCTCCCCCGGCTCTTTCACCCACGGCACCTCGGCCCAGCGCGTCGAGTGGTTCACCCGCGGCGCCCGAAGCGGCGAGCTTTCCCAATGTGACACCTTCGCTGCCGGCCGGCTCTGAGGGGGAATCCGTCATGGCCATGAAAAAAGCGAGCGGCGGACTGGTTTATTCCAGCGAGCATGGGCGCATGTGTCCCGGCTGCAACCGGCCGAAAGGGGAGTGTATTTGCGCCCGCAAAGCGGCGCTTCCGCCCGCGGACGGCGTGGTGCGGGTTTCACGCCAAACCAAGGGGCGCAAGGGGAAAGGGGTGACTCTCGTTACCGGCGTGCCCCTCGATGTCCCGGGCCTCAAGGCCTTGGCGACGCGGCTCAAGCAGCAATGCGGCTGCGGCGGCACGGTCAAGGACGGGATCATCGAAATCCAGGGGGATCACGGTGATCTGCTGCTGGAAGAACTCCGAAAGCTGGGATGGACGGTCAAGCGTGCCGGCGGGTAGGGCTTCCGGCTTTCTGATAGTTGTGGCCGCTCGGCCCCTTTTTCTTCCCTCCCGTGAGGCCTTATGATTCCTCTCGACACCCTGCTCCTGTTTTTCACCACCTCGGTGCTGCTCGGCCTCTCCCCCGGTCCGGACAACCTCTTTGTTCTGGCCCAGTCCATCCAGCGCGGTCCCGGTTCCGGACTGCTCGTGACCCTGGGGCTCTGTACCGGGCTGGTAGTCCACACCGCCGCCGTCGCTTTCGGCTTGGCGGCGGTCTTTCAGGCCTCGGCGCTCGCCTTCACCCTGCTGAAATGGGTCGGCGCCGGTTATCTGCTTTACCTTGCCTGGCTGGCCTTTCGCGCCGACGCGGATACGGACGGGGATCCGACCGCGGCCGCTCTGCCGCGCGGGCATCTGTACCGGCGGGGGATCATCATGAACCTCACCAACCCGAAGGTCTCGGTCTTCTTCCTGGCCTTCCTTCCCCAGTTCGCCAACCCGGCCCGGGGACCGCTGGCCTTGCAGCTGCTCATTCTCGGCGGGATCTTCATCGTCGCCACCATCCTCGTCTTCGGTGCCGTCAGCCTGCTGGCCGGCGCCGTCGGCGAACGCTTTCGGCGTTCCAGCCGGGCACAAATCATTCTCAATCGCCTGGCCGGGACGGTCTTCGCCGCCTTGGCGCTGAAGTTGGCGACGGTCACGCGCTGAGCAAGTCGCGGACGTCATGGAACAGGAGGGAGGTTTTATGCGGGATCAGCGCTATGCCGCCGATGAATATAGTCTCTATGGCAAAAAGCCCAACGACTTTCTCGCGGAGGTGAGCGGGGGACTCGCGCCGGGCAAGGTGCTCTGCCTGGCGGAGGGGGAGGGGCGCAACGCGGTCTTTCTGGCCGGGATGGGGCATGCGGTGACGGCGGCCGACGCTTCCACCGTCGGCCTGGAAAAAGCCCGCAAGTTGGCGGCGGAGCGGGGCGTCGGGATCGCCACCCAGGTTGCCGATCTGGCCGATTTCGTCATCGGGCCGGAAAGCTGGGATGCCGTCGTCGCCATCTTCTGCCACCTTCCTCCCGACTTGCGGCGTCTGGTGCATCGGCGGATCGTGACCGGTCTGCGCCCCGGCGGCCGCTTCATCCTCGAAGCCTATACTCCCCGGCAGATTGAGTTCAAAACCGGCGGTCCGCCCACGGCGGAACTGCTGGTAACCCTCTCCGACCTGCAAGCGGAGTTGACGGGGCTCGATTTTGAGCATGCGGAGGAGATCGAGCGCGACATCCACGAAGGACACTCTCACTTCGGGCGCGGCGCGGTGGTGCGGATTGTCGCGCGGAAACCCTGATTTCGGGCCAACGCCAGGGAAAAACCGGCAGAAAAAAACTTGACCCCCGGCCCGCCTCTCTCTATAATCCACCCACTTCGCCGAAGTGGTGGAATCGGTAGACACGTCGGTCTCAAAAACCGATGCCTTCCGGGCGTGCCGGTTCGAGTCCGGCCTTCGGTACCATTAGAAAAAATGGCCCCTGATTCGTCAGGGGCTTTTTCTTTGTCCAATGCAATCCAAAAATGTCAAAAGAAATCCGGATACATATTTATTTTCAGCTACTTAAGAAATAAAGCTATCTGCGATAAAAAAGCTTCAAAGAAAAAATAATTTCCAAGAGACTCAAGTTTCTGAGAAAAAGGGCATTGACGGGCGAAGTTTCTTCGCCCGTTTTTTTTTGCGTCCTCCTTTTACCGTGGCACCCCCGCCCAACCGGTAATCGTTACAGATACTCCCGTTGGGAGAGGAGTGTCAGAAAGGAAAAAAAATGATGAAAAAGACTCTGGCTGTTCTTTCCGTGCTGTTTCTGTTTGCGATGTCCCTTCCCTGCCAGGGAGCCCTGATTTACAGCACCCCTAACCCGGAACTCGATACCGTTATCGCCAACCCCGCGCAATACGGCGCTTATAGTCTGGGATCCCGCCAGTGGCTGGCGACGGAGTTTTCCCTGGGGGCAACAACCCGGGTCGGTCGCGTGGAAGGCTGGATGATGGAATGGCCGAGCAATGCCGTGATCTACAGCGACGGCGGTAATGTTCCCGGCAGCCGAATCTATTCCGCGACCTTCACTCCCGGCGATGCCTTGGGGTGGTACGGACCGGGAAATCTGGACTGGCTGTTGAACGAGGGAGTTTACTGGCTGGCTTTCGAGGTCGACCGCACGCTTCCCGGCATTCCTTACGCTTACGAATATGCATGCTGACCCAACGTGATTCATCGGTCAACAATGCCGGGTGGAATAAAGGGCACAACACGCTCAACGACTCCCCGAACGGTCTTGTCGACCTGGGAATCCGTATTTTTGACGACAAGGCGGCTGATGCCGGCGCCGCGCCCGTCCCCGAACCTTCGGCCATTGTCAGCTTGTGTTAGTTCCCAGATTAGCCTGCACGTAAATTTCTGATTATTTTGATACTCCTTTCTGATTATCTTGGTAGAACGCCCCGGGGGCTCATGCCGCCTCCGGGGCGTTGATGTTGTGGTTTTCGGTTA
>JAVFAR010000066.1:0-16302 GCA_034002365.1 Trichloromonas sp.
TGGTTGCATTTGGATTCGGTTCAGCTTCATGGCGCACCTCCTTGGGCAGGTATGCCGTGAAGATAATCGTTGCCTGTGTCAGAATATGTCACTCAGGCATTCTGCGGAAGATTAGTTCTATTCAGGATCTTTTTTTCCCGTCTGCTAAAACGGAATATCGTCATCCGGATTGAAGGGCGGATCGGCGAAGTCTTCGTAGGCCGGGGTTGCCGGGGTCGAACGCTGGGCCTGCTGGGCCGGGCGGCTTTCCTGACGGTTGCCGCCCCGGGGGGCATTGCCGCCTTCGGGCCGGCCGCCGCCTTCGTCGCCGCGGCCGCCGAGCATCTGCATCTGGTCGGCGACGATTTCGGTGATGTAGCGTTTATTGCCGTCCTTGTCGTCATAGGAGCGGGTCTGGATTTTCCCCTCGATGTAGACCTGCTTCCCTTTATGCAGATATTTGCCGCAGATTTCGGCCAGTTGCCGCCAGGCGACGATGTTGTGCCACTCGGTCTTTTCCTGCTGCTGGCCGTCGCGGTCCTTGTAACGCTCGGACGTGGCCAGGGAAAAGGTCGCGACGGCGGCCCCGGAGGGGGTATAGCGAAGCTCGGGATCCTTGCCGAGGTTGCCGACGAGGATGACTTTGTTGACGGACATATGATTCCTCCTTACTCGCGGTATAACGAACGAACGCAAAGCTCGCCAAAAACAGGTGAGTATGATACACGGTGGAGATAGGGAATCAAAGCTCTTTCTCCGACTCCTCCGTCACGCGCCCCCGCAAGGCCGGAGTCGCCGGGCCCCGGGATTAAGAATACCCCTTTCCCGCGAAAATCCGGCGCCCTGCCGCAAATCCCCGAAAAAATTTGACTCCCTCTGCCGGTGCCTCTAAACTAACCTATTCGAGCATTTGCGGAGACTTATCGATGGTTCGCACCCTCTTTTATTTTGCCACTCTCATCCCCTGGACTCTGTTCGTCATCGTCACCGGCGTTCCCCTCTCCTTCATCAGCCCCGATTATCTTCACAACTACGCGCGGCTCTGGGCCAGGGTCGGGCTGCGCCTGGCCGGGGTGCGGCTCAAGGTCAGCGGCCGGGAGCATCTGCGCGCCGGCGAGCCGGTCATCTATATGTCCAACCATGCGAGCAATTTCGATATCCTGGCCCTGTTCGCCGGACTGCCGGGGCAGTTCCGCTGGCTGGCCAAGGAAGAGCTCTTTCGCATTCCCCTCTTCGGCCTGGCCATGCGCCGGGCCGGCTACATTCCCCTCGACCGTTCGGACCGCAGGAAGGCCCTGCACAGCATGACCGAAGCGGCCAAGCGCATCCGCGGCGGCGCTTCGGTGGTGATCTTTCCCGAAGGCACGCGCTCCGCCGACGGCATTCTGCAACCTTTCAAGAAGGGGGGATTCCTGATCGCCCTGAAGGCCGGGGTACCGGTGCAGCCGGTAGCGATTTCCGGAAGCTTCGCGGTCATGCCTAAAAGCAGCCGCCGGATTCACGGCGGGCTGATCGAGGTGCGGATTCTGCCGGCCATCGCCACCGCCGAGTTGGCCGCCGCCGACACCGAGAAACTGCTTGCGACCGTGCAGGGACGAATCGAATCAGCCGTGGAGGATTGCCCATGAGCACTCTCGCCCAGTCTCCGCAGCTGCATCCCGGCGCCCTGCGCATTCTGCCCCTGGGCGGGCTGGGAGAAATCGGGCTGAACCTGATGGTCCTCGAATGCCGGGGGGATCTGCTCCTTATCGACTGCGGCCTGATGTTCCCCGAAGCCTACATGATGGGGATCGATCTGGTCATTCCCGACGTTTCCGCCCTGGCCGGGCGGGAGGCCGACATCCGCGGGCTGGTCCTGACCCACGGTCACGAGGACCACATCGGCGCCATCCCCTTTCTCTACGAAACCCTCGGCTGTCCCCCCATCTACGGCACGGCCCTGACCCTGGGGCTGCTGCGGGGCAAGCTGGAGGAACACAAGCTGTCCGGCCGCGCCCGCCTGGAGACGGTTGCCCCCCGCCAGAGCGTCCGGCTCGGGGTCTTCGCGGTGGAGTTCTACCGCGCCGCCCACTCCATCGTCGACGGCGCCGGTCTCATCATCCGCACCCCGGCGGGAACGGTGATCCACACCGGCGACTTCAAGCTCGACCAGACCCCGGTGGACGGCCAGCCGACCGATCTTCCCCGCCTGGCCCAGTGCGGCGAGGAAGGCGTGCTGCTGCTGATGGCCGACTCGACCAATGTCGAAAAGGAGGGCTACACCCTCTCGGAGCGGGTGGTCGGCGAGGCCTTCCAGCAGATCCTCCCCGGTTGCACCGGACTGGTCATGGTCGCGACCTTTTCCTCCAACATCCACCGCATTCAGCAGGTGGTGGACGCGGCGGTTGACTGCGGGCGCAGCGTGCTGATCAACGGCCGCAGCATGGTGACGAACACCGACATCGCCCGCAAGCTCGGTTATCTCAACATCCCCGATTCGGCCCTGATCGAGCTGCGTGATCTGCGGGACATCCCCCGCGACCAGGTGCTGGTCATCACCACCGGCAGCCAGGGGGAACCCCTCTCGGCCCTCGCCCGTATCGCCATGGACGACCACAAGCAGCTCACCCTGGAGCCGGGGGATACGGTCATCCTCTCGTCCAAGTTCATCCCCGGCAACGAGAAGGCCATCTCCGACCTGATCAACCACCTCTACCGGCGCGGGGCCGAGGTCTTCTACGAGACGACCAGCGAGGTTCATGTCTCCGGCCATGCCGGCCAGGAAGAACTCAAGCTCGTCCACTCCCTGGTCAAGCCCCGTTATTTCGTGCCGGTTCACGGCGAATACCGGCATCTGGTCAAACATGCGCAGCTGGCCCGGCGCATGGGGGTGGCGCCGGAACACGCGGTCGTCCTGGAAAACGGTCAGCCCCTGCTGGTTTCGGAAAACGGCCTGCGCCTTGAAGAGCGGCTGGAGAGCGGGCGGATTTTCGTCGACGGCAAGGGGGTCGGCGATGTCGGGGTCATGCAGCTGCGCGACCGCAGCCATCTGGCCAATCACGGCATGGTCATGGTGATCCTGGCGATCAACCAGAAAACCGGCGAAATCCTCTACGGGCCGGAGATCCACAGCAAGGGCTTCGTCACCGAGGACGAGAGCGGCGAATTCCTTGCGCAGGCGCGACAGGCGGTGTGCGACACCCTCGCTGAACACAGCCTGGCTATGCTCGGCGACTGGGAGGAATTGCGGGTCGAGGTGCGCAAGACCCTGCGCCGCTTCTTCAACCGCGCCATCGAACGCCGGCCGATGATCCTGCCGGTGATATTGGAACTTTAACCGGGCGTTTCACGAACGGCTCCGCCGTCGGGACGCCCCTGGTTCGAGAATACGCGAACACCGTCCGCCCCTACCCAAAAACCAACGTAACGTTTCAAGGATTTCCATGACGCTGCCGCACGCTCTTCTCCTTGGCCTGATTCAAGGCATGACCGAATTTCTGCCGGTATCCTCCTCGGGACATCTGGCCATTACCCAATACCTCCTTCCCGGCTTTGAGCAGCCGGGCATTCTCTTCGACGTGCTGCTGCATCTGGGCACCATGCTGGCGGTGGCCCTCTATTTCCGCCGCGACCTCGGCAATCTGCTCTCTTCCCCGTTCCGCAAGGACGAGGAGGCGACCCTGCACCGCCGGCTGTTGCTGCTGCTCATCGCCGGTTCGGTGCCGACGGCCGTTATCGGGCTGGCCTTCAAGGATGTTTTCGAGGGGATGTTCGAGAACATCCCGCTGGTGGGTCTGATGCTGCTGGTCACCGGCACCTTGCTCTTCGTTTCGGAAAAATTCCGGCGCGGCAAGCGCAAGGAAAAGGATCTGAACCTGCTCGACGCCTTGGTGGTCGGCACCGTTCAGGGCTGCGCCATCATTCCCGGCATCTCCCGCTCGGGCTCGACCATCGCCGCTTTGCTCCTGCGCGGCATCGACGGCGAAACGGCGGCGCGCTTCTCCTTTCTGCTGGCGCTCCCCGCCATCCTCGGCGCGGCCCTCCTTTCCCTGCGCGACCTGCATGCCGTTCCCGCCGGGGAGTTTCCCCTCTATCTGACGGGAACCTCCGTCGCCTTCGCCGCCGGCATGCTCTCCATCCACTTTTTGCTGGCGGTCATCCGCAAGCGCCGGCTCTTCGCCTTCGCCCTCTACTGCTGGCTGGCGGGAAGCCTGGTTTTGACCCTCACTCTGTAATCGGAAGCGCTGATGCCTCAGAAAAAACCGCCACTGATCCGGGAACATCTGCAAAAGGAGATCGCCGGCGTCCTCTGCCTCGCCGTCGGGATCTTCATCCTGCTCAGCCTGGTTTCTTTTCATACGTCGGACCCCTCCTTCAACAACAACATCACTTCCACCACCATCCGCAACTGGGGCGGGGTGGTCGGCGCCAATCTCGCCGATCTGCTCATTCAGTTCCTCGGGCTGGTCGCGCTGGTGCTGCCTTTGGCCTGCTTTCTCTTCGCCTGGCGGATGCTCAAGTTCCGCTCGGTCAAGGTACGCCTCTACAAAGGGGGCGCGATCCTGATGCTGATCCTCTCCCTGGCCGGGCTCATCGCCCTGCGCTTTCACGAGGTCGTCATTTTCGGGCAGCGGATCGAGGAAGCCGGCGGTGCCGCCGGACGGCTGCTGGCCGAGGTTCTCTCCCGCTATCTGAACGTCACCGGCGCCGGCATCTTCCTCTTCGTCTTCTTCCTCATTTCCCTGATGCTCGGCGCCCGCTTCTCCATGGTGCTCTTTCTCGAAGGCATGGCCGGCCGGGTCGCCGGCCGCCTGGAGCGCCGCCGCGAGCAGCGGGCCGCCGAGCGGGAACTGCGCGCCCGAAGGCGCAAGGAGAAGCAGGAGCAGCCGACCATCGTCGCGCCGCCGGTGCGCCCGGCCCTGGAGATCACCCCCCCGGCAAAAAAGAAGAAACGCAAGGAGGAGCCCCCCCCCCAACAGGAAGCCTTTGAGTTTCTCGAACCTTCGGGGACCTATCACAAGCCCCCCCTGTCGCTGCTGGCCCACGAGGGTGGCCCGCCCGCCCCTATCGACCGCGACGCGCTCATGGCCAACGCCAAAATCCTGGAGAGCAAACTCAAGGATTTCAACGTCGACGGCGAAGTGGTCGAGGTCAAACCGGGGCCGGTGGTGACCATGTATGAATTTTCCCCGGCGCCGGGGGTCAAGGTCAACAAGATCGCCGGACTCTCCGACGACCTTTCCATGGCCCTGCGCGCCCTCTCGATCCGCATCGTCGCGCCGATTCCCGGGCGGGGCGTGGTCGGCATCGAGATCCCCAACAAGGAGCGGGAGACGGTCTATCTCAAGGAGATCTTCGAGTCGGAAGAGTTCCAGAAAACCGGCGGCAAGCTCCCCATGGCCCTGGGCAAAGACATCTTTGGCCGCACCGTCGTCTCCGATCTGGCGAAGATGCCGCACCTGCTCGTCGCCGGCTCCACCGGCAGCGGCAAGTCGGTCTCCATCAACACCATGATCCTGTCGCTCCTCTATCGGGCCACTCCCGAGGAGGTGCGCATTATCATGGTCGACCCGAAGATGCTGGAACTCTCCATCTATGAAGGGATTCCCCATCTGCTGCTGCCGGTGGTGACCAACCCGAAGAAGGCCGCCCTGGCCCTGAACTGGGCCGTGCGGGAGATGGAGCGGCGCTACAAGCTGATGTCCGACAAGGGCGTGCGCAATATCGACGGCTACAACAAGAAGATCGCCAAGGAAGAGAAGGACAAGGCCGAACTCAAGGCCCAGGGGAAACTGGTCGTCGAACCGGTGGAAACGGCCGAGGAGGAGGAACTGCCGCCGGTGACCCTCGCCGAGGGGGAGGAGCTGGAGCACGGCCGGCTCCCCTACATCGTCGTCATCGTCGACGAACTCGCCGACCTGATGATGGTCGCCGGGCGCGAGATCGAGGAGTCCATCGCCCGCCTCGCGCAGATGGCCCGGGCTGCCGGCATTCACCTGATCCTCGCCACCCAGCGGCCCTCCGTCGACGTCATTACCGGCCTGATCAAGGCCAACTTCCCGACCCGAATCAGCTTCAAGGTCTTCTCCCGCATCGACAGCCGCACCATCCTCGACCAGATGGGGGCGGAAACCCTGCTGGGGATGGGCGACATGCTCTTTCTGCCGCCGGGGACCGGTGCCGTGCAACGGGTGCACGGGGCCTTCGTTTCCGAACTGGAAGTGCAGCGGGTCGTCGACTTCCTGAAAAAACAGGGGTCGCCGGAATACGACAAATCGATCCTCACCGCGCCTCCCGCCTCGGACAATGGCGGGGAGGGTGAAGATGAATATGACGAGAAGTGGGACGAAGCCCTGGCCCTGGTCGCGGAAACCCGCCAGGCCTCCATCTCCATGCTGCAACGGCGGCTCCGTCTCGGCTACAACCGGGCGGCGCGCATGATCGAGAAGATGGAGCAGGAGGGGATCGTCGGTCCCTCGGACGGCACCAGCCGCCCCCGCGAAGTCTTCGTCAACAACATCCAGAGGCCTGACTGACTATGAGCGAACAACGGATCACCCTGAAGTTCATGGACGGGGAAGAACTCACCGCCACCCTGGCCGAAAGGTTCGACCCCGGCAAAAATGAAGTCGAGGTTCTGCTGGAGGATACCGACATCCGGCTCGGCTATCCCCTGCCCGATCTGATCTGCATCCTTTTTCACCGTGATCCGTCCAGCGGCGAGCTGCCACCGGCCAAATTCGACGCCATGGATGAGGTGGAGACGATCATCGGTGGGCGCTATCAGGTGAACATTCCCCCCCGCCAGGAAACTCCCGGGGGCTTCTTCGCCGTCCCGGTCGACACCGGCAGTCCCTGGGTGCGTATTTTCTTCTGCAACCACGGCATCAAGGACCGTAAAAACCGTAAATTTCTCGGGGATTTTCTCGAAGCCAAGGGGCTGGTCACCCCCGACGAAATGAAGGAGACCCTGGAGGTGCAGCAGAAGCTGCGCACCCGTCGGGTCGGGGAGATCATCGCCGAGCAGAACGACATTCCCCAGGAAACCATCGATAAGACCGTGGCCAACGCCACCGACCGGGGGCGGGCCCTGGCCAAGGCCCGTATCGGCGACATCCTCGTCGCCGCCGGTCTGGTCACCCGGCAGCAGGTCGAAGAAGCCATCTCCACACAGAAGGACGGCAGGAAAAAACGCATCGGCGAACTGCTCATCGAGCGCGGACTCATCACCGAGGATCATCTGCTCAATGCCCTGGCGGAAAAATTTCGTCTGCGTCAGGTCGACCTGGAACAGATCGTTCCCAGCCAGGCGGCCTTGGCAAGTCTGACCGGAGAGATCGTCAACCGCCTGCAAGTGCTGCCCATCGAAAAAAAGAACGACCTGCTGGTGGTGGTCACCGCCTCCCCCACCGACCCGAATCTGATCGACAGCCTGCGCTTCAGCGCCAACTGCCGCATCGAGCTGGGCGTCGCCACCCGCGCCCAAATCGCCAAGGCCATTGCAGAGTATTACCCCGCCACGTCGGCGCCCAAGGATGATGTCGGCACCCTCATCGGCGAACTGGCGGAAGAGGTCGTCACCGTCGAAGAGGAGGTGGAGGAGGAGAACAGGCTCTCCGAGGCGGACAGCCAGATCATCCGCCTGGTCAACAACATCCTCATCGACGCCTATCAGAAAGATGCCTCGGATCTCCACTTCGAACCGGGGATCGGCAATGCGCCTTTCCGTATCCGCTACCGCATCGACGGGGTCTGCCGCGTCGCCCACCAGGTTTCCGCAACCTTCAAGCACGCGATCCTCTCCCGCCTGAAGATCATGGCGCGGCTGGATATCGCCGAACGCCGGCGGCCGCAAAGCGGCAAGATCATGATCCGTTCGGGCAACCGCAATCTCGAATTCCGTCTCGAAATCACCCCTTCGGTGGGCGGACAGGAAGATGCCGTGCTGCGTCTTCTCGCCAACGCCAAAGCCCTGCCCCTGGAAGATCTGCGCTTTTCCGCCGCCAATCTGAAAAACTTCAAGGAATGCCTGGCCAAGCCTTACGGTGTGGTTCTCTGTGTCGGCCCCACCGGCTCGGGTAAGACGACGACCCTGCATTCGGCTCTCGGGCACATCAACACTCCGGAGCGCAAGATCTGGACCGCCGAGGATCCGGTGGAAATCACCCAGGCGGGCCTGCGCCAGGTGCAGGTCAACGCCAAGATCGGCTTCACCTTCCAGGCGGCGCTGCGCTCCTTCCTCCGCGCCGACCCGGACGTCATCATGATCGGCGAGATGCGCGACGCGGAAACGGCGAAGACCGCCATCGAGGCCTCTCTCACCGGCCATCTCGTCTTCTCCACCCTGCACACCAACAGCGCCCCGGAAACGGTCGTGCGCCTCATCGAAATGGGCATGGACCCCATCAACTTCGCCGAGGCGATGCTCGGCGTTCTCGCCCAGCGCCTGGCCCGCAAACTCTGCAACGAATGCAAACAGCCCTACCATCCGGGAAAACAGGAGTATGAGGATCTGGTGCTGCACTACGGCAAGAAGTGGTTCGAACTGCACAACATGCCCCCCTACAGCGAGAACCTCACTCTGATGCGCAAGGTCGGCTGCGACCGTTGCGAAGGCTCGGGCTATTCGGGACGTCTGGGGATCCACGAGCTGCTGATGGGAACGGAAAACCTCAAGCGCGCCATCAAGCGCCAGGCCACTGCCGAGGAACTGCGGCACATCGGCCTGGAAGACGGCATGACCACCCTGAAAATGGACGGACTGGCCAAGATCTTCATGGGCCTCACCGACCTCGAACAGATTCTGCGCGTCTGCCTCTAATCCCCCCGAAAAGGGGCTTCTCAAAAATGCCCAGATGCAAGGCGGACGAAATCCTGAGGAATAAGGCGTACCTGAAAGGGACGTCGTTGACGAGGGATGAGGACAACGCCGCAGATGGGTGTTTTTGAGAAGCCCAGAACAAAAAGCGCCCCCCCGTCCAGCCATTTGCCGTACGGGGGGGCGCGATTAAACCGACTATTTAATCCGCCTCATTGAGCCTCGCCAAGAGGCCGAAGGTTACATTTGCGCCAACCGGCGATGACGTTCGATGGCGGCCCGTTCCTCGCGGACGGCGGCGCGGCAATGAATCAGGACGCCGACATACTCCAGGCTCAGCAGCAGCGCTCCGGCCGCGAAAACCGCCCAGAAATTCACCTCCAGCGCCCCCGCATAGAAATAAAACCCATAAAAACAGGACAGATAGCCGAGCATCGACCAACCCCGATAACGCTCGCCACCGTCGACGATACGCGGCATGGCCAGGACCAGCGCCGAAAAACAGTAGATCACCAACGCCAGGCTGATCAACGAAACCGGCGGCGATGGACCGAACAGGTCGAACATTTTCGGCGAGATGAGCGCCGTCGACGCCGGCGCGGCAAAAACACCCGTGCTCACCAGTACAAACAGGGTCAAGCCCCAAAGGCCCTGGCGGGAACGGGCCTGCAGTTGGGCGATCCGCTCCCGGCATTGACCTTCAAGGCCCGCTACAAAGCTTTCCGTTGCGTTGAAATCCTGTAAACAGGCTGTCTCTTCCCCATGCATGGTCATCGCTCCTCCGGCTATCGTGCTTGAGTCGAAAATCCCCTAAAATAAAATTCCTCTTATTTTTCAAGTCGTTCGAGTTTCTTTTGGCGATTCATTAATGCACGGACAGTGCCAAAGTCAAGTATAGCAAGGTCCGACAGTGTCGCGTTTTTTGGCGATTGTCTCAGACAGCCCCGCGCAACGAAGCGCCCACAAATAAGTTCTCAGCCTACTCTACAACTACTCATGTTAAGAAAAAATTTACTTGAATTTAAAATTTCCACCAAATTACGTGAAGAAAATCTTATTTGACAAAGAACTAAAACGGCGTTTATATACAAAAAAAGCCAAAAACCCTTGGCATAACAGAAAAGATATAAATTTACCTTCGCCACCACCTGGAAAAACTTTTTTAGTTTTACTAAATAGGCACCCCATGAAAAACTCCAAAATGACCCTTTCCGCCGAAACCATGAATCTCGACTTCGTGCGCAAGGTGGAAAAGCTCTCCGGCAGCTCGGTGCTTCGCTGCTTCCAGTGCGGCAAATGTTCCGCCGGTTGCCCGATGCGCTCTTTCATGGAACATCCCCCCAACCGTATCGTCCGCCTGTTGCAGCTGGGGCAGTACGAGCGGGTACTGGCCGGGCGTTCCATCTGGTACTGCGCCTCCTGCGAGACCTGCACCGCCCGCTGTCCCAACAAGGTCGACCTG
This sequence comes from Trichloromonas sp., assembly GCA_034002365.1. Classification (GTDB taxonomy): domain Bacteria; phylum Desulfobacterota; class Desulfuromonadia; order Desulfuromonadales; family Trichloromonadaceae; genus Trichloromonas. Next base: position 10,239 of record JAVFAR010000066.1, read on the forward strand.
GCGGCGATCATGGACGCCCTGCGCAAATGCTCCTGGGATGCCAAGGGGGCGTCCAAGGAATCCCTGGTGCAGTTGGCCAACAAAATCTTCCTGGACAATATCCTCGCCTACGGCCGCCAGTACGAAATGCGCCTGGCGGCGGTCTTCAATCTGCAAAGCGGCAAGCTGCTCAAGGATTTCATGCTCGGGCCGAAGCTGATGAGCAAGGGCAAGCTCAAGATGTTTCATCAGAAAAACAAGAACATCAAGGAGATCGAGAGGATCTTCCGGCGCATCGAAGAGCTGCGCGAGAAGGGAGAGGCGCCGTGACCCCGGGCAAGCCTGTGCTGAGTTATTCCTACTATCCCGGCTGCTCGCTGCATGCCTCGGCCAAGGAATACGACGAGTCGACCCGGGAACTCTTCCGGGTGCTGAAAATCGGCCTGAAGGAAGTGCCGGACTGGTTCTGTTGCGGCGCCACCCCCGCCCACAATGTGGATGAGCTGCTCTCTTTGGCCCTCTGCGCCAAGAATCTCGTTCTCGCCGAGCAGGTCGAAGGGGACATGGCGGTGGCCTGCGCCTCCTGCTTTTCGCGATTGAAGACCGCCCAGCATCGACTGGGGGAGGATGAAGAAAAGCGCCGTCAGGTCGAATACGCCATCGACGGCACGTTCGACAAGAGCAAACCGGTCAAACATCTGCTGGAGATTCTCGCCAAGGATTTCGGCTTGGAGCAACTGGCGGCGGCGGCGAAGAAACCGCTGGCCGGATTGAAAGTGGCCTGCTACTACGGCTGCCTGCTCACCCGTCCGCCGGAAGTGCCGGAACTCGATTGCGTCGAAGCACCGACGATCATGGAGCGGGTCATCGCCGCCGTCGGCGCCGAGCCGGTAAACTGGAGCCATCGCCTGGAGTGCTGCGGCGCCAATTTCACCCTGTCGCGTCCCGGCGTGGTCATCAAGCTTTCCGGCGACATCCTCGCCTCGGCCCGGGAGGCGGGGGCGGACTGCGTCATGGTCGCCTGCCCCCTCTGTCACGGCAACCTCGACATCCGCCAGCAGGAGATCGAAGAAGCCACCGGCCGGCGCTTCGCCATGCCGATCTTCTACATGACCCAGCTGCTCGGTCTGGCCGCCGGAGTTCCGGCCACCCGCCTCGGCCTCGACAGCATGATCGTCGACCCGCTGCCGCTGCTGAAGAAAAAGAACTTATTTTAGAAGGCTGAAGTCCGAAGACTGAAGGGAGAATCTATCGACTTTTCCTTCAGTCTTCAGCCTTCAGCCTCAAAAGGTTTTCCTTATGTCCCGAATCGGCGTTTTTGTCTGCCATTGCGGCGAGAACATCTCTCGTACCGTCGACGTGGAACGGGTGGCCGAGGCGGCTCGCGGCCTCTTCGGCGTCGCTTACGCCACCGACTACAAGTACATGTGCTCCGACCCCGGTCAAAGCCTGCTGAAAAAGGCGGTGGTCGAGCACAACCTCGATGGCGTTGTCGTCGCCGCCTGCTCCCCGCGCATGCACGAAAAGACCTTCCGCAAGGCGGTCCAGGCGACGGGGCTCAATCCCTACCTCTGCGAAATGGCCAACATCCGCGAGCACTGCTCCTGGGTCCATGAGGATCGGGAGGAGGCCACCGCCAAGGCCATCGCTATCGTCACCATGCTGGTGGAACGGGTCAAGCGCAACAAGAAGCTGGCGCCCATCGCCGTGCCGGTCACCAAACGCGCCCTGGTCATCGGCGGCGGCATCGCCGGCATCCAGGCGGCCCTCGATATCGCCGACTGCGGTCACCAGGTGGTGCTGGTGGAGCGGGAACCCTCCATCGGCGGGCACATGGCCCAGCTCTCCGAAACCTTCCCGACCCTCGACTGTTCCCAGTGCATCATGACCCCGAAAATGGTCGACGTCGCCAATCACCCGAACATCACTCTGCACACCTATGCGGAAATCGAGCAGGTGGAAGGCTACATCGGCAACTTCTCGGTCAAGATCCGCAAGAAGGCGCGCTCGGTCGATATGGCCAAATGCACCGGCTGCGGCGTCTGCATGACCAAGTGCCCGCAGAAGAAGATCCCCAACAGCTTCGACCGCCACCTGGGGACGCGGCCGGCCATCTACGTCCCCTTCCCCCAGGCGGTGCCCAACACCCCGGTCATCGACCGGGAACACTGCACCTGGTTCCAGTCCGGCAAATGCGGGGTCTGCGCCAAGGTCTGCGGCCCCGGCGCCATCGACTACGCCCAAGAGGATGAATTCATCGTCGAGCCGGTCGGGGCCATCGTCGTCGCCACCGGCTTCAAGCTCTACGACATCAGCGAAAAGCCGAAAGGCTCGGCGATCAAGGGCTACGGCGAATTCGGCCACGGCAAGATTCCCGATGTCATCGACGGCCTCACCTTCGAACGTCTGGCCTCGGCTTCCGGTCCCACCGGCGGGAAAATCCTCCGCCCCTCCGACGGCAAGGAGCCGAAGGCCGTGGTCTTTGTCCAGTGCGTCGGCTCCCGCGCGCGGGAGAAGGGGATTTCCTACTGCTCGAAAATCTGCTGCATGTACACCGCCAAGCACACCATGCTCTACAAACACAAGGTGCATGACGGCCAGGCTTATGTCTTCTTCATGGATGCCCGCACCCCCGGCAAAGGCTACGACGAGTTCTGGCGGCGCTCCATTGAGGTGGAAGAAGCGGTCTACATCCGCGGCATGGTCAGCCGCCTTTACCAGAAGGGGGATAAGGTGGTGGTGATGGGGAGCGACATTTCCGTCGGCATCCAGGTGGAGATCGAGGCCGACCTGGTGGTGCTGGCGACGGCGGTGCAACCCCGCGAGGGGGCCGACCTGCTCGCCCAGAAACTGGGGATCTCCTACGACCAGTACCACTTCTACTCCGAGGCCCACGCCAAGCTGCGGCCGGTGGAATGCGCCACCGCCGGCATCTACCTGGCCGGCGCCTGCCAGGGGCCGAAGGATATTCCGGATACCGTCAGCCAGGCCAGCGCGGCGGCGGCCAAGGTCATGACCCTCTTCGCCAAGGAGCAACTGGAGCGGGAGCCGATCGTCGCCACCGTCAACGAGCGCTTCTGCGTCGGCTGCCTCGCCTGCAAGAAGGTCTGCCCCTACGGCGCGGTGGAAGAAAAAGAAATCCGCGACCGCCAGGGCAATCTGCTCAAGGTGGTGGCCTGGGTCAACCCCGGCGTCTGCGGCGGCTGCGGCACCTGCCAGGCGACCTGCCCGTCGAAATCGGTGGAGCTGGACGGCTACACCGACGAACAGATCATGGCGCAGATCGAAGCTCTGTGAACGAGCAGTTTTGCGCCAGCTCGGCGTCAGGCCGCGCGTCTCCTTGTGCGGCGTAGCGCTGCTACGCCTCCGCGTCACCGCCGACCATCCTTGATCTGACGCAAAACTGCTCGTTCACAACAGAGGACCCCATGCACACCGAAAAACAACACCACACCTTCGAACCGAAAATCGCCGCTTTTGTCTGCACCTGGTGCACCTACGCCGGGGCCGACCTGGCGGGGACCAGCCGCATGCAGTATCCGTCCAACGTGCGGGTGGTCAAGTTCCCCTGCACCGGCCGCATCGACCCGGTCTTCATCCTGCGCGCCTTCCAGAAGGGGGCCGACGGGGTGCTGATTTCGGGCTGCCATCCCGGCGACTGCCACTACATGGCCGGCAATTTTCACGCCCGCCGCCGCTTCGCCGCCTTCCGCGCGCTGCTCGACTTCGTCGGCGTCGATCTCAACCGTATCCAATTTTCCTGGGTCTCGGCGGCGGAAGGGGGCAAATGGGTGGAAGTGGTGACCGAATTAACCGAACGGGTACGGGGAATGGGGCCAATGAAAGAGTTTCGGGAACTGGATATGGAAGAACACTGGTCGGCGCAAGTGAACACCCCGGAGTTGCAGGCGGCGTACAACGCCATCCCGTAGGGGCAGGCCCCCGTGCCTGCCCGAAATCCGGAACCACACACAAAAAGGGCGAATACAAGATTCGCCCCGACCAAGGCCTGACGAAATGAACCAAACCGCACAGAAAACCGATTCGGCCCCGCTGGTGGACGAAACCTATTACGCCGCCGTGACCGAGGCGATCCGCGCCGAGGCGGCGCGGCTGCTGGTCGACGGCAGCGTCGCCGCCGTCATCGGCTACGTCGCCGGCCGTCGCGCCGGAACCGCCCTGCCGGCGGTCGTGACCACGCCGGAGCGGGCCGCCGAGCTGATCTTCTCCCCCGCCTGCCGCAACAACCTCAGCCTCTATCTGACCAAGGCCAAGCAGGATGCGGTGCCCAAGGGGAAACTGGCGATCGTCGTCAAGGGCTGCGACCTGCGCGCCCTGGCCGGGCTGCTGGGGGAATCGCAGGTCAAGCGGGAAAACCTCCATATCATCGGCATCGCCTGTGCCGGAGTCTTCGCCGCCAACGTCGACCAGGGATTGCCGCTGAATGCAGCGACCATCGCGAAAAAATGCCGGGAATGCACCGTGCGCCTGCCCGCCGAGGTCGACTTCACGGCGGGAACGCTGCCGACGCTGCCGCGACTCTCCCCCGTCGAGGCCGAGGAACTGGCCCGGCTGGAGGCCCTGACCCCGGCGGAGCGCTGGGCCTTCTGGAAGGAGCTGTTTTCCCGCTGTATCCGCTGCCTCGCCTGCCGTCAGGTCTGCCCTTTCTGTTTCTGCGCCCAATGCCTCTGCGACCGCAATCGGCCGCAGACGGTGGAAAACTCGGTGCGCCCGGCGGGCAATCTGAGCTGGCACATCGTCCGCGCCATGCACCTGGCGGGGCGCTGCGCCGGCTGCGCCGAGTGTGAACGGGTCTGCCCCATGGACATCCCCCTGAACCTGCTCAACCGCAAGATGGCCAAGGAACTGAAAGAGCTTTACGATTACGAGGCCGGGTTGACGCCCCAGGAAAAGGGGCCGCTGACCAGTTTCAAAGAAGACGACGACGAATCATTTATTAAATGATGTAGGGGCGAGGCGGTGCCTCGCCCTGGGCGACCCATGGGTCGCCCCTACCGCCGGGACGACACAATCATGCCCAGAACCATCACCGCGCAAAACCTTCAGTCCCTCATCGACGCCCTCCTCGGCGCGGGCATCCGGGTGGTCGGTCCGAAACGGGCCGACACCCTGCCCCTCTATGCGCCGCTGACCAAAGGCGACGAGCTGGAGCTCGGCGAACAGCCGCGCCGCTCCGCCAAGGAAGCCTTCTTTCCCCCCTGCGAGGAAATCCTCAGCTTCGAGCGGCAGGGGGCAAGCACCAGCGTCCGCGATCCGGACCTGTCCCGCCTGCCGGCCACGGTGCTGATCGGCCTGCGCCCCTGCGACGCGGCGGCGCCGGAGATCCTCGACGCGGTCTTTTCCTGGGACTATCAGGATGACTTCTTTCTCGAACGGCGGCGCAAGACGACCATCGTCGGCATCGCCTGCACCCGGGCGGACGACGCCTGTTTCTGCACGGCTGTCGGCCTGGCTCCCGACAGCCGGGAAGGCTCCGATCTCTTCCTCATCCCGCTGGAAGGGGGCGGCTATGCCGCCGAGGCCCTGACCGACAAGGGCGCGGCCCTGCTGGAACGCCATGCCGAACTCTTCGCCCAGGGCGAAAGCGCGCCGCGCCTGCCCCTGGCGGAACCCCGCGCCGAGGCCTTGGACCTGGCGAAAATCAAAGCCTGGCTGGACGGCCATTTCGAAAGCCCCTTCTGGCGGGAGATCGCCGCCCACTGCATCGGCTGCGGCGCCTGTGCCTTCCTCTGCCCGGCCTGCCACTGCTTCGATATCGTCGACGAGGGAAGCGAAGCCGCGGGCTGCCGGCGCAAATCCTGGGATGCCTGCGGCTTCGGCAAATTCACCCTGCACGCCTCCGCGCACAATCCCCGGGATGCCCAGGCCAACCGCTACCGCAACCGGGTCATGCACAAGTTCAAGTATTATCACGACAAATTCGGCCGCACCCTGTGCACCGGCTGCGGCCGCTGCGTCCGCGCCTGCCCGGTCGGCATCGACCTCGCGGCGGTGCTGGAAGACATTAACACTCAAGGATAAAGGGGCGAGGAACGAGGTTCGAGGAAAAGATTATCCTCGGTCC
>JAVFAR010000067.1:0-16131 GCA_034002365.1 Trichloromonas sp.
ACGGCGAGGCCTTCGTCGGCCTGATGGCCACTCTCTTCGGCGCCCTCGTCGGCCTCACCTACTCCGTCTTCTTTACCGGCTATTGTGGTCAGACCCCGGGAAAGATGGCTTTGCGCATCAAGGTCATCCGCGCCACGGGAGAAGAAATCGGCTACGGCCGCGCCTTTGTCCGCGAGGTGCCGGGCAAGTTCCTCTCCGGCATCCTGCTCGGCATCGGCTATCTGATGGCGGCCTTCGACAGCCAGAAACAGGGCCTGCACGACCGTATCGCCGACACCTATGTGATCAAACTCTAACGCTTTCGCGCCGTCCGGCGTCGGATATCCGACGCCGGAGTCCCAACCACCCAAGGAGACCAACATGGCCAAGAAAACCAACGTCAAAAAAGTCGTCCTCGCTTACTCCGGGGGTCTGGATACCTCCATTATCCTCAAGTGGCTCACCGAAGAGTACGACTGTGAAGTGGTCGCCTACTCCGCCGACCTCGGCCAGGGGGAAGAACTCGACTTCATCCCGGAAAAGGCCAAGAAGACCGGCGCCAGCAGCTGCCATATCGTCGATTTGAAAGAGGAGTTCGCCCGCGACTTCGTCTTCCCCATGTTCCGCGCCAACGCCATTTATGAAGGGCGTTATTTCCTCGGCACCTCCATCGCCCGGCCGCTGATCGCCAAGGCGCAGATGGAAATCGCCGCCAAGGAAGGAGCCGACGCCGTTTCCCACGGTGCCACCGGCAAGGGGAACGACCAGGTGCGCTTCGAGATCGCCTACTACCACTACGACCCGGCGATCAAGGTCATCGCCCCCTGGCGCGAGTGGGACATGAAGAGCCGTACCGACCTGGAAAACTACGCCAAAAAGCACGGCATCCCCGTGCCGACCAGCAAGAAGTTCCCCTGGAGCTCGGACCGCAACCTGCTGCACATCTCTTTCGAGGGGGATATTCTGGAAAATCCCTGGGCCGAGGCGCCCGAAGAGATGTACCAGCTCACCGTCCGTCCCGAAGATGCCCCGGATCAGCCGGAATATGTCGAGATCGAGTTCGAAAAAGGAGATGCCGTGGCGGTTAACGGCGAGCGCCTCTCCCCGGCCAAGCTGCTGGCCAAACTCAATGAATTCGGCGGCAAGCACGGCATCGGCCGGGTCGACCTGCTGGAAAACCGCTACGTCGGCATGAAGAGCCGCGGCGTCTACGAGACCCCCGGCGGCACCATCCTCGAAGAGGCCCATCGCGCTGTCGAGTCGATCTGCATGGACCGCGAAGTCATGCACCTGCGCGACTCCCTGATCCCCCGCTACGCCGACATGATCTACAACGGCTACTGGTTCTCCCCCGAGCGCCAGGTCCTGCAGACGCTGATCGACGCGTCGCAGCAGACCGTCAACGGCAAGGCGCGGATCAAGCTCTACAAGGGGCATTGCCGGGTGGTCGGCCGCGATTCGGCCAGTGACAGCCTGTTCAACGTCGACTTCGCCACCTTCGAAAAAGACGATGTCTACAACCAGGCCGACGCCGAGGGCTTCATCAAGCTCAACGCCCTGCGCCTGCGCATCGCCGCCATCCAGCGGCAGAACAAGAAGTAAGACGTGAGGGGTGAGGAGTGAGGCGAAAAGGCCTTGTTCCTCACCCCTCACGCTTCACCCCTCACGGATCCCCAATGGAATTCGCCAAACAGCCGCGCATCAAGACTTCGGTGGTCGCCTGCGTCATCGACGAGCAGGATCGGGTACTGCTGACCCGGCGCTGCATCCAGCCGTTCTGCAGCCTGTGGGTCATGCCCGGCGGCAAGATCGATCACGGCGAAGCGATCCTTGCCGCCCTGCACCGGGAAGTCCTGGAAGAAGTCGGCATCACCGTGCGTGCCGAGGGGCTCATCGATGTCTACGAACATGTCGGCGTCGGCGAGAAAAATGATCATTTCATCATTCTCTATTATCGGGCCAGCCCCTTGTGCCTTGATCTCAAACCAAACGGCGACGAGTGCACCGAAGCGGTCTGGGTCGGCAAAGCCGAGCTGCCCCGCTATCCCATGCCCCCCGGCACCCGCTACATCCTCGGCAAACTCTTTCCCGAACTCGGCTGGCATGAAACCGCGCCGCCGGAACGCCGCCCCGACGAGGAACTTCTCGACGAAAACCTGGCTCAGGTGCGCCCCGCCGAAGAAGGCTAAGCCATGTTCAAGATCGTCGACAAACCGATCCACATCGACTTTCTCCACGGCCATCACCTGCATTGCATGGTTTGCCAGATCCCCAGCCATTTGGCCATGCGTGACGCGGCCTGCCGGCTGGTCGACCCGGAAGCGGGCTGGCAACGGATCCGGTCGATTCTGGAACTGGTGCGCGGGGGGCAGGGCAATTTCAAGAAATGCCATTTTCTGATCTTTCCGGAAGCGACCATGCCCGCCACACGGGTGGAAGACGCCCTGGAGATCATCGGTTCCGGCTTTCGGCCCAACTCGGTGGTCATGTTCGGCATCGAACACATGCGCCTTAACGAGTATCGCGACCTGCTGCGCCGCTACCGGGCCGACAACGGCGAAGCCCTGGCCTCGGTGGAAGAGGATCTCGACTCCGGCGACATCGAGCAGTTGCCGACCAATGTCGCCGTCACGGTGGTCAAGGAAGCGGACGGGCGCGCGCGGATCTTCCTCTTGGCGAAAAGCCATCCCTTTGTCGGCGAGGAGCACCTCGACGCCCAGCACGACCTCTACCGGGGCAAGGTTTTCCCCCTCTTTCGCTGCCGGCCGGCCTGTTTCAACTTCATGCCGGTGATCTGTATCGACTACGTCTACCGGGATGTCTACCAGTCGAACATCAACCACATCATCGAAAAGGCCAATCAGCTCTTTTTCCAGACGCGCCAGCGCCTCGACCTGCTGGCGGTCTTGCAGTTCAATCCGAAACCGGAACACCGCGCCTTCCGCGATGTGGTCAACGGCTTTTACGGCGAATATCTCGCCTACACCCCAGGGGTGCGGGACACCATCACCGTCTTCTGCAACACCTCGGGGGAATCGAGCGGGATTGTCGGCAACGGCACCTTCAGTTTCGGGCACTCCTCGGTAGTCATCCATAAGAGCCACAAGATCGGCCCGACGGCGGATACCGAGTTCGAAGTCGACGACTTCGGCGGTTTGCCCGTCTGCCGGTTGCGTTTCGGCACGGCGACCCGGCTCTACTATTTCAACCTTCCGCTCTTTCACGAACTTGATCCCCGCACCACCCGGGTGCCGCTGAAGATCCACGGCATCTTCCGCCCCGAGGGAGACCGGTGGCAACGGATCGAGGAAACCGGGGGAACGCAGATGTGAAAATCATTCTCTCCCCCGTTCGCGTCGCTCACGAGAGCTCGCAGAGGACGCCGAGAGAACCTCGTTTTTGACCTTTTCTGTGCGCTCTGCGAGCTCGAGTGAATGCAATGAGCGGGCGCGAGGCCGCTTTTACATTTTTGGCTTTTCAACCCGGCCCGAAAACACCTTTGACTGATTGAAGATAAACACAGGAGAGACGCATGGCGCAAAACCAGCTCTGGGGCGGCCGTTTTACTCAGCCCACCGACAAGTTCGTTCAGGAATTCACCGCCTCCATCGATTTCGACAAACGCATGTACCGCTACGACATCCAGGGCTCCATCGCCCACTGCCGGATGCTGGCGAAACAGGGGATCATCGCGGCGGAGGAAGCCGAGACCATCGTCGCCGGGCTGGAGGGGATCCTCGCCGACATCGAGGCCGGGAATTTCGAGTTTTCGGTGGCGCTGGAAGACATTCACATGAACATCGAGGCGCGGCTCATCGAGCGCATCGGCCCGGCCGGCGGCAAGCTGCACACCGCCCGCTCGCGCAACGACCAGGTCGCCCTCGACGTGCGCCTCTATCTGCGCGACGAGCTGAAGGCGATTCTCGCCTACCTCGACCAGCTGCAGGAGTCGCTGCTGGCCCAAGCGGAGAAGAACCTCGCCGTCATCATGCCCGGCTACACCCATCTGCAGACCGCCCAGCCGGTCCTCTTCGCTCATCACATGCTCGCCTATTACGAGATGATGAAGCGCGACGCCGGGCGCATTCTGGACGTGGCCAAGCGTCTCAACGTCCTGCCCCTCGGCGCCGGGGCGCTGGCCGGGACCACCTTCCCCATCGACCGCGAGTTCGTCGCCGAGCAGCTCGGCTTTGACGGGGTGACCCGCAACAGTCTTGATTCGGTCTCCGACCGCGACTTCGCCATCGAGTTCTGCGCCGCCGCCGGCATTCTGATGATGCACCTGTCGCGCCTCTCCGAGGAGCTGATTCTCTGGTCCTCCGCCGACTTCAACTTTATCGAGCTGACCGACGCCTTCTGCACCGGCAGCTCGATCATGCCGCAGAAGAAGAATCCCGATGTGCCGGAGTTGGTGCGGGGTAAGACCGGCCGCGTCTACGGCAACCTGATTTCCTTGCTGACCCTGATGAAATCCCTCCCCCTGGCCTACAACAAGGACATGCAGGAAGACAAAGAGCCGCTCTTCGACTCCATCGACACGGTCAAAGGCTCGCTGAAGATTTTCGCCGACATGATCGCGCTGATGAAGGTCAAGGCCGAAAACATGCGCGTCGCCGCCGCCCGGGGCTTCTCCACCGCCACCGACGTGGCCGACTACTGCGTGCGCAAGGGATTGCCCTTCCGCCAGGCCCACGAGGTGGTGGGCAAGACCGTGCGCTACTGCGTGGAGACCGGCAAGGATATCCCCGAACTCTCTCTGGAGGAGTTCCGCCGCTTTTCACCGCTGATTGAAGGGGATATCTACGAATTCGTCACCCTCGAAGCCTCGGTCAACGCCCGCCGCGCCACCGGCGGCACCGCCCGCGCGGCGGTGGAGCGGGAGATCGCCCGGGCCCGGGCGGAACGCCGGGGATAAACCAGTCACGCACTACGAAGGGATGCCGCCGATGAAGTCCGCCCTGTTCTATCGCCTGCTGCCGCTCTTGACCTGCCTGCTGCTGGCCCTATCCGGCTGCGGCAAGAAAGGCCCAGTCAAGCCGTTGGAAAAACCCCTCCCCGCCGCTCCCCAGAAGCTGACGGCGGTACAGCAAGGGGACCGCTTTCAGGTGACGTGGGAGATCCCCAAGGTCAACCAGGACGGCTCGCCCCTCACCGATCTGCAAGGCTTCCGGGTTTACAAGATGCGCTACAATCCGGCTGACGACTGCCCCGAATGCCGGGATACCTCGACCTTGCTGCTGCAAGTCGATCTCGACTTCCTGAAAAACGCCGAACGGCGGGGGGATCGCCTGACCATCTGGGACAACGTCCTGCAGACAGGCTTTGGTTACCAGTATCGGGTAACTCCTTACACCACGAAAAATCGCGAAGGCGAACCGGCCATCGTCCGGCGCCCCTTTCTTCCGGCCGTGGCCGGTCCCCAGTGGCAGGAAGTCAGCGGTCACGACCGCATGGCGCGCCTCTCATGGCAACCCCCGGAACTCCCCGCCGCCGCCGAACTCGTCGGCTACAATCTCTATCGTCTCGCCCCCGGCGAAGAGCCGACTTCCCTGCCGGTCAACAGCACCCCGCTGACCGAGACCAAGCATGAAGATTTCGGTCTGCAAAACGATGTCACATACAGCTACAGCCTGCGGGCCATCGTCCGGCTGAACCAAACTCTGGTCGAAAGCGAAGCCTCTCAATCCATCGAAGTCACGCCCCGCGTCGGCCGATAAGCCCTGGCGGTTTTTTGACTTTGTCTGCAGGATGTGCTAGTTATACCCTCCTTGTCGGCTCAAGCGGACGATCTCCCTCGGCCGAAACGCGGCGGAGAAAATCCTGTTTTATAAATTTGCTTCAACACATATCTCTCGATAGGAACAACTTACTTTCCGGAGGAAATCATGTTCAAAGGTTCGATGGTCGCCATCATCACCCCCTTCACCCCCGACGGCCGGGTGGATGAAGAGAAATACCGTCAGCTCATCGAGTTCCAGATCGAAAACGGCACCGACGTCATCGTCCCCTGTGGTACGACCGGCGAGTCGGCCACCCTCGACTACGAGGAGCACGACCGGGTCATCCAGATCTGCATCGAGCAGGTAAATAAGCGTGTCCCGGTCATCGCCGGCACCGGTTCCAACAGCACCACCGAGGCCATCGAACTCTCCCTGCATGCGAAAAAAATGGGGGCCGACGCCGTGCTGCTGGTATCGCCCTACTACAACAAGCCCTCCCAGGAAGGCCTCTACCAGCACTACAAGAAGATCGCGGAAAGCGTCGCCCTGCCGCAGATCCTCTACAACGTTCCCGGCCGCACCGGCATGAACATGGAAGCCAGGACCACCATCCGCCTGGCCGAATTCGCCAACATCGTGGCGATCAAGGAAGCCTCGGGGAACATCACTCAGTCCGGAGAGATTCTCGCCGCCGCCGGCGACAAGATCGACGTCCTCTCCGGCGACGACTTCCTGACCCTGCCGCTCATGGCGGTCGGCGCCAAAGGGGTGATCTCGGTCACCGCCAACATCATGCCGAAAGAGGTCAAGGCGATGGTTACGGCCATCCAGGAAGGGCGCTGGGACGATGCCCGCGGGATGCACCTGAAGATGCTCGACATCCACAACGCCATGTTCATCGAGTCCAACCCGGTGCCGGTGAAGACCGCCGCCAGCCTCATGGGCAAATGCGGCGATACCGTGCGCCTGCCGCTGGTCGGGATGCAACCGCATACACTGGAAAAACTCAAGAGCGTGATGAAGGGCTACGGGCTGATTTAATCAAACGTAGGGGCGAGGCGCTGCCTCGCCCTGGGCGACCCAACGGGTCGCCCCTACATCCATTATCAAGGGATTGTTTATGATCAAGATTGCCGTCACCGGCGCCGCCGGGCGGATGGGCGGCCGCATCATCGCCGCCATCAGGGAAGCGCAAGGGATGGAACTGACCGGGGCCTGCGAACGTCCCGGGCACGAAATGATCGGCCAGGACGCCGGGCTCATCGCCGGCTGCGGAGAAAGCGGCGTAACGATTCGCGGCAGCCTGGAACAAGCCCTGCAAAACGCCGACGTGCTCATCGACTTCACCTTCCCCGAAGTCACTCTCGCCAACCTGAAGGTCTGCGCGGATCTGGGCAAGACCATCGTCATCGGCTCCACCGGCTTCACTCCCGAGCAGCGCAAGGAAGCCGAGAAATACGCCGCGAAGATCCCCGTGGTCCTCGCCCCGAACATGAGCGTCGGCGTCAACGCCTGCTTCAAACTCTTGAAGGAAGCGGCGAAAATCCTCGGCGACGGCTTCGATGTCGAAATCGTCGAACTCCATCACAACAAGAAGAAGGATTCCCCCTCGGGCACGGCGGTGCGCATGGGCGAGGTGGTGGCCGAGGCCCTCGGCCGTGACTACAACCAAGTCGCCAACTATCACCGCGAGGGGATGTGCGGCGAGCGCACCAGGGAAGAGATCGGCATGCAGACCGTGCGCGGCGGCGACATCGTCGGTGAGCACACGGTCTACTTCATCGGCATGGGCGAACGCATCGAAATCAGCCACCGGGCCATGAGCCGTGACATGTTCGCCCGGGGGGCGGTGCGCGCCGCCGGCTGGCTGACCGGGAAACCGGCGGGGATGTACGACATGCAGGACGTGCTCGGACTGAAATAAGCGGAGGTGACATCATGACCCGACTGATGATGCTGCTGCTGGCAGCAAGCCTGTTTTTCGGCGGCTGCGAAACGACCAAAGGCGTCGGCAAGGATATGCAGAAAGCCGGCAACTGGATCGAAGAAAAAGCCAGTAAATAATCTTCTCAACCTGCCTCTCGCCCGTTCGCTTTGCTCACTCGAGCACGCCGAGATCGCAGAGTAAAACCAAGAAAATCAGCTTTTACTCTGTGTCCTCTGCGCTCTCGAGCGAATGCAATGAGCGGGCGAGAGGCCGATTTTAAATAACCCGAATTCCCGGAGGTTTACTTTTTCATGGCTCGTATCAACGATAACTACCTGAAACTCAAGGCCGGCTACCTCTTTCCCGAGATCGGCCGCCGGGTGCGGGAATTTTCCGCCGCCAATCCTCAAGCCAAGGTCATCCGCCTCGGCATCGGCGACGTCACCCGGCCCCTGGCGCCGGCGGTGCTCAAGGCCTTCCACGACGCAGTGGATGACCTCGGCACCACCGATCATTTCGCCGGCTACGGCCCCGAACAGGGGTATGACTGGCTGATCAATGCCATCATCGAAAAATCGTACAAACCGCTGGGCGTCTCCCTGAAAACCGAGGAAATGTTCATCTCCGACGGCTCCAAGTGCGACTGCGCCAACATCCTCGACATCTTCGCCCTCGACAACGTCGTCGCCATCGGCGATCCGGTCTACCCGGTCTACAACGACACCAACGTCATGATCGGCCGCACCGGCGAAGCGGACGACAAGGGCTACTACCAGGGGATCGTCTACCTCCCCTGCACGGAAGCCAACAGCTTCATCCCCGAGCTGCCGAAGCAGAAGGTCGATATCATCTACCTCTGCTTCCCCAACAATCCGACCGGCACGGTGGCCTCCAAGGCCGAGCTCAAGAAGTGGGTCGGCTACGCCAACGCCAATGACGCCGTCATCTTCTTCGATGCCGCCTACGAGGCCTTCATCACCAATCCCGACATCCCCCACTCCATTTACGAGATCGAAGGGGCGAAGCAGTGCGCCATCGAGTTCCGCAGCTTCTCCAAGACCGCCGGCTTCACCGGCGTGCGCTGCGGCCTGGTCGTGGTGCCGGAAGAGGTGATGGGGACGACCGCCGGCGGCGAAAAATACAGCTTCAACAAGCTCTGGCTGCGCCGCACCACCACCAAGTTCAACGGCGCCTCCTACCCGGTGCAGAAAGCCGCCGCCGCCGTCTATTCGGACGAAGGCTGGAAGCAGACCAAGGACATCATCGACTATTACATGGATAACGCACGCATCATCCGCGAGGGCCTGAAAGCCGCCGGCATCGCCTGTTACGGCGGCGTCGACGCCCCTTACATCTGGCTGAAAACGCCGGAAGGCCTTTCCAGCTGGGACTTCTTCGACAAGCTGCTGAACGAATGCCACGTCGTCGGCACGCCGGGCAGCGGTTTCGGCCCCAGCGGCGAAGGCTACTTCCGCCTCAGCGCCTTCGGTCACAAGGAAAACGTGATCGAGGCGGTGGAACGGATCAAGAAAAAATGGGGCAAATAAAATGACGGAGAGCGGCCTGAAAAGCCGCCCTTCCTTTTGCCTTTACCTGACACCAACGAACGGAGGACATGAACATGAAAGTAGTGGCATTCAACGGCAGCCCCCATAAAGATGGCAACACCTGGCATGCCCTGAAGATGGTCACGGCCGAGCTCGAAGCGGCGGGGATCGAAACCGAGATCGTCACCGTGGGCGACAAGACGATCCGGGGATGCATCGCCTGCGGCCTGTGCGCCAGGAACAAGGACGAGCAGTGCGTGCTCCCCGGCGACGAGGTGAATACCTGGATTCAGAAGATGAAGCAGGCCGACGGCATTCTCCTCGGCTCGCCGGTGCACTACGCCGCCATCTCGGGAGCGATGAAGTCCTTTCTCGACCGGGCCTTCTACGTCGCCGGCATGAACGGCGGCCTCTTCCGCCACAAGGTCGGCGCCTCGGTGGTCGCCGTGCGCCGCTCCGGCGGCCTCCCCGCCTTCGAACAGCTCAACAATTTTCTGATGTATTCCGAGATGTTGATTCCCGCTTCGAACTACTGGAACGTCATTCACGGCCGGATGCCGGGGGAAGTGGCGAAGGATGAAGAAGGGGTGCAGATCATGCGGGTGCTGGGGAAGAATATGGCGTGGCTGCTGAAGCTGGTGGAGCACGGCAAGGAAGGGGTGGTTCCGCCCGCGCCGGAGAAGAAGGCCTACATGCACTTTGTCCGGTGATTCCCTGAAAGAAACGGACTTCTTAATACCCGGCTGACGATGGGACGCCTCCGATATTTTCACCGAAGAACCGGAGGTGTCTCAATTCGCCTTGAAGGCCTATTCAATGCTCGGCATCAATGGCAAAGTCAGCCGGGTCGAGACCGCGGAGCTGAAAGACACTGCCGCCCTTCCCCTTCCCCCTCGAAATATGCTAGGCTCCACCCCGGAAAACTCGCCATCTCCCCGAAAACAGGAGCCACATGCAGATCTGGGTCGACGCCGATGCCTGTCCCCGCGTCATCAAGGACATCCTCTTCCGCGCCGCCGAAAAGCGCCGCATCCCGCTGATTCTGGTGGCCAACCAGGCGCTGCGCGTGCCGTCCTCGCAGTACATCCGGTGTATCCAGGTCGGCGCCGGCTTCGACGCCGCCGACGGCCGGATCGTGGCGGAGTTGCGGCCCGGCGATCTGGTGGTCACCGCCGACATTCCCCTGGCCGCGGCCGTCCTCGGCAAAGGCGGGCACGCCCTCGACCCACGCGGCACCCTGATGACGACCGATACCATCGGCGAACGGCTGATGATGCGCAACGTCCTGGATGAGCTGCGCGGCTGCGGCGTCGAGACCGGCGGGCCGCCGCCACTCAGCCCGAGCGGCCGTCAGGCCTTCGCCAACAAGCTCGATGCGTTCCTGACCCGCCATACCCCCGTGCCGGCCATTTCCCCGCCATGACCTTCGATCCCCATTTCACCTGCCGCCCCATCGGCTTCCTGCGCTCCCCCTATGCCCGACGTATCGATGCCCCCCATCAGGGGACGGTGACGCAAGGGACGGAAACGGGGGAAGCGGCGTTGGCGACGTTGGAGTTAGCGGAGTGGCTGGACGGGAAGGCCTTGCAGGATCTGGAGGGCTTCGAACGGTTGTGGCTGATCTATGCTCTTCATCGCAGCGACGGCTGGCGACCGACCGTCAAACCGCCCCGGGGGGGCCCGAAGCGGGGCGTTCTCGCCACCCGCTCCCCCCATCGCCCCAATGCCCTCGGCCTGTCGGCGGTGGAATTGATCAACGTGGAAGGAAGAACATTGCACCTGCGCGGGGTCGATCTGCTCGACGGCACGCCGGTGTTGGACATCAAACCTTACGTTCCCTACGCCGACGCCTTCCCCGACGCTAAAGCCGGGTGGATCGACGAACTGGACGTCCAACTCGGGCGCCATTCCGCGCCGGGACCGAGCAAGCCCCGTTAACGCCCCAGGAAGAAAAAACCGCTCGAAAAACGAAGGACGGCCGAAGTAGCCGTCCTTTTTTATCGATGGGGGATGGGAACGATTACGGGTGGGTGTTTTTTTCCGCCAGCACGCCGACGGCGCGGGAAAGTTTGGCCTGCTCGATCTTCTCGGAGAGAAGGACGGTGCAGGCAATGAGGAAAATAATCATGATGAGTATGGGCAGGGCGTCGCGCAGCAAAAAGGTGAGGAGGCCGCGCCTCGGGCCTTCTTTCACGGCAACCCGTTCTTGGATCTCTCGGTGGTCAGGTCGCGTTGTCATGGGATGATCCTTTCTCTCACTCAATAAACAAACTCACCGAAAAGGGATGAGAAAACCTCGCAGCAGATTGAATAGCAAAGATCCTGCCAACTCAAAAAAAGCCCGATAACCCCTGGGAATTCCGAGAAACCACCTTCGATCCGCCCACCTCTTCCGCTCGCCAACTGTCGGCTTTTTTGACACTTGTGTTAAAAAAGCCATACAGGAGAGATTATTTCCCCGCATCAGGGTTGCCCTTTTGCCTCAGGAATCTTGGCCGCATCGAGACGCAAAGGGGCGGCGGCGAAAAACTCCGTCAGGGCCGCCTCGTCCAGGGACTCTTCCGCCAGCAACCGTTCGGCCAGTTGCTCCAGCACCGGCCGATTCCATTCCAGCAGATTTTCGGCCCGGCGCTCCGCCTGCCGCGACAACGCCTCGATCTCCTTGTCGATCAGCCGGGCGGTCTCTTCACTGAAGGTTGTTTCCGTCGCCAGCTTGCGCCCAAGGAAGGGATGCTCCACGCCCCGCTCCAGGCTCACCGGCCCCAGCCGTTCACTCATCCCCCACTGGCAGACCATCTTCTCGGCCAGGTCCGTGGCCTGCTTCAGATCGTTCTGCGCCCCGGTGGAATATTCACCGAAGATGAGCTTTTCGGCGGCGCGGCCGCCGAGGCTGATGGCCAGGCGATCCAGCAAATAACCGTAGCGGTAGTGATAGCGATCGTCGGCGGGGAGTTGCAGGGTGACGCCAAGGGCCTGCCCCCGGGGGATGATGGTAACCTTGTGAACCGGGTCGCTCCCCGGCAGACACCTCGCCACCAGGGTGTGACCGGCTTCATGGTAGGCGGTGATGCGCTTTTCTTCCTCGGAAAGATAAAGCCTGCGCTCCATCCCCAGGAGGTGGCGCTCCTTGGCCCGTTCCAGATGGG
Source organism: Trichloromonas sp. (assembly GCA_034002365.1). Classification (GTDB taxonomy): domain Bacteria; phylum Desulfobacterota; class Desulfuromonadia; order Desulfuromonadales; family Trichloromonadaceae; genus Trichloromonas. The sequence continues at coordinate 12,320 of JAVFAR010000067.1, forward strand.
CGTTGCCGATGGCCTCGGCCTGCTCGCGTCCGGCAATCAGCGCCGCCTCGTTCATCACCGCCTCCAGGTCGGCGCCGACCATCCCCGGCGTCCCCTTGGCCAAGGGCGTCAGGTCGACATCTTCGGCCAGCTTGACCTTGCGGGCATGGACCTTGAGGATTTCCAGGCGGTCGCGCCAGTCGGGGCGCTCCACCACCACCTGGCGGTCGAAGCGTCCCGGCCGCAGCAACGCCGTGTCGAGCACGTCCGGGCGGTTGGTGGCAGCGAGCACGATCACTTCCTGATGGGCCTCGAAGCCGTCGAGTTCGGACAGCAGCTGGTTGAGGGTCTGTTCGCGCTCGTCGTTGCCGCCCCCCAGCCCCGCCCCCCGGGAGCGGCCGACGGCATCCAGTTCGTCGATGAAGATGATGGCGGGGGCACTCTTTTTGGCATTCTCGAAGAGGTCGCGCACCCGGCTGGCGCCGACCCCGACGAACATCTCGATGAACTGGGAAGCGGAAATCGTGAAGAAGGGGACCTCGGCCTCGCCGGCCACGGCCCGGGCCAGCAACGTCTTGCCGGTTCCCGGCGGGCCGACCAGCAGAATACCCCGCGGCACCTTGCCGCCAAGTCGGGAAAAATGGCGGGGGTCGCGCAGGTAGGCGATGATTTCCCCCAGTTCCTGTTTGGCCTCGGCGAGCCCGGCCACATCATTGAAGGTCACGCGGGAGAGCTGTTGGCTGTAGAGTTTCGCCCCGGAACGGCGGAACTGGCCGAAGAGTCCACCGCCCGGACCGTTCGACTCGCGCATGCGCTTAAGGATGAAAAACCAGACACCGATAATCAGCACCCAGGGGAGCAAAGAAATCAGCAGCGAGGCCCAGAAGGTCGGCTTTTGGCTCGCCTGGGCCTCGATTTCCACACCGTTTTTTTCCAGCAGCGGCAGCAGTTCCGGATCGTCAACCGGCGGCAGCACCGTCTGGAAACGCGAATAGGCGACGGTGGCCGTCCCCTCTTTAGCGGGCAACTCCACGGCATCGCGGAAATTACCCGTCACCCGCTCGCCGCTCATCTGGACACTCGCCACCCGGTCGCGGGCGAGTTCCGCCTTGAAACTGCTGTAAGACAAGTCGGCGACCGGTTCCTGTTGCGGGGCGAAGTGCAGCATGTAGGCAAAGTTCACCGCCAGCATGAGAACCATCAACAGCAGCAGGCGTTGCCAGGGGTCGTTGAGTTTCGGATTCGCCATGATGAACCGCTCCTTTCCGGCCGGTATTCCCGATCAAGATTAACAGGCCTCGGAGAAAAGTCGTCCCGGCAGCAAAAAAGGGGACCGTATCGGCCCCCTTTTTTGCTGAAACCATCTTATTGCCTCAAGCGACCGCCAGCAATCCGGGATGCAGCCCGGTCAGGCAGCGGCCGCCGGCGGGGGTGACGACAAAGGTGTTTTCGCTGCCGACCATGCCGATGCCGGCGATCCCCTTCTTCGGCTCGACCGCCAGAACCATGTTTTCCTGCAAAGGCTCGTCGAAGCCCTTGGCCAGCACCGGCCATTCGTCGATGTGCAGGCCGATGCCGTGGCCGAGAAAGCGCGCCTGGCGGTCGCCGAAGCCCATGAACCCGGCGAGGAATTCCGGCTCCAGCGCGCCGGTGATTTCGGCGTAGATTTGCGAGGGGACGGCGCCGGGCTTGAGCCGGGCGGCAACGGCGGCCTCGATCTCGAGGCAGCGGCGGTGGATGCGCACCGCCGCCTCCGGCAGTTGCCCCCGGAAGACGTAGGTCAGGGTTTTGTCGGTGTGATAGCCGTCAACCCCGCAGCCGATGTCGACAAAGACCAGATCGCCGGGACGCAACAGCCGTTGCCGGCTGCCGAGCAGGGGCACGGCCGGACTCATGCCGTAGTTGCCGCCGGGACCGTCGAAGGAGGTGGGATAGATCGAGCTTTCGCCGAAGCAGATGTGGCCGAGCAACACTTCCGTTTCGTACATGCCGAAGCGGGCTAGGCCGTGATGCCCCTCGCGGATCATCGCCCCGTAAAGATCCCCGGCGAATTCGGCTTCGCTGATCCCTTCCGTGAGCAGTTCGGGAACGCGCTCTTCCATGATCCGTTGGTGGATGCGCCCCGACTCTTCCAGCCGTTCCAGCTCATAGGCGCTTTTTACCGCCCGCGTCGCCGCCAGGGAAAAATCGGCGGAAGCGGCCCGGACAAAGCCGAAATGCTTGTTGAAGCGCTCGTAAACCGCCAGCGGCACGCGCTCGCTTTCGAGATGAACGGTGTCGGGGAGCGCTCCCATGGCGGCGGCCGCGTCGCGAAAGCTGGACATCGGCCGGATGTCGCCGAACTCCGATTCGTTCAGGGCGCGCTCCAGACTGCGCCGCACCCAGTAGACGGCGGCGCCGTCCCGGGGGACAAGAAGCACGGCGTCCTGCATGGTGCCGGTGAGATAAAACTGGTTGATCTTGCCGAAAACCGCCAGCAGCCGCCACTCGGGGCAGTCGTGGTCGAGGCGGGCGCGCAACGCGCTCAGGCGCCGTTCCAGTTCGGCGCGGGGGACTTTCTGAAACATAGGCATTCACTCCTTCATGAAAATATCGCTCCGGAACCTTCCCCTCCCCTACTTCGCCGCCATCCTACACCAGAAGGCGGCGTTCGCCTAGCCGGAGCATGGCGAAAGGAGGGGAAAGCCCTTGCCGCGCCAGACCGTTTACGCTATCTTCGCAACATTGGATTTTTTTAGCGTGAGATGGGGGTGAGGGAGGGCTGGATGTGAGAAATCAGCGCCGACGACAAACAAGACGCCGCTTCGGGGGTTCAGGCCCTTGGGCGGCGTTTGGCGTTTGCGGCGAAAAAATTCAGGGCCGCGCGCCAAGTGGAGGCGCCTTGACGTCATTTTATCCGGATCCGCATAAGATGCCGCCATATGCCGGAACAAGGCAGAAAACGATTTGATTTCAGCAGTTTGTCGATTTTATTGAAAAGCGAAAATGGAGCATTATACGGCATAGTGCCGAACCTCCGAATCTTATGCGGATCCGTCTAAATATTGTTGTGCCTTTTAGGAGCCCTTCCTGTGCCAAAGAAAGCCATTCTCGAACCAGCCGTTGTTCCCGACATCCAGCACACCGTGCCGGAGGTATTCATATTTGAGAGTCTCGGGAAGGCGGACGAAAAAGCGAAGCGTTACGAAGGGTTGGTTCTTGCCGACATGCTGAGACTTGCTGGTAAGAATCCCAAGTACTACTACTTCCAGTCCGAAGAAGAACTGCCGCACCTTCTTGGGTTGTTCAGGCAATCAAAATATCGTTACCTGCACATTTCCGCACATGCGTCAGCAACCCACGTCGGAACGACCGAGGGGTCTCTGACATACGCGAAGTTCGCCAAATTGTTTGCAGGGCACCTGCCGTTACGCAGACTGTTCTTTTCCGCATGTCAGGTTGGAAATCAAAAATTCGTTGATGCCGTGGCAGCCGAAAATAAAGGCATGCACTCCATCGTTGCGCCCGCTGAAGATATTCGGTTCGATCATGCAGCAGCCCTCTGGTCCACCTTCTACATCAGCATGTTTACTGAAAACGAAAAAGCAATGAAGCGTGCCGATATTGAAAAGCGACTGAAGGCTTTAACAGGGTTGTTTCCTGTAGATTTTTTCTTTGCAACGTATGCTGCCGCAAAGGACGTTTGGAAGTGCGAGACCATCAAAAAGCGGTCGTTGTCAAGGGAGTTGTCGCATTTTCATGCGGCGTCTTGTTTGAGCAGCAGTCGATCTTGGGATGACTTCTGGAGGTTCAGGTTGACCACCTCAGGTCGGCTCCAGTTGCGGCACTTTCCT
>JAVFAR010000068.1:0-15606 GCA_034002365.1 Trichloromonas sp.
CCGCGCTTACGCTGTTCGAGGCTTCGGCGAAGTTGGTCATGGTTTCGTCGAAGGCCTTGACCGCGAAGTAGTAAGTGGTGCCGGGGGTCAGGCCGTAGACGGTCATGGTCTGGTTGATGCTGTCGCCGATGTAGGTACGCACCGCGCCAGGGGCGCCGCCGGCGATGGTGGAGCCGGCCCAGTTGGCGTCGGTCACGGCGCCGTCGGTGCGGTAACGCACCTCATAGCCGTAGGCGACGGGGCCGGTGGCGCCGTCGTTGTTGGGGGCGGTCCAGGTCAGGCCGACCGTGCCGACCTCGGTTCCGGTGGCACCGGCCAGGTCGGTGATGCGGCCGGGGGCGGTGGCGTCCTCGTACCAGGTCCAGGTGAAGTCGCCGTTGCTGTGGCAGTCGATGTTGGAGCAGCGCTTGATGTTCGGATTGTAGAGGCCGTCGCTGTCGGTGCTGCCGTCGATATACCTGAAGTTCCCTTCCCCGGGGAGGTTGATGCCGTCGTTGAAGACGTCGGCGACGCTGGCCGGACTGTTGAGGGTGTTGTCCGTGTGGCCGGCGCCGTCGCGGTTGGTGCCGCCCGGCTGCGGGTGACAGTAGATACAGCTGGCGTTCTTGTCGGCGAGGGTGGCGATTCCCGGACCGCCGCCGGCGGAATTGATGGCGGCGCCGATTTTTTCGACATGAGTCAGGTGCGCGCCGGCACGGTCGGCGTAGCTGTCGGCCGGGGCGCTGTCGGGCCACATCACGCCGGTGGCGCTGTCGCCGTGACAACCGGTGCAGTTGGCCTTGAAGGCATTGTTGTGGGCATGGCATTCCATGCAGTCCCGGCCGTTGTAATGGGTCGTTCCCCCCGGGTTGGTGCCGGCGTCGTAACGGTGGTAGGCGGTCGCCGAATGGCAGACTTCGCAGATGCGGTTGGAGGCGGTGCGGCCGCCGCTGTCGTCGCCGAAATGGCTGGTGCCGTCGCGGGCGTCGAGAAATTCCACGGCGCTTCCGGGGAAATTGTGTGTCGGGGAATTGGCGGCGGTGATCGTTTCCTTGACACGCTTGATGTTACCGGTGCTGGTGGCATGGCAGGTGGAACAGGTGATTTCGCCGTAGCGGCTGCCGGCGTCGGCCAGGCCCCAGTTGCCGGACCATTTGCCGGAACCGGTGGAGACGGCGTTGTGCAGCAGCAGGTTGTAGGGTTTGAGGCCGGTCAGGGTTTGGACGAGATTGCTGCCGCCGTCGGGATCAGTAATGGTCACGCGGATCTGGTAGGTGGTGCCGTTATCGAGGCCGGTGATGTCAAAGCTGCAGGGGTTGGGACTGTGGGCCAGGGCCTGGCTGCCGAGCAGGCTGCTCCAGTCGCCGCCGTCCTCGTCCCATTGGATCAAGGCGCTGTTGTCGCCGTCGGCGTCGCCGCTGTACGGAATATTGACAGTGATCTTGGCCGCCCCCGCCGTCTTGGTCGCCTTGCCCGGCGTCGCCGTCGCCGGCCCGGCGGTGGTGGCATCATCGGCCAAAGCAGTGCCGGGGAGGGCGAGTATTAGAAAAAACCCGGCCAAGAGCGCCATAAAACAAAAAATCCATCGGCCTGAACAGAGGTTCAAGATAACAGTCGACTGGTTCATGGCAACCCTTTTAAGCGGAAATTAATCTAAGAAAAATATTCTAAAAGCTGAATTTTAAAAACTACTTATATTCTTGACTTGTTTCATAGAGAAAGCACTTTCCGTGCCATTTTAATTAGAGTTTTTCGGAGCAGGCTTTTCGCGGGGGAGGGCGGGATAGGAAAGGAAATTTGAGGCTGTTTAATGGCGGAATCCCGCCTTTGTCCCAGTTAAATGGCGGTTAGGCCGAGTTAAGGAGTTGAGATGTTCTGCGGCAGGCTCAGGGCCGGAGGAGGGGGAGTTTGACCGGTTCGGTCAGCGGTTCCGGCGCGGAGACCCGGCCGAGATGGGGGTCGTAGCGGTGGTCGAAGAAACTCGCGGCGATGGCCTCGGGGTCGGCGGTTCCCCACCAGTTGCGGGGGAAGCTGACGCCGGTGGGCTGTTCCAGCCCCATCTTCACCTGATACTGGCGGCTGCCGGTAATGTTGTTGTATTCGACGACGGCGCGGTTGTCGGAACGGGTGACGACGAAGAGGCCGATGTCGTTGTCGCGGATGTCGTTGTGGTGGATGTGGGCCTGGCTGCGCCGTTCCTCGTAGCGCAGGCCGTGGCGGTTGTCGTGGATGCGGTTGCCTGAAACCTCGATGTTGACGGTGGAGAAGCGCACGCCGTCGAGGTTGTGGCGGAAGATCGAGTTTTTGACGGAAGCCTTGCAGAAATGAACCTGGATGCCGCTGTAGGCGTATTCGGAGATGATGTGCTCGATTTCCCCCTGCTGGGCAAAGTCGAGATAGAGGAATTTCCAGTCCGCCGGCTGGGGGGTGTCGGCGCCGCTGGTGAAGAGGATCGGTGCTTGCGCCGTGCCTTTGGCGATCAGGCTCCCCTCGATGAGCAGCTCCGAGTCGCCGATATTGTCGCCGTCGCGGTCGAGGGGCATGAAGACGATCCGGGTGCCGGGCAGGATGGTGAGTTTGCCCCCTTTTTTCACCACCGTCACCCCGGTGATACGCACCTCGCCGCTCCAGACGACCTCGCCGGAAATGACGGCATCGGTCAACTCCAGGGTTGGCGGGGCGGGGCGGGCGCAGGCGCTGAGCAGAAGCAGTAGTATCCAGGTCAGGTGGCGCAAAGGTTCCTCCCTTTCCGTCGGTTCGGGCATGGTGGCCAAGGCGACATTGGCCTTTCAAAGTTATCACAGGGCAGCTGCTTCTGTCAGTAGCGGGTTGTCCAGATGTCCGCCGGCACCCTCCTATGGGGGGCCGGATTTCCGGTTTTTTTTACTGACTGCCTGCCTCCTCGGGGTTTTGCATCGGCCCGATTTTTGTTAACATTCGCCTCCGCCCTGTTTTTTAACCTGATGACCAAAGGATGCCGAATGAGCGCTCTCCCCGCCTGCCCCCAATGTCAATCCGAATTCGCCTACGAAGATCGTGGCCTCTACATCTGCCCCGAATGCGGCCACGAGTGGCCGGCGGACGCCCAGACTCCGGCGGAGGAAGCGGCTCCGGTCGTGCGCGACGCCCACGGCAATGAGCTCAACGCCGGCGATAACGTCACCTTGATCAAGGATCTCAAGGTCAAAGGCTCGTCCTCCGTGATCAAGGTCGGCACCAAGGTGAAGATTCTTCGCCTGGTCGAGGGGGATCATGATATCGATTGCCGTATCGACGGCTTCGGTGGGATGATGCTGAAATCGGAGTTCGTGAAAAAGGCCGGGCAGGCCGGGCCGCCAAGATGATTCAATCCGCAAACCACGAGAGAGAGGCTGAAATGTCGCTGATCAAGATTATGCCCTGTCTGGACATGAAGGACGGGCGCGTCGTCAAGGGTGTGAATTTTGCCGATCTGAAAGATGCCGGCGATCCGGTGGAGAACGCCCAGTTTTATCAGAGCGAGGGGGCCGATGAGCTGGCCATGCTCGATATCGCCGCGACCCTGGAAAACCGCAAGACCCGGCTGGAGTGGGTGGAGAAGGTGGCCGAGGTGATCCGTATTCCGCTGACCGTCGGCGGGGGGATCGGCAGCCTGGAGGATATCCGCCTGACCCTGGCCGCCGGGGCTTCCAAGGTGTCGATGAACAGCGCCGCCGTCAAGGATCCCGAACTGGTGCGCAATGCCGCGCGGGAGTTCGGTGCCGAGCGCATCACCGTCGCCGTCGACGCGCGCCGCAATCCGGCCATGCCCTCGGGTTTCGAGCTGGTTGTTTCCGGCGGCACCAAGCCGGTGGGCAAGGATGCCGTCGCCTGGGCGCGGGAGTGTCAGGACCTAGGCGCCGGCACCATTCTGCCGACGAGCATGGACGGCGACGGCACCCGCGCCGGTTACGACCTGGAGTTCACCCGGGCCATCGCCGACGCGGTCAGCGTGCCGGTGGCCGCTTCCGGCGGCGCCGGAACGCTGGAGCACTTTTACGAGGGGGTGGTCAAGGGCGGGGCGCAGGTGTTGCTGGCGGCGTCGGTCTTTCACTTCAGGATCTTCCGCATCAAGGAAGTGAAGGAGTACCTGCGGAGCCGGGGAGTTTCGGTTGCCCCTTAGCGTTCGCAGACTTTTTTCACCGCATTCCAGTTGATCCACAGGGCCAGGCCTACGAATGCCGGCACCGCGGTTCCGGCCAGACCCCGGCTGAGGCCGTCGTTGAGGGCATCGAAGACGAGGATGGCGAAGAAACAGCCCGCAATCAGAAGATCCGCCCTGGGCGCCCAGGCCGGCCGACCGTTCCAGGCGGCGCTGAGGATGTAGACGTTCACCAGGCCGTACCCGCCGACGAGGCCTTTTGCCAATCGGTGGCGATGTCGTTCAGGGCGCCGCTGACGGCGTAGAAAACGCACAGGAAAGAGGTCAGAACACTGAAGGCAATATGGCCGTAGAGCAGGCCGGTTTCCGGTTTTTTCATGATGATCTTTCTTCGGTTGGGGGATGAGGTTTGCTCGGGAAAGATTAGCAAAAGAACCGGCAAAAAGCCAACGGGAGAAGCGTTTGGGCGGGCGGTTGTTTCTTCGTTCGTCTCGGATGAACGCGAAAATCGCGCAGGGACGGTTTCGTCCGGGAGGGTCCATGCCCACTATCGATGATGTCGAACGCTGCCTGGCCCCTCAGGGGCTTCAGGTGTTGCGCTTCGCCGCGCCGGCCCCCACGGTGGAGACGGCGGCGGCCGCCGTCGGCTGCGCCCCGGCGGAGATCGCCAAGAGCATGCTGCTGCTGGTCGGCGGGCGGCCGCTGCTGGTGGTGGCCTGTGGCGATGCCAGGGTCAAGAGTTCGAAACTCAAGCAGGCCGCCGGGCTCTCCGGCAAGGTCAGCTTCCCCGGGCCGGAGGAGGTATTGCGGCATACCGGCTACGCCCCCGGCGGGGTCTGCCCCTTTCTCTTGCCGCAAGAACTGCCGGTGCTGCTCGATGTTTCGCTGCGGCGCTTTGATCGGATCTATCCCGCCGCCGGGGACGATCATTCGGCGGTGGCGATCTCCGGGGGACAACTCGCCGAACTGACCGGCGGGCGCTTTGTCGAGGTCTGTGAGTACGCACAACGGTAAAGAGACGGACTAGAAGGAGGTGAAAGTCGATGGTGGAAGTGCTGATGCTGATCGTTTCGATCTTTGTCGGTCTGCTGCTCATGGCCGGGGCGGCCGCGCTGCTGGTGCGGGCGCGGCTGGCCAAGACCCGCCAGGTGCTGGAACGGCGGGTGCGGGGGGATGGGGATTTCGTTCAGCTGCTGGTCGATAACGTCCGTTACAGCGGCGCCGATTCCGGCTATTCGAAAGTCAAGAACAACGGCGTGCTGATTGTCGGGGAACGCTGCCTGTACTTTCAACATTTCATCGAGAAATCTCCCTCGATCGTTCTGCCTCTGACCCAGATCCAGGATGTCACCCTGGAGGCCACCTTTCGCGGCGAGCTGCCGGCCCTGGCCACCGGCGGCTATCTGGTGCTGCACACCACGGACAACAACCGTATCGGCTTTCTGCTCAAGGATCCGGAAAGTGTGCAGACCCAGGTTTATGAGCTGCGCAATCGCGACGAGAGTGCGGCGGCGCCTCAAAGCTGATTAATGCGGTGCGTTTTTTTGGAGCGCGGAGGGATTCGATGAAAACATTCTGGTTTATTGCCCTGGCCTTTCTGGTCGGCGGACTGCTCCCCATCCAGGGGGGCTTCAACGCGCGCATGGGGCAGCTGCTCGCCCATCCCCTGCAATCGTCCCTGATCTCCTTTGCCGTGGGCACGCTCTTTCTCGCCCTGTGTCTGGTGCTGCCCGGCATCGGCTTGCCCGGCTGGGGAGAAATTCGCGAGATTCCCTGGTATCTGCTCACCGGCGGTTTCATGGGGGCGATTTTCGTGACGTTGGTGCTGCTGCTGATTCCCCGCATCGGCGTGGCCAACGTGGTCGTCGCCTCCCTCGCCGGGCAGCTGCTGGTGTCGATGCTTTTCGACCATTTCGGCTGGCTCGGCGTGCCGCCTCATCCTCTGGGAATTCCCCGGGTGCTGGGGGGATTTTGTCTGCTGCTGGGGGTGTTTCTGGTTCGTTATTGACGGCGACGGGGAAGGCTGGGGGAGAAAAAACGACGGGCGGCGATAACGCTTGCGGCATAACGGCCGGCCCGGGGTGACGCGTTCCCCTGCCACAAGGAGCGCGTCGGGCGTCGGCCGCGAGGGGAGGCCCGGCGGAGGGCCCTGCCATGGGCGAAAATCGCCGCCCGCCGAGGCGGGTGTTACAATTGTTTTTTGCGTAACACTTATGCCACGGCCTCCGGCAACAGTCAACGGGGAAAACGCGGTTGCGGCGCTCCTGTTTCGCCGATAAACGGACGGGCGTTCGCTGACCAACGGGGAAATTTCCCCCTCGGCTGTGACAGGCGGGGGGAATCCGTTTACTATTGAAGACGTGTTTTTTCCAGATCCCCCCACCTTGCCGGAGGCTCCCCTTGTTCCTGTCTTTTTGGCGCGTTACACGGCTGCTGGTCTACACGCTCTTTCTGGCGGCGTCCTACGCCACGGCTTCGCCCCTTCCCCAGGGGGAGGCCCGGGTTCTCGTTTTACACTCCTACCATGCCGGCCAGAGCTGGACGGAGAGTGTCATGCAGGGGATCCGGGAGGTCTTCGCCCCGGAGGCGCCGGCGGTTCTCCTCCACGTGGAATACCTGGATACCAAACGCAATCCCGACCCCGCTTATTTCGACGCCTTCGAGGCCCTGCTGCGGCGCAAGCTTACCGGCCTCTCCTTTGATCTGCTGCTGGTGTCGGACAACGATGCCCTCGGTCTGGCCCTGCGTTACCGGGATGAGTTGTATCCCGAGATCCCCATCGTCTTTTGCGGCATCAATCACTTCACGCCGGAAATGCTCGGCGGCCACAAGGGGATCACCGGCGTCGCCGAGGAACCCAGTTACCGGGAAACCCTGGAGCTGGCTCTGAGCTTTCATCCCCAAACCCGCGAGGTCATCGTCATCGGCCGGGACGACACCCTGACCGAGCGATTGATTCTCGAAGACCAGGCCCAAGCCTTGCGAGCTCTGGAAGGGCGGGTGCGTCCCACCTTCTGGATGAATCTTCCCGCCGAGGAATTGCAGGCACGGTTGCCCCAACTCGGCAAGGGGCAGATTGTCATGCTTGCCACCACGGTACGCAACCAGGCGGGACGGGTTCTTTCCTACGGCGAAAGCTGTCGCCTGGTGCGCGCCGCCTGTCCCGTCCCCCTTTATGGCGGCTGGGATTTTTTCCTCGGCAAGGGGATCGTCGGCGGGCGTCTGGTCAGCGGTTTCCGGCAGGGGCGGCTGGCGGCGGAGATGGGCCTGAGCATTCTGCGGGGGACGGAACCGGCGACGCTGCCCGTGGTCGACACCGATGCGAACAACGCCTACATGTTCGATTATTCCGAACTGAGCCGTTTCGCCATTCCCGATTCGGCCCTGCCGGAAGGGGCCCTGATCATCAATGAGCCGCCCTCCTTCTACCCCGTTGGCAAACGGGAATTCTGGATTTTTCTCGGCCTGATGGTCGCGTTGGCGGTCCTGAGCCTGCTGCTGTCGCGGGCCAATTATCGGCTGAAACAGGCCAAGGCCGGGCTGCGCCGGGCGCTGGCCGAAGCGGAAGAAGAGCGCGACCGGATTGACGCCATCCTGCGCTCCCTTGCCGACCCGCTGCTGCTGGTCGATCCATGCGGACGGATACTCCAGGTCAATGCCGTGGCGAAAGGTCTGTTTTCTGCCGCCGTCGCCGGCCGAGCCTTGGCGGAGGTTATCGATGATCCCCGGTTCCGGGAGCTTGTGGAAAAGACTCTGAAGGGGGATGGGGAGGAGGGCGCCGTCGATCTGGAGCTGTATCATCCGGAATACGCCGCCCCGCGCATCTTCCAGACCCGTCTTTTCCCTGTTGCCGGACAGGGGCGGGAACGGGCGGGGGCGGTGGCCGTTCTGCAGGATGTGACCCGGCTGCGGGAAATGGACCGTATGAAGAGCGATTTCATCTCCACCGCCGCGCACGAGCTGCGCACTCCCATCACGGTCATTCTCGGCTTCTGCGAACTGCTGGCCTCGGGGCGCGATTTTTCCGAGGAAGAGCGGCAGGGCTTTTTACAGACGATCATCGGTCGCGCCGAAGGGCTGTCGCGGCTGGTCAACGAACTCCTCGGCCTGAGCCGGCTGGAGCGGGGTGGGCAGGTTCTCTTGCAGCCCGCAGAGTGTCGCTTCGACGAACTCCTGCTGCCCTTGGTCGAGCAGTATCGCGCCCTTTATCCCCGGCACGCTTTCTCCCTTTTTCTGCCTACGCCGGCACCGCGTCTGAATATCGATGCGGCAAAAATCAGCCAGGTTCTGGATAACCTGCTCAGCAACGCGGTGAAATATTCCCCGGAGGGTGGCCCGGTCGAGGTCCATGTGGAGGCGGAGGCCGAATGCTGTCGTCTGACCGTGATCGACCACGGCATCGGCATGTCGGCCCAGCAGTCGGCGCGCATGTTCGAAGCGTTTTACCGGGCCGATTTCAGTAATACGGCCGTCGGCGGGCTGGGGCTGGGGATGGCTATCGTCCGGGGGATCGTCGAGGCGCATGGGGGACAGATCCAAGTGGAAAGCGTCCCGGGCAAGGGAACCAAAGTGATGGTGAGCCTGCCGGCAGCGCGATCTTGACGGTGGCGGACGGTTGGCGTAGGGTTTCGATGTTCACGGCCGGCGCGATGGCGCCCTCTTTTCAGTGAGGTTGGTTATGTGGAAGAAGCTGTTTTTTTGCCTGCTCTTTTGCGGTGCGGGAATGAGTCCGGCGCCGGCTGCCGGCCAGGTCGACATGCAGGATGGACAATGGGAGATCACCACGCGGGTGGAGATGCCCGGCATCCCGGTGCAGATTCCGCCCATGACCGTGTCCCAGTGCATCACCCAGAAAGATCTTATCCCCCCCCAGTGAGCAACCGGACAGAGAATGTACGGTGACCCACAACCAGATCGACGGCAATACCGTGACCTGGAGCATCGAGTGTAAGGGGGAAGGGGGAAACACCCGTGGGGACGGCCGGATTACCTATCATGGCGATCGTTTCGAGGGAAGCATGAAAATGTCCATGCCCGAAGGGATGACCATGACCAATCATATGAGCGGCAAGCGTATCGGTCCCTGTCGCTAGGCGGCTGATGAAAAACGCCCACCTACGCAGGGGGGCGGGGACGCTTGGCCAACGATCCGCACTTTTCCCGAAGAAAGACATCGGTCTCTACTGGGATGAAGGGGATAAACAGGATAAGGCCTTTTCGGTTTTATCCCCTTCATTCCTTTTATCCCTGTAAATTACGAACGCAAGAAAGGCGACTCAAACGGGTCGCCCTTCTTGCATTGCGGAAAGCTGTCGGCCAATGGCGACAGGTCAGCCGCGGTCGTGCCGCCGATCCCGGCCTTTTCCCTTGTCCTTGTCCCGGCCGTGGCCGCGGTCATGGCGATCCCCGTCTTTACGATCCCGCCGGTCTCCATCTTTTCGGTCGCGTTTGTCCCAATCTCTGCGGTCACGATGATCGACCGGACGATAGACCTGTCCCCGGTAATCACCCCGGGATTGATGTTCCCGATAGCGTCGGTATTCCCGGTCACGGTGGATGACGATATCCTTGTGCTTGTGCTTGCGCAGCCCGTAGGGAAGATGCTCGTGGCGAACCGGGGTCCAGGGGCCGTTGTAATGGCGGCCGCGATGCCAGTTGTTGCCGTGATAGACATAGTAGAGGCCGTCGATATAGACCATGTCGTAGGGGATATCGATGGCGATGGAAAGGCCCAGTCCCGGTGGCGCGAGGAAGACCGGCGGGGCGGGAATCATGAAGCTGGGGGCGGGAATCATGGGCACGCCGTAGACCGGACGGCGGCTGCCGACGTTGAGGTTCAGGTTGAAGCCGACATCCGCGGCCTCGACCGTTGTGGCGGTGAGTAGAAGTGCCGTGCAGCAAAGGATATTGCGGATTTTCATAGAAACACTCCAATAAAGGGTTAGGGATAGGGTCGGGAAATATGGACGCCTGGGATTTTAATGCAGCAACCCTGCCAGTTTTTACAATGTTGCTATCTGACTGAAATGTTTGAGTTATCATTAGGGGAACGCGGATACGACAGCCGTTTTTGTCGCCGATAGCAGACAGTTCCGAAAGGCATTCGCAAAAAAAGGACAAATTCCCATGTCGGCTGTCTCGAAAAAACGACAGGGGTCAGATTGCAAACTCCGTTTCCGACATCTCAGGGTCGCCGGTAGCCTCCAGCAACGGCAGGGTAAAGGTAAAGGTCGTTCCCTGGCCGCAATGGCTGCAGGCGCTGATATGGCCGCCGTGGGCTTCGACGATGGCCCGGGTGATGTAGAGGCCCAGTCCGGTCCCCGACGGGGCGGTCTCGCTGCTGTCGACGCGGAAGAATTTATCGAAAATTTTTTCCCGCAGCTCCTCGTTCAGGCCGATGCCCTCATCGGAGACGGCGATGCGCAGCATGCGTTTCTCAACGGTGCCGCTGAGGGTGATGCGCCCTTCCGGGGGAGAATATTTCACGGCATTGCTCACCAGGTTTTCGATCACCTGGGAAATCCGGTCCTCATCGGCCAACACCGCCGGGCAGTTTTCGGGAAAGCGCACTTCAAAGCGGTGACGGTTGCCGCGCTGGTTGCGCAGCACGGCATGGACCAGATGATCGGCTTGGCAGGCGCCGAGATTCAGGGGGAGATCGCGTCCGGCCTCGATGCGGCTGACATCGAGAAACTGATCGACCAGGCGGGAAAGGAATTCGGCCCGTTCGTGGATGATGCCCAGGCATTCCTCCCGGTTGCCGCTCATTTCCCCGTCGGGCATCTGCAGCAGCTCGCAGAAGCCGAGAATGGCCGCCAGCGGGGTCTGGAATTCGTGGGCGGTGGTCGAGACGAATTCCCGCCGCATCTGATCGATTTCCCGTTCGCTGGTGACATCGATCATCACCCCGACCAACCCGCCGATGTGCCCGGCACTGTCCTGGAAGGTGGTCTTTTTGTAGATGGCATGGCGGGGGCGTCCATCGGCCGCCATGACCGGCAACTCGTACTGGCAGGTGCCGGGGTTGGCGAAAAGGTCGCTGTCGGCCTCAAGGTGAACCCGCGCCTCTTCTTCCGGGAAGATGTCCTTGACTCCATGCCCGACGATCTTGTCCCGGGGAATGCCGTAGAATTCCTCGAAGGCCCGGTTGCAGCCGAGGTAAATCCCTTGAGGGTTTTTATAGAAAACCGGCTCGGGCAGCTCATTCATCAGCGTCGCCAGAAATTTAAGTTGCGAGGCGAGCTGATCTTCCGCCTGGCGTCGTCGGTCCACTTCCTCGGCCAGCAGGCGGTTGTGTTCGAGCAGATCTTGTTGGGCGCCGCGCAGCTTTTCGCTCATGCTGTTGAAGGAACGGGCCAACTCGCCGATTTCGTCCTGGCCCCCGTCGGCGATGCGCTGAGCAAAGCGCCCGGCGGCCAACTCTCGGACGGCATAGGTGAACTGCCCCAGGGGGCGCACCAGGGCCGCCGACAGGGGCAGGCTGAAGAGCAGGCTGAACCCGGCCAGCAGCAGGGTGGCGAAGGCGATGTCCCGGGTCAGACGGTTGACGGCGGCGGTCACCGGTTGCGCCGAGATGCCGACATGGACCTGCCCGAGGCCGCCGCGTCCTACCGGAACGGCTACATCGTAAATCTTCCCCTGTTCCGTGGTCAGATGGGTAATGCTGTGGTCTTGGTGCGGGGGGAGCGGATTGACATCGAGCAGCGCCGCGGGAAAGCCGTTGCTGAAGGTGTGGGCGAAGACCTCGCCGTTGCGCGGATCGCGGAAAAAGATATAGATGATATCTTCCTCGGTGTTCAACGCCTGGATGGCGTTGAGCTTGATGGTCAGGGGGTCGCGGGTGAGAATCGGGGCGATGCTCTGGCGGGCCAGGTGGCGGGCGATGGAAATACCGCGTTTTTCCAGTTCGGAGCGCAGTTCCCCGGAATACTCGACGGTGATGAAGAGGACCAGGGCCAGGCCGAAGAAGAGCGATAGGCCGGCAAAGGTCAGATAGATTTTTTTGCGCAATCCCGTAAGAAAAGGCATCAGGGTTTTTCCTGTCCAATCGTGTTCAACATCCGGCGGATGGATTCGTAAGCGCCGTCGTCGATAGGCGTGAAGCGCTCGATATGCATCCCTTGCAGAATCTTTTGTCCCTGGGGGTTCTGATGCATGGTCAAGAGCGCCTGGCGGAATTTTTCCCGAAGCTCCTGGGGAACGTGGGGGGCGGCAACCACCGGCGGGATGGCAAAGGGCCCGAAGCGCTCCACCACCCGCACCCGCTGCTTCAGCTTCGGGTCATCGGCAGAGAGGTAATCCCAGATCAGACTGTCGACGGCGGCTCCGTCCACCAGGCCCTCGGCCACGGCATGAATCGAGCGGTCATGGGCATAGGTGTAGCTGAAGGAGTCGAAAAAGGACTCGGGGGTGTATCCCCGCTGCGCCAATTGGTTACGGGGGACCAGGCAGCCGCTGTTGGATTGGGGGTCGGTGAAGGCAAAGCTCTTGCCCTGAAGGTCGGCGAGGCTTTTCGCCGGGCTGCTCGCGGGGACGATCAGGTTGGAATAGTAGGCCGCCTCGCCGTTGACCACCGGCGCGGCCAGCAGTTCAAGGCCGAAGGTTTCCCGCCCTTCGACATAGGGGCCGCTGCAGACGAAGGCGACATCGACGTCACCGTTTTTCAGCATGGTATTGAGTTTCAGGTAATTGCCGGGGTCGACGACGGTGATCGCCAGGTCGAGCCGCTCGCTCAGATAATCGATCAGCTGCCGGTAATAGACGTAGCCCTGTTCGGGGGTGATGATCGAGCCGATGCTGAGGCGCAGCTCCCGCGAATTCGAGCGTTGTTCGATTGCAGGCAGATCGACCCGCTCGGCGAGATTGACGACGCGCGGCGTTTCTTCCTCGCAAGCGGTCAGGACCAGCAAGCAACAACAGAAGAAAAAACATTTCGCCCAGCGGACCATCGCATCTCTCCTAAGGGGCTGTTTCTCAAGGTTCATCTGCACGGGGCAAAAGGGGACGTTGGAATGGATTAATCCCCTTTTGGTAAGTTTACGGCGGCCGTGAAAAAAAACACAAGTCGCGCGGATATTTTTTATCATCAATTGGGGATAAGCCGCCCATGCGCGGAGGCTTGTGGCGGCTGCTCGAAGGGTTTGCCGCCGGGGAAAACGGGTCGCGGAGGGACTTCAGGCTTGCCCCAGCGCCCGCTCGATGCCGGCGAGGCCTTCCATGGCGCCGGTGGCGATGGAGATGTGGGGGGAACGGATATGGGGCTCGCGGGGGTTGATGCGTATCACTGTCGCATTCCCCCGTTCGCCGAGGCGCTCGCTGGTGTAGCGGATGGTGGGGATGGCGCTGCCGGCGCCCATTTCGATGATCGCCAGGCGCTCTTTGCGGTGCTGTTCGAGGAAGATGTCGAAGCGCATCTGCTGACCGTGGCTGCGCCCGCCGATCCAGGAGAAGTCGCTGAACATGAGGATGTTGGGGCGGGCGGTGCCGCCGCAGCGGGGGCAGAGGGGGATGTGTCCGGCGCGCATGGTCTTGAAATCGATGGGAATTTCTTCCCGGTTGCTCCAGATCGCCGAGGAGCAGGGGGTGAGGCATTGCAGATGGTGGATGGAGCCGTGAACTTCGAGGATCTGCTCCTCGGCGAAACCGGCCTTCTGGAACTGGCCGTCGACGTTGGAGGTGACGACGAAGGCGTCGAGTTCGAAGCGCTCGGCCCATTGCCGCAGCAGGGTAAATCCTTCGTGGGGGACGGTACTCCGGTAGAGATTGGTGCGATGGCCGTAAAAGCCCCAGCCGAAGGCCGGATCGCGGTGGAAGTGAGCGGGATTGGCGGCGTCGATGAAACTCAGGCCGAGCCGTTCGTACATGGGATAGGCCTTCCAGAACCCCTGATCGCCGCGAAAATCGGGCAATCCCGAATCGACCCCCATCCCCGCCCCAGCAGTGATGACCAGCGCCTTGGCATTTTTCACCGCCTCGGCGGCCCGCGCGAAGAGTTCCGAATTCATGTAGCCCTCCTCGATAAAGAGTTTGCCTTCAGCCTTCAGCCTTCAGCCTATATTCCCACCTTCACCAGCGTCGGTTCCAGCACCCGGATCAGCTCCCGGGGATCGAGCCCGATCAGAAAACCGCGTTTGCCGCCGTTGATGTAGATGCGCGGCAGTTCGGCGATGGTTTCTTCGAGGTAGACCGGCATCGCCTTGCGCGTGGCGAAAGGGGAGGTGCCGCCGACCTGGTAGCCCGAATGCTTGTCCGCCACGGCCGGAGCGCAGGGAGAGACGGTCTTGCAGCCGATCCGGCGGGCCAGCTCCCTGGTCGAAACCTGGCGGTCGCCGTGCATGAGGACGATGAGCGGCCGGGCCGCCTCATCCTCCATCACCAGGGTTTTGATGACGGCGTGTTCATCGACCCCCAATTCCCGGGAGGAGACGGCGGTACCGCCCTTGTCCTCGTAGGCGTAGAGATGTTCGGTGAAGTCCGCCTTTTTTTCACGCAGAAGGCGGATCGCCGCCGTGACGGGAAATTTCTCCTTGGCCATGATCGTTCCTGATTTCAAGCGCCGGCGATGGAGAGGGCCAGCATGATCAGACTATAGCCGATGGCCGCCAGGCAGGCGAGGGCGAGCAGATTGAAAAACTTCGCCGCCGGGCTCTTGGGCAGGTAGCGCAGAGGCATGACCAGTCCGAGGGCCGCGCCGCCGAGGGCGCCGCCGAGATGTCCGGCGTTGTCGGCGCCGACCAGCAACCCGAAGATGAAGGCGTAGGCCGCCCAGCGGAACATGAAATCGCGGATGTAGCGGCCCGGCTGTCCGAGGCGGTGATAGTAGGCGACGGCGAAGCCGATCAGGCCGAAGAGGGACCCGGAAGCGCCCACCACCGGCGTCATGGGATGCCAGAAGCAGCCGAGGATCGTGGCGGTCAGGGCGGTCAGGGTGTAGAGGACGAGAAAGCGCGCCTTGCCCAGTTCCGATTCGATGAGCGGGCCGACCTGATGGAGGACCATCATGTTGAAGCCGATGTGCAGGATGCCGCCGTGGGTGAAGGCGTAGGTCAGGCAGCGCCACCACTCCCCCTGCTGCAGGACCAGCGGCCAGAACTGGCCGCCCCAGTGGATCAGCAGCTGGGTCGGCGGCGCCAGCAGCACCCGGCCGCCGAGGCCGAGGGCGGCGCCCTGCACGATCATCAGGGAGAAGAGGATGAGGTTGACGACGAGAATTACCTTGCTCAGGGAGAGCGCCGCGCCGCCGCTGGTCGGTTGCCCCTTGAGCAGGCTCTTCAAGTCGCGCTCCCAGCGCATGATCCGCCATTGCCAGCGGGTGCCGTTCATCCCCAATCCATCGAAAAAGCGTTTCCAGTCCAAAAGAGAAAATTCCTTCCGTAAAAGATGATGCCCTCGCAAAAAGTCAGGGTTGATCGATCTGGCGGAAAAGAGACCGTCATATTTCGCTCAGAATCAACGAACTCGCTTCTGTGAATTGTTTGGCGGCCTTGAAAAACGGCCATTTTTGGTTC
>JAVFAR010000069.1:0-15315 GCA_034002365.1 Trichloromonas sp.
CTGGACAACGGCGCCATCGTTCGCATGTTCGAACGCGTCATCGACGAATCCCGGCGGCTGGAACGTATCCGCACGAAAGGTCTGTGAAGATGCTGATTGTCATGAAAAAAAACGTCACCGAAAACGAGTTGCAGAAGGTCAAAGAGTATCTCATCGCGCAGGATTTCGACTTCCATCAGTCGACCGGGGCCAACCGGGTCATTCTCGGCGTCATCGGCGACACCGGCCGCGTCTCCGTCGATGACCTGCAAACCCAACCCGGAGTGCAACAGGTCTTCAAGATTTCCGAAGACGAATGAGCCTTCCCCGGCGGGAGCGGCAACGCTCCCGCTTTTTTTCATGGATTTTCCGGGTCGCGCAGTTCCGCTGCCAGCAGTTCTCGCAACGCCGCGACCCGCCTGCGGTTGACGCCGAAATCGCCATAGCCGAGACGGGCGGCGGAGCGCAGATGCACCACCTTTTCCGCCTCGTCGAAGCGCAATTCGAGATCGTCGACGAAGCGGAAAATCCGCGAGCGGAAGGTGGCCCACAGATAGACTTCATCGGCCCGCTCCACCCGGCCCCCCATCTCCTCCACCGCCCGTCGCGCCAGTTCCCGAATCCGGGGCCAGTCTTCCGCCGCCACCGCGACGGGGGGGACAAGATGGGTTTCATCCGTCATTTCGCTGCATACGCAGTTGGGCTTTGGCGGACAGGGACGCAAGCGGCCCTCCCGAAGACCCCGAAGACCCGGCCCGTCGGCGGAACCGGAAGCGCAGGCGGCAAAACCCAGAAAACCTCCCAAAGCCAGCAGTCTTTTCAACCAGTTTATTGCTCTTTTTTCCATATTTTTCCCGCACCTTTCCCGTCCGTGACAACCGAAACAATTCCGTTATTTATCCAGAGGTTTCCACAAAGCCTTTGCCATTTTACCGGCAAACTGGCATATTACATGATTTGAAATAAAAAATTCTGCATCTGTGCCGGCCGTGATCCGGCCAAGCTGGTGATATTTCCGGTATGGCGACCGCTTCACCCGGCACGAGGAGTTTTGTTTGAACCAGATGAAACCAGGGTCCGGACCAGCACTGGGGCTCTTCCATCCCGCCCCGCGGCAACCCGCGACGACCGCGGCCGCCCTGCTCCAGACCCACATTCCCCTCTTCATCGATGAGCGGGGGCGCCTTCAGGCGGGAGCATCGGAGGCAGCCGACACCGCGCCGGCCCTCCCCTTTGTCGGCATGGCCCCCCCCTGCCCCCCCGAACAGTTGGGCGATCCCGCCTTTTGCCGCGATCACGGTCTGCGCTACGCCTATGTCGGCGGCTCCATGGCCAAGGGGATCAGTTCCGTCGCCATGGCCCGGGCTTTCGGCGCGGCCGGAATGCTCGGCTTTTTCGGCGCCGCCGGCCTGCCCCTTGACGAGGTAGAGCAGGCCATCGCCCAACTTCAGGGCGGTGCGAGCCCCTGTCCCTTCGGGATGAACCTGATCCACAGCCCGAACGAGCCCGATCTGGAAGCGGCGCTGGTGGATCTCTACCTGGCGCGGGGTGTCCGCCTGATCGAGGCCTCGGCCTTTCTCGACCTGACCCTGCCGGTGGTGCGCTTCCGCGTCCACGGCATCCACCGCGACGGCTCGGGACAAATTATCACGCCGAACCGGATCATCGCCAAACTGTCCCGGGAAGAGCTGGCCGCCAAGTTCCTCGCGCCGCCGCCGGAGCGGCTGCTGCGGGAGCTGGTCGCCGGCGGCCGGATCACCGCCGAGCAGGCGGAGCTGGCGGCGCATATCCCCATGGCCCAGGACATCACCGTCGAGGCCGACTCGGGGGGGCATACGGACAACCGTCCGGCGATCTCCCTCTTTCCCTCCATCCTCGCGCTGCGGGACAGGCTTCAGGCCCGCTTCCGCTACGACCAGCCCCCGCGTCTCGGCCTCGGCGGCGGCATCGCCACCCCGGCCTCGGCCCTGGCCGCCTTTGCCATGGGCGCGGCCTATCTGGTCACCGGCACCGTCAATCAGGCCTGCGCCGAATCGGGGACCTGCGACGAAGTCCGCAAGATGCTGGCCGAAACCCGCCAGGCCGACATCACCATGGCGCCTTCGGCGGATATGTTCGAGATGGGGGTGCATGTGCAGGTGCTCAAGCGCGGCACCATGTTTTCCATGCGCGCCGCCCGCCTCCTTGAGCTCTACCGGCAGTGCGGCGGCATCGAGCAGATCCCCGCCGCCGAACGGCAAAAGCTCGAAACCACGCTCTTTCGCGCCCCCCTGGAAAGCATCTGGGAAGAAACCCGCGCCTATTTCGCCAAGCGCGATCCCCGTCAGGTGGAGCGGGCCGCGCAGGATCCCAAGCACAAGATGGCCCTGATCTTCCGCTGGTATCTGGGCCAGTCGCCGGTCTGGGCGAACCGGGGGGAGAGTTCGCGGAAGATCGATTACCAGATCTGGTGCGGTCCGGCCATGGGCGCCTTCAACGAATGGACCGCCGGCACCTTTCTCGAAGACCCCGCCCGCCGCCGGGTGGTGCCCGTCGCTCTCAACCTGCTGCTCGGCGCCGCCTACCTCTGGCGCGCCCGCCAGCTGACCCTCCAGGGCTACCCCCCGGCCGCCGCCGACGCGGCCTACGCGCCCCTGGAAACCGAACATCTCAAGGAGTATCTCCGTTGAAAACCGACCGCGCCGAACAGAATACCCACACCGCCCCTTTTCCTCCCCTGGCCATCGTCGGCCTCGGCTGCCTCTTCCCCAAGGCCGATAACGTCGAGGCCTACTGGTCCAACATCAAGAACGGTGTGGATGCCATCCGCGAGGTCCCCGAAAGCCACTGGCGGGCGGCGGACTACTTCGACCCGAATCCCAAGGCGCCGGACAAGGTCTACGCCAAACTCGGCGGGTTTCTCGACCCCGTTCCCTTCAATCCCATGGAATACGGCATCCTGCCCAACGCCCTGGAAGCGGTCGACACCTCGCAGCTCCTCGGCCTGGTCGCCGTCGGCCAGGCATTGAAGGATGCCGGTTACGGACCGGAGCGGGAATTCGATCGGGAAAGGGTCAGCGTCATTCTCGGCGTCACCGGCGCCCTCGAACTGGTCATCCCCCTCGGCGCCCGCCTCGGCCATCCCATCTGGCGCTCGGCCATGAAGGAAGCGGGGATCGACGATGCCGCCATCGACGATGCGGTGCAGCGTATCGGCGACGCCTACGTCCCCTGGCAGGAGAACTCCTTCCCCGGCCTGCTCGGCAACGTCGTCGCCGGCCGCATCAGCAAACATTACAATTTCGGCGGCACCAACTGCGTCTGCGACGCCGCCTGCGGCAGTTCCCTCTCCGCCCTCAACCTGGCGGCCCTGGAGCTGGCTGCCGGCCAGTCGGACATGGTCGTCACCGGCGGCATCGACACCTTCAACGGCATCTTCATGTACACCTGTTTCAGCAAGACCCCGGCCCTCTCCCCCAGCGGCCATGCCCGTCCCTTCGACGCCGACGGCGACGGCACGACCCTCGGCGAGGGGCTCGGCATCCTCGTCCTCAAGCGCCTGACCGACGCCGAGCGGGACGGCGACAAGATCTACGCCGTGGTCAAGGGGATCGGCACCTCCAGCGACGGCAAGGGGAGCGCCATCTACGAACCGAGCCCCTCGGGCCAGCAGAAAGCCCTGCGCCGGGCCTATGAAAACGCCGGTGTCGAACCGGCCACCATCGGCCTGGTCGAGGCCCACGGCACCGGCACCAGGGTCGGCGACGCCATCGAAGTCAAAGCCCTGCGCGAAGTCTTCGGCGATGCCGAACAGCCGACCTGCGCCCTCGGCTCGGTGAAATCCCAGATCGGCCACACCAAGGCCGCCGCCGGTTCGGCGGGTCTGATCAAGGCGGCGCTGGCCCTGCACCACAAGGTGCTGCCGCCGACGATCAAGGTCAACAAACCGCAGGACGCCGTGACTTCGGGGAAAACCCCCTTCTACATCAACAGCGAAACCCGCCCCTGGCTCACCGCCGCCGGCCGGCCCCGGCGCGCGGCGGTGAGCGCCCTCGGCTTCGGCGGCAGCAACTTTCACTGCGTTCTCGAAGAATACCGCCCCGAGAAAGGGGCCGCCGACTGGTCCGACGACATCCAGATCGCCGCCTTTTCCGCCGCCGACCGCAACGGACTGGAACAGGCACTGAAGCAGTTTCCCGCCGCCGGCCCCTGGTCCGCCCTGGTCCGTGCCGCCCGCGCAAGCCGCCGCGCTTTCGATCCCCGGCAAAACGTCCGGCTGGCCCTGGTCTTCGTCCGCGAGGGCGCGGATCCGGCGGAGCAGATTCGCAAGGCGCTGGCGCAACTCGACAAGAATCGCGCCGAAAAGAACTGGACGACGCCGGACGGCATCTGCTTCGCTTCCGGGGAGGCCGAAGCGCCGCCGGCGGTGCTCTTCCCCGGCCAGGGGGCCCAGTATCCGGGGATGCTCAAGGAACTGGCCCTGAACTTCCCCGCCTTCTTCCAACGGCTGGAAGAGGCGGACCGCCTCTTCCCCGGCGAGAACGGACCCCTCTCCGGCTTTGTCTATCCCCGCCCGGCCTTCACCGGCGACGAACGCCAGGCTCAGAGCGAACGCCTGCGCGCCACCGAAGTCGCGCAACCGGCCCTGGGTGCGGTCAGCCTTGGAGCCTGGAGCGTCCTCGCCGATTTCGGCCTGAGCGCTTCGGCGTTCGCCGGACACAGCTACGGCGAACTCACCGCCCTTTGCGCCGCCGGAGTTTTCGACCCCGCAGACTTACATAAGCTCTCGCGCCTGCGCGGCGAATTGATGGCCGCCGGCGGTGGCGACAAAGGCTCCATGCTCGCGGTCTCGGCCCCCCTTTCCGAGATTGAGAAAGCGCTTGAAGAAGAGAAGCTAAGCCTTGTTCTGGCCAACAGAAATACGCCTGAGCAGGGGGTGCTTTCCGGCCCCGTCGCGGAGATCCAACGGGCCGCCGAATGCCTGGGCAAGCGGGGTCTGCGCTGCACGGCGCTGAACGTCGCCGCCGCCTTTCACAGCGAACTGGTCGCCGATGCCGCCGGCCCCTTTGGCGAAGGATTGAAAGAGGTCTCTTTCCGCGCCGCCCAGACCACCGTCTATGCCAACACCAACGGCGCACCCTATCCCGCCGACGCCGATGCCGCCCGGGATCTGCTCGCGAACCAGCTGGCGAAACCGGTGGAGTTCGTGCAAGAAATCGAAGCCCTGTACGCCGCCGGCATCCGCGTCTTTCTCGAAGTCGGCCCCGGCGCCCGCCTCACCGGCATGGTCAAGGCCATTCTCGGCGACCGTCCCCATCAGGCCCTGGCCATCGACGCTTCCAACGGCAAACGCTCGGCCCTGCTCGACCTCGCCCGCGCCCTGGCGCAACTGGCGGTGCTCGGCCAGCCCCTGCGCCTCGACCGCTGGGATGATCGCCCCGAGGAAGCGGAAGCCGCAACGGAGAAAAAAGCCGGATTGACCGTGGCTATCGGCGGCGCCAACTACTTCAAGCGGCCGCCGAAACGTCCCGCCGCGACACGCCCCGCGCCGGTCACGCCGGTCACGCCGGCAGCGGCTCCCGTCCCGCCCGCCGCTGTCGCGCCGACGCCGGTCGCACCTGCCGTTGCCGCCGCCCCGCCGGCTCCCGCGCAACCCTCGAACGAGGCCCTGCGCGAGGCCCTGCGCCTCAGTCAACAGGGTTTGCAGGCCCTGCAGAACCTGCAAGAGCAGACCGCCCGCCTGCATCAGCAGTTTCTGACCGGCCAGGAACAGGCCGTCCAGTCATTCCTCAGCCTGGTCGATCAGCAGCGGCGGATGTTCGGGACCAATCCCGGCACCGCTCCGACCACGGCCGCGCACCCCATGCCGGTGCCCCCGATCTCCCCGCCGCCCGTCGCGCCACCGGTAACGATGGCCCCTGCCGTTGCCCCCTCCCCCGCCGTGGCGGCGGTGTCCGCCGTCGCCGCCGCGCCGGGCCTCGATTCCAGCCGGGCCGCCGAGGTCCTGCTCGCGGTGATCGCCGAAAAGACCGGCTATCCCCGGGAAATGCTCGAACTCGACATGGCTCTCGACGCCGATCTCGGCATCGATTCCATCAAGCGCGTCGAAATCCTCTCCGCCCTGCAGGAGCAGCTCCCCGAAGCGCCGCCGGTGCGCCCGGATGAGCTCGGCGTCCTCCAGACCCTGGGCCAGATCGTCGACCGCCTCGCCGTCCCCGCTCCGGCCGCGACCGCGTCCGTTGCCGCCTCGGCTCCTTCCGCCGCCTTGGATTCCAGCCGGGCCGCCGAGGTCCTCCTTGCCGTCATCGCCGAGAAGACCGGCTATCCCCGGGAAATGCTCGAACTCGACATGGCCCTCGACGCCGATCTCGGCATCGATTCCATCAAGCGCGTCGAAATCCTCTCCGCCCTGCAGGAACAGCTCCCCGAAGCGCCCCCGGTACGCCCGGACGAGCTCGGCGTCCTGCAGACCCTGGGGCAGATCGTTGAGCGTCTCGCCGTCGCTGGCCCCGCCGTGGCGGCGGTGTCCGCCGTCGCCGCCGCGCCGGGCCTCGATTCCAGCCGGGCCGCCGAGGTCCTCCTTGCCGTCATCGCCGAGAAGACCGGCTATCCCCGGGAAATGCTCGAACTCGACATGGCTCTCGACGCCGATCTCGGCATCGATTCCATCAAGCGCGTCGAAATCCTCTCCGCCCTGCAGGAACAGCTCCCCGAAGCGCCCCCGGTACGCCCGGACGAGCTCGGCGTCCTGCAGACCCTGGGGCAGATCGTTGAGCGTCTCGCCGTCGCTGGCCCCGCCGTGGCGGCGGTGTCCGCCGTCGCCGCCGCGCCGGGCCTCGATTCCAGCCGGGCCGCCGAGGTCCTGCTTGCCGTCATCGCCGAGAAGACCGGCTATCCCCGGGAAATGCTCGAACTCGACATGGCCCTCGACGCCGATCTCGGCATCGATTCCATCAAGCGGGTGGAAATCCTCTCCGCCCTGCAGGAACAGCTCCCCGAAGCGCCGCCGATCAAACCGGAACACCTCGGCACCCTGCAAACGGTGGCGCAGATCGTCGACTTCCTCGCCAGCGTCTCCGGCGCTCCGGCTCCCGTCCCGGCCGCACCCCCGGCCGAGCCCGTCGCCGGCGGATCCGTCGAGCGCCGGCTGCTCAAGGTCGTCCCGCTCAATCCCAAGGCGGAACGGGCGCGGCTGACCCTGGCCGGAGGCGAACTGGAACTCTGGATCAGCGACGACGGCTCGTCCCTGGCCCGGAATCTTGCGGCACGCTTCGAAGAGCAGGGGCAACGGACCCGGCTCATTCCCCTCGATGAACTCGATTTTCTCCCCGCCCCCTCGGAACTGGCCGGGCTGGTCCTGCTCGCCCCCACCGCCGGTTGCGAGGACCGCGACCTGCTGCGCGCCTTCCGCCTCATGCAGATCGCCGGGGCCGGACTGAATCGTGTCGCCGAAGGGGGAGACGCTCTCTTCGTCACCGTCTCCCGCCTCAACGGCAGTTTCGGGCTCTTGCCCGGCGCCATGCCCGCCGACCCCCTTTCCGGCGGTCTCGCCGGATTGAGCAAAACCGCCGCCCATGAATGGCCGAAGGTCCATTGCAAGGCCATCGACCTGGCGGATGACTGGAACTCGCCGGAGGAACCGGCCGCCGCCCTGGCCGGGGAAATTCTCCGCGACGGCCCCCGGGAAGTCGGCCTTTCCGCCGCCGGTCTGCACACCCTCAAGCTGACCACGGCTCCCCTCGCGGGGGAACCCGGCGAACTCCCCCTCTCTCCCGGCGATCTGGTCATCGTCAGCGGCGGCGCCCGGGGGGTCACGGCGGAGGTGGCGATCGCCCTGGCCCGGGCCGGACAGGCGACGTTCCTACTTCTCGGGCGGAGCCTGGCGCCGGAAACGGAACCGGAGTGGCTGCGGGATTTGCGGGAGGAAACGGCCATCAAGCAGGCCCTGCTCAAGCATGCGGAAAACCCGTTGAAACCGAAAGATCTGGAAGCGAGCTACCGGAATCTGCTGCACGGCCAGGAAATCCGTGCCAATCTGCGCCGCATCGAGGAAGCGGGGGGGCGGGCCCTCTACCGCAGCGTCGACCTGCGCGACGGCCGGGCGACGGCGCAGGTCATCGCCAAGGCGCGGGAGGAACATGGGCCGGTGCGCGGGCTGATCCACGGCGCCGGGGTGCTCGCCGACCGCCATATCGCCGACAAAACCCTGGAGCAGTTCGAAACGGTCTATGCCACCAAAATCGCCGGTCTACGCGCCCTGCTCGATGCCGTCGGCGACGACGAATTGCGCTTCATGGCCCTCTTCTCCTCTTCCACCGGCCGCTTCGGCCGCACCGGCCAGGTCGACTACGCCGCGGCCAACGAAGTGCTCAACAAGATCGCCCAGCAACAGGCGCGGCTGCGTCCCCACTGCCGGGTGCTCTCCCTCAATTGGGGGCCCTGGGACGGCGGCATGGTGACGCCGGGGCTGAAAAAACTCTTCGCCCAGGAAGGGGTCGAAGTGATCGGCCTGCAAGCGGGCGCCGACTACCTGCTCCAGGAACTGGCGACGCCCCCGGGCGGTCCGGTGGAACTGGTCATCCTCGGTTCCCGCAAAGTTGCCGCCAGCGAGGAACCGCCGGCGCCGCCGGAAAATATTCACGTTTCCAAGGCTTTCGATCTCGACCTGAGCGTCGCCCAGTATCCCTTCCTCCAGTCCCACGTCATGGACAAGAAGGCGGTGCTGCCCATGGCGATGATGGTCGAATGGCTGGCGCAGGCGGCGATCCACAACAACCCCGGCCTGCGCTTCCACGGCTTCAACGACCTGCGGGTCATGAAGGGGGTGACCCTCGGCGCCGAGGAATTGCGCTCCCTGCAGGTGCTGACCGGCAAGGCCTTCAAGAGCGACGGTTTCCATGTGGTGCCGGTGGAGCTTTCCGGCCGCGTCGATTCCGGCCGCCCCCTGGTCCATGCCCGCGCCAAAGTGGTGCTGGCCAACCGCCTCCCCGCCGCGCGGGCCGCGTCCGATCCGATGGAACTTGAAGCCTATTCCCGGCCGATCGGTGAAATCTACCTGCCGGAACGGCTCTTCCACGGCGCCGACTTCCAGGGATTGACCGGGATTCTCGGCTGCTCGGAAGCGGGCATCAGCGCCCGGGCCAAAGGCGCCCCCGCCCCGGCTGACTGGATCGCCCAGCCCCTGCGCAACTCCTGGCTCGCCGACCCCCTGGTGCTCGATTGTGCCTTCCAGCTGATGATCCTGTGGAGCTTCGAGCGCTACGCCGCCGGTTCCCTGCCGGTCTTCACCGGACGCTACCGCCAGTACGCCGAGCGCTTTCCCGAATCGGGGTGCGAAATCCGCATCCAGGTCACCCGCCAGAGCCCGAGCACGGCGGCGGCCGACATGGAGTTCGTCGATCCCGCCGACGGCCGGCTTATCGCCCGTATCGAGGACTATGAGTGCGTCATCGACGCCTCGCTGAACCAGAGCTTCCAGCGGAACAAACTGCAGGGGGCCGCCTGAGCATGAAGCACGGAAAATCCGTGGCCATCGTCGGACTCGGCGGGATCTTTCCCGACGCGCCGACCCTCGAAGCCTTCTGGAACAATATCGTCAACGGCGTCAACAGCTCTCGCCGTCCCCCCAAGGGACGCTGGCTGCTGGAACCGGAAGAGGTGTACGATTCCCGCATCGGCGCCCTCGACAAGGCCGGCTCGGCCAAGGGCTGCTATATCGAGGGGGATCTCGGCCCCCTGCCCGAGGGTCTCGCCATCGATCCCGGCTTCGCCGCCGGTCTCGATCCCCTCTTTCACCTGCTGCTGCGCGCCGGGCACCGCGCCTTTAGCGGCGGGAAGACGGATGCCCTCGACCGCGGCCGCGCCGGGGTCATCATCGGCCATCTCGCCCTGCCCAGCGAATCGGCCTCGGCCCTGGCCCGGGACTGGCTCGGCCGCACCTTCGAGGAACGGCTGCTGGGGGAGAGCCGGGTCGGTCCCCCCGTCGTTTCGGCCGTCAACCACCGGGTCGCCGGGCTGCCGGCCGGGCTGCTGGCCCGCGCCCTCGGTCTCGGCGGTCCCAGCTACACCCTCGACGCCGCCTGCGCTTCCTCCCTCTACGCCATTCATCTGGCGGTGGAGGAACTCCTTTCCGGCCGCGCCGACGCCATGCTCGGCGGCGGGCTTTCCCGCCCCGATCCCCTCTACACCCAGATGGGCTTTTCCCAGCTCCATGCCGTCTCCCCCACCGGCACCTGTTCCCCCTTCGATCAGCGCGGGGACGGTCTGGTCGTCGGCGAAGGCTGCGGCATCTTCCTGCTCAAGCGCACCGAGGACGCCCTCCGCGACGGCGACCGCATTTTCGGGGTGATCCGGGGCATCGGCCTTTCCAACGATCTCGGCGGCAGCCTTCTCGCCCCCGCCGCCGAGGGTCAGTTGCGGGCGATGCGCGCCGCCTACCAGCAGGCGGGCTGGAATCCGAGCGACGTCGATCTCATCGAGTGTCACGCCACCGGCACCCCGGTGGGGGACGCGGTGGAGTTCACCAGCCTGAAGAGTCTCTGGGGGGATGGCGCCCAGCGCCGGGAGTCCTGCATTATCGGCTCGGTGAAATCCAATATCGGCCACCTGCTCACCGCCGCCGGCGCCGCCGCCCTGACCAAGGTACTGCTCGCCCTGCAAGCGGAGACCCTGCCGCCGACCGCCAATTTCCGCGCCCCGGCCAAGGGCATCGACCTCGACCGGAGCCCCTTTGCCATCCTCGCCGAGGCCCGTCCCTGGACCCCGCGCAAAGCGGGCCGGCCGCGCCGGGCGGCGGTGAGCGCCTTCGGCTTCGGCGGCATCAACGCCCACCTGCTGATCGAGGAATGGCTGCCGCCCCAGCCGAGCAAGAGCCGGGTGGCCTTCCCCCCCTCCTTTCAACGCACGCCTCAGCCCATCGCCATTGTCGGAATGGGCGCCCATTTCGGCCCCTGGGACGACCTTGCAACCTTTCAACGACAGGTTTTTGGTGCCGAGGAAGGACCGGCGGCCGCCCCGCCGACACGCTGGTGGGGGGCGGAAGAGAGCCGCTGGCTGCGCGATAGCGGCGTGCAGGCCTCGGCCCTGCGCGGCCATTTCGTGCCGACCGTGGCGGCGGCGCCGGGGGAGTTCCGCATTCCTCCCAAGGAACTGGAAGAGATGCTGCCGCGCCAGTTGCTGATGCTGCAAGTGGCCGAAGAAGCCCTGCGCGACGCCCAGCTCAAGGGGGAGGATCTGCTTCATGCCGGGGTATTCATCGGCACCGGCCTCGATCTCAACGCCACCGGTTTCAGTTTCCGCTGGGAGATCCCCCGTCTCGCCCGCCGCTGGGCGGCAGAGCTGGGGCGCAAGCTGGATGGAAAAAGTATGGCCGAATGGATCGCCGAACTGCGCGAAGCCGCCGGGCCGCCCCTGACCGCCAACCGGGTGATGGGCGGACTGGGGAGCATCGTCGCCAGCCGCATCGCCAAGGAGTTCCGCGTCGGCGGACCGAGCTTTACCATCTCCGGCGAAGAAAATTCAGGGCTGCGCGCCCTGGAGGTGGCGGTCCATGCCCTGCGCGAGGGGGCCGTCAACCGCGCCGTTGTCGGCGCCGTCGATCTCCACGGCGACCTGCGCGCCGTCCTCGGCCGCCAGGATAAGCAACCCTATTCCCCCTCGGGATCATGCCGCCCCTTCCAGCCCGACGCCGACGGCCCCCTCATCGGCGAGGGCGCGGCGGCGCTGGTGCTCAAACGGCTGGAGGACGCCCAGCGCGACGGCGACCGCATCTACGCCGTCATCCAGGGGATCGGCAGCGCCACCGGCGGCGCCGCCGAGAGTTCCCGTCCCGACCGCGCCGCCCTCGATCTTTCCCTGCGCCGGGTCTTTCAGGAGGCCCGGCTCAAGCCCGCCGCCGTCGACTATCTGGAAACCCACGGCAGCGGCGATCCCGAGGAAGACGCCCTCGAAGGCGCGGCCCTGGCCGAATTCCTCGATGCCGGCGGTGACGCGGATCACCCCTGCTGGATCGGCGCGGTCAAGGCCGAGATCGGCCATGCCGGTCACGCCGCCGGGCTCGCCTCGCTGGTCCGCGCCGCCCTCGCCCTCCATCACCAGATCATTCCGCCGCTGCGGCCGTCGCAGCTGACCGGAACCCCCTGGGCGGAACGGAAACGCCCCTACCGCCTGGCCTGCGCTCCCCAATACTGGCTGCGCGACCGCGCCGAGGGTCCGCGCCGCGCCCTGGTCAGCGCCCTCGGTGGCGACGGCAGCTGCTCGGCGGTGCTGCTCGAAGGCTTCGACGGCAAGGGGAAAACGCGCGTCCCCGCTCTTCCCAACCCCTTGGGACCCTTGCGCGAAGGACTCTTCGCCCTCACCGGCGACAGTGCCCAAACCCTGCTCGGCAAGCTCGAAACCTTGCGGGAGTTGGCGGCCAACCAGGAGCAAGGGTCTCTGGATGACCTTGCCCGTGCCTGGCAGCGGCGCTATCCCCTGGAACGCAGCCGGGGACGCTGCCTGGCGCTGGCCGCCGGAGACCGGCAGGAACTGACGGCCTTGCTCGACCAGGCCCGGGACTGGCTGCTTGAGTTTCCGGAAGAGCGTCTGGACGGCAACGACCGCACCCCCCGGGGGCTGCGCGACCGGATTTTCTATAACCCCGCGCCGCTCGCCGCCGAAGGCCGGGTCGCTTTCATCTTCCCCGGTTCCGGCAATCACTTCGCCGGTATGGGCCGGGACCTCTCCGCCCGCTGGCCGGAAATCCACCGCCGCCAGGACGCCTCCAGCCACTATCTGCGCCGTCAGTATCTGCCCCAGCATTTCTGGGGGGAGAATCTCGACGAGGCCATCCACGAGCATCACAACGCTCTGGTCATCGCCCAGGTCGCCCTCGGCACGGCGGTCAGCGATCTGGTGCGGAGCTTCGGCGTCGAACCGCAGCTGGTCAGCGGCTACAGCCTGGGCGAGTCGGCCGGATTCTTCTCCTTCGGAGTCTGGAAAGATCGCGACGGCATGGCCCGGCGCTTGCGGGAATCAACCCTCTTTACCAAGGATCTGGCCGGTCCCTGCCAGGCCGCCCGCCAGACCTGGAAGCTGCCGCCGGACGAGGAGGTGGACTGGGCCCTGGGCCTGATCGCCGCTCCGGCGGAACGGGTGCGCCAGGCTCTCGCCGGCGAGGAGCGGGTCTATCTGCTGATCGTCAATACCTACGAGGAGTGCGTCATCGGCGGCCGCCGCGCCGATCTCGAACGAGTGGTCAAGCGCCTCGGCGCAACCTTCATCCCCCTGCGCGGCGTGACCACGGTCCATTGTCCGGTCGCCGACCAGGCCGCCCACCGCTACCGGGAGCTGCACCGGTTCCCCACCACGCCCCCCGAGGGGATCCGTTTTTACAGCTGCGCCCTGGGACGTTCCTATCCCCTCGATGAAAACAGCGTCGCCGACGCCATTCTCGGCCAGGCCCTCGATACCGTCGATTACCCGCGCGTAGTCGAGCAGCTCTACGCCGACGGCGCCCGCATCTTTCTGGAGATGGGCCCCGGCAACTCCTGCACCCGCATGATCGGCCGCATCCTCAAGGATCGCCCCCATTTCGCCCGGGCCGCCTGTTATCCCGGCGCCGATGCCGTTTCCCTGATCCTGCGCCTGCTCGCCCAGTGTCTCGCCGAAGGGCTGCCGGTCGATGTCGCCGCCCTCTATCCCGAGACCCCCGCCACCAAGGCCGCGAAAGCAAAGACGGCTCTGATCGCCACCGAAATCGGCGGCGCGCCTTTCGCCCCGCCCCGGCCGGAGAAAGAAGAGTCCCGGACGCCGGAAGCCTCCCCCATCCCCGCTTCGGTAGCGGTCGTTAACCGCCCCCAGTCCCCGCCGTCGGCACCAGTCCCGCCGGTGATGCCCATCGCGGCGCCGACCCTGAAAGCGCCGGCGAAAGCCGCGCCGTCACCAACCGCCGAGCTTGCCGAAAATCCCTTGCTCGCCCCGCTGGAGCGCCTGACCGCCGCCGGGGCCGAGGGGCATGCCGCCTATCTCAGCTTCGCCAACGGCCTGCGCCAGGCCCTGACGGAAAATCTCAACTGGCACATGGAGCTGCTGGCCCGAGGCGGCCAGGGGGGAGAGCTGCCGCCCGCCGATCCGGCCGCCGACCTCTTCACCTCCGTACCGCTGCCGTCCGCGCCATCTGCCCGCCCGGCCCGCCCGGCCCGTTTCAATCGGGAAATGTGCATGGAGGCGGCGGTCGGCTCCATCGCCAAAATGCTCGGCCCCGAGTTCGCCGAAGCCGATACCTTCCCGACCCGGGTACGCCTCCCCGACGAGCCGCTGATGCTGGTCGACCGCATCGTCGAGGTCGAGGGGGTGCCGCGCTCCATGAGTCATGGCCGGGTCGTTACCGAGCACGACGTGACGGCGGATCGCTGGTATCTCGACGGCGGCCGCATCCCCACCTGCGTCGCCGTCGAGGCGGGGCAGGCCGACCTCTGGCTCTCCGGCTACCTGGGGATCGATTTCATCACCCGCGGGCTGGCGGTCTACCGCCTGCTCGACGCCGTCGTCACCTTCCACCGCACCCTGCCGGTGCCGGGGGAGATCATCCGTTACGACATTCACATCGATCAATTCTTCCGCCAGGACCGGACCTGCCTCTTCCGCTTCCACTTCGAGGCGACGGTGGACGGGGAACCGCTCCTCTCCATGAAAAACGGCTGCGCCGGGTTCTTCACCGCCGAAGAACTGGACGCGGGCAGGGGGATCGTCCACACCAAACTCGATCTGCTGCCGCAGCCGGGCAAACTCCCCGCCGACTGGCGGGAACTGGTGCCGATGGCGACGGAAGCCTACAGCGAAGCCCAGGTCGACGCCATCTACGCCGGCGATCTCGCCGGGGCCTTCGGGCCGCGTTTCGCCAGCCTAGGCATCGGCCGTCCCCACACCCTCCCCGGCGGCCTGCTCAAGCTGGTCGACCGGGTTATCGAGCTCGACCCCCAGGGCGGCCGCTACGGCCTCGGTCAGATCCGCGCCGAAATGGACATCCGCCCCGACGCCTGGTTTCTCACCTGCCACTTCGTCGACGACAGGGTCATGCCCGGCACCCTGATGTACGAGTGCTGCATGCACACCCTGCGCATCTATCTGCTGCGGATGGGCTGGGTCGGCGCGGCCGGGGAGACCTGGTGCGAACCGGTGCCCGGCGTCGCCAGCGGCCTCAAGTGCCGGGGGCAGGTGATCGAGACAACGAAAACCGTCACCTATCAGGTGAGCATCAAGGAACTCGGCTACGGCCCGGAACCTTTCGCCATCGTCGATGCCCTGATGTTCGCCGACGGCAAGGCCATCGTCGAAATCCCCAACATGTCGGTGCGCCTGGCGGGATTGACCCGGGAG
>JAVFAR010000070.1:0-14656 GCA_034002365.1 Trichloromonas sp.
CGCCCCAGTTCGAGGCGGTTAAGTTGGGCGGGGTCGATATAGTTGTTCGGTTCCAACCCGGCGCGAATGGCATCGACCTGACCGCGCAACCGGTAAAAAACCAGCAGGCTGAAGGCCGCGTCGAGATCGTCGGACTGCTTGAGGGGAAGAATCGACTGCTCTTTGAGCCGCTGAATCTTATCGCGGGTGCAGCCGCCGAGCCGGCCGCGCGCCAGGCACATGACCTTGACCCCTTCGGTGATGGCGAAAATTCCGGCTTTTTCAGGTCGATCAGTCCGCGATATGCTCCCTGTTTTTCAACCTTCAGGGAACCGAACATGCCGAGGGGCGGGACGAAACGGACGACATTGGCCGCCATGCGCGAAAGAAAGAGGTCTTCTTCCATCGCCCGCCGGATCACCGCGCTCTTCAGGGAGTCGACCAGGGACATGCCCCCCCAGACCCCGCGGATATCGGCGAACATGCTGAAACTGAGGATATTTTCCGGGCTGGGGACGGAGATCCGCTGATCGAGCGCGACGGACCAGTCCTCCAGACTGCGGCGCCAGAAGGTGTTTTTGGCCATGATCCCGCCGGGGCACTCGGGCACGCCGATCTGAATGAGGCCATCGATCAGCGCCTGGGAAAACGTCTCGATGCGTCCCAGCGCTTCCGCATCCAGGCCATCGGCACAGATGATGGCATTGTCCTGATCGGTGCTGAGCGTTTGCTCCCCCCGCCCTTCACTCCCCAAAACCATGAAGACGAAATTTTCCGGCAGGTCGGCGAAGCGTTCACGCCGCAGCAGATCGATAAGGCGCAGCACCAGCCGGTCGTTCAAGGTGGCGATAAGCCGGACCAGATCTTTGGTGCGTACCCCGGAACGGCTCAGAAAGACCACCAGATCCTGGACGCCCTGATGGATCTTCTTCAACTCGTCAAGGGATTCGGCCCTTTCGAGGTCGTGCAAGAGACGCTGCGGGGAATGGGTCTGCCGCAGGATGTCCGATTCGTTGACAATGCCGCACAGCTGCCCCTCGCCGTCGGCCACCCCGATCCGGTGGATGTTGTGCCGCGACATTTTGCAGACCACCTCGAGCAGGGACTGATCTTCGGCGACGGTGATCAGCGGCTCGCTCATGATGGCGCGGGCGGTGAGCGTGGCGGGATCGGCCCCCCGGGAAACCACCTTGTTGCGCAGGTCACGGTCGGTGATGATGCCGACGGGGGTCTCCCCCTCGCGAACGATGATGCTGGAGACATTCCTTTCCCGCATGATCGCCGCCAGTTCGGCCACTGTCGCTTCCGCCGGGCAGGTGATCAGATCACGGCGGCAGAAATCGCCGACCGGGAAAAAAAAGACATTCTCTTCAGTCAACTCCGCACCTCCCGGAACTCCGGCATGGGGATGGACAAACTCAACCTGACGTTGTTGTTACAACAGTTTACCAGGAGAGTCAAACAGTACCATTAATCCCGCCCTGGGAATAACGAAGCCTGCCCCATCATGGGAGCAGGCTTCGCGGATTTTACGGCCGAATCGGCTGAGGTCAATAACGGGCGTCGGCGAATTCGACCCAGCCTCCGGCCTGAACCAGGGCCTTGTCGAAGGGACTGATCTCAAAGCTGAAGGTTTCGGTTTTGCCATTGGCGACGGCGGTGACTTTCTGGGCGTCGAGATCGACGCTGATTGTGACCTCGCCCGCTTTGTCCAGGGCGAAGAGCCGGTCGAGATCGGCCTTGGGCAGCTCGATGGCAAGCATGCCGCCGTTAAAGGTGTTCTGGCGGAAGATGCGGGCGTAACTCTGGGCGATGATGGTGTGCACGCCATTGACCTCGAAAACCCAGGGGGCGTGCTCGCGGGAGGAACCGCAGCCGAAGTTCTCGCGGCTGACCACGACCCGGGCTTTTTTCAGCTTCTCTCCCCTGGGATCGAAACCTTCAAGCTTAAGGTCTTCGAGCATATAGGGCTGGAGGGCTTCCTTGGTCACCTCGGTCAGATACTTGGCCGGGATGATTTCGTCGGTATTGATGTCGGAACGGTCAAGAAAGATGGCCGGTCCGCCGAAGATTTTATTCATGGTCGATCTCTCCATGTGAAATTTCCAGGTAGGGGCAAGGCAGGCCTTGCCCTATTCGCATCACCGTGTCTTCCGGGCGACGCATGCGCCGCCCCGACAGGCATCGGTTCGTTCCGTTTACAGCGTCCGCGCGTCGGTGATGACGCCCTTGAGGGCGGTGGCGGCGGCGGTGGCCGGGCTCATCAGATGGACCATCCCGCCCTTGCCCATGCGTCCGTTGAAATTGCGGTTGCTGGTCGAGGCGCAGACCTCCCCTTCGGAAAGCACGCCGTTGCTCATCCCCAGGCAGGCGCCGCAGGTCGGGTTGGTGACGCAGAAACCGGCGTCCATGAAGATCTGAATGATCCCCTCGGCGAGGGCGTCGCTGAAGATCTTCGGCGTGGCCGGAGAAACGATGCCGCGCACGGTTTCGGCGATCTTCTTCCCTTTCAGAATCGCGGCGGCTTCGCGCAGATCTTCGATGCGGCCGTTGGTGCAGGTGCCGATGTAGATCTGATCGACCCTGGTCCCGGCCAGCTCCCGCGCCGGTTTGACGCAGTCGGGTTTGTAGCCGTAGGTGACTTGGGGTTCAAGCTGGGACAGATCGAAGTCGAGCACCTTGTCGTAGGCGGCGTCGTCGTCGGAAACCCACTTGCGGTATTCGGCCAGAGCCGCTTCCTTGCTCTTGAAATCCCCCTGGATAAAGGGCCAGAGGTAGTCGACGGTGGTCATGTCGGGGAGGCAGATGCCGCAGGTGCCGCCGGCCTCGATGGCCATGTTGCACAGGGTCATGCGCGCTTCCATGCTCATGGCATCGATGATCGGCCCGCGGAATTCGATGACCCGGTCGGTGGCGCCGTTGACGCCGAGCTGGCCGATGACGAAGAGGATGACGTCCTTGGCGTAGACCCCTTTCGGCAGGCTGCCGGTGAGGTTGACGCGGATGGTGGCCGGCTCGCGGAAAGCGCAGACGCCCTTCAGGATGCCGACTTCGAGGTCGGTGGTGCCGACGCCGGCGGCGAAGGCGCCGAAGGCGCCGTGGGTGCAGGTGTGGCTGTCGCCCATGATGACCGTGAAGCCGGGGCGGATGTAGCCCTTTTCGGGAAAGATCGCGTGGCAGACGCCGTTATGGCCGACGTCGAAGAAATCCTTGATCTGATGACGGCGCGCCCAGTCCCGCAGCATCTTCGCCTGCAGGGCGGTTTTGCTGTCCTTCGAGGGGGTGACGTGGTCGATGACCGCCTTGATCTTGCCGGGATCGAAAACCCGGTCCTTGCCCCGCGCCTCAAGGTCGGCGATGGCGACGGGGGTGGTGATTTCATGGCAGAGTACCCGGTCCAGGTTGAGCACCTTGGTCCCGGGAAACGGCTCGTCGCGCAGATGGGCGGCGAAAATTTTTTCGGCGATGGTCTTTCCCATAATCTCTCCTTGGCTGACTATTCATTAATAGCAAAGCGCGGCGATTCTATCCCAAGGGCTACAAACAGGCAAGCACTGTCCGGAGCTTGCGCAAAGCGGGCGGGACAGCCGATCCGCCGCCCCGCCCGCATGGCCCGATCGATCGAAAGCGCTCAGACGGTGATGGTGTTGCGCTTGGGGGCGCTGACCAGTTTGTTCAAGGCATTGATATAGGCCTTGGCGCTGGCGACGATAATATCGGGATGAGCGCCCTGGCCGAGAACTTCGCGGCCGTCCTCTTCGAGACGCACGGTGCATTCCCCCTGGGCATCGGTGCCGCCGGTGATGGCGCCGATGGCGAAGTGCAGCAGACGGGCATTGCTGCCGGTGAGCTTCTTGATCGCCTTGAACGTGGCGTCCACCGGCCCGTCCCCCAGTTGCGCGGCCTTCCTCACCTTGCCTTCCACTTCCATCTCCACGGTGGCGGTCGGCGCGGTGAAGGAGCCGGAGGAAACGCTCATCTGCAGCAGCTTGTAGGTTTCGGGGATGCGGATGATCTCGTCGGCGACGATGGCGTCGATATCTTCATCGAAAATTTCTTTTTTCTGATCGGCCAGAGCCTTGAAGCGCACAAAGGCCTTTTCGATATCCTCCTTGCTCAGTTCGTAACCGAGCTGCTCCAGGCGCTGGATGAAGGCATGACGGCCGGAATGCTTGCCGAGGACCAGCTTGTTCTGGTTGAGGCCGATGGACTCGGGGGTCATGATCTCGTAGGTCGATTTCTCCATCAGTACGCCGTGCTGATGGATCCCCGCCTCATGAGCGAAGGCGTTGGCACCGACGATCGCCTTGTTCGGCTGGATGACGATGCCGGTGATGGTCGAAAGCAGTTTGCTCGCGGCGTAGATGTGCTCGGTCACCACGTTGGTCTGGAAGGGCAGAATGTCCTGGCGGGTGCGCAGGGTCATGACCACCTCTTCGAGGGAGCAGTTCCCGGCCCGCTCGCCGATGCCGTTGATGGTGCACTCCACCTGCTCGGCGCCGGCCTGGATCGCCGCCAGAGTGTTGGCCACGGCCAGCCCCAGGTCGTTGTGACAGTGGACGGAAAGCACGGTTTTCCCGATATTTGGAACATTATCCTTGAGATACTTGATGATGTTGAAATATTCCGAGGGGATGGTGTAGCCGACGGTGTCGGGAATGTTCACCGTCCTGGCGCCGGCATCGATGACCGCCTCGACCACCTTGGCGAGAAAAGGCAGCCGGGTGCGGACCGCGTCCTCGGCGGAAAACTCGACGTTGGGGGTGTAACCGGCGGCCCGTTTCACCGCCTTGACCGCCGTTTCGATGACCTGGTCCTCGCTCATCTTAAGCTTGTACTTCATGTGAATATCGCTGGTGGCGATGAAGGTATGGATGCGCCCCCGTTCACCGGCGTACTTGAGGGCTTCCCAGGCGCGGTCGACATCCATGTTGTTGGCCCGGGAAAGCCCGGCGATCTGCGGTCCCTTGATCGCCTTGGCGACGCGCCGCACCGCCTCGAAATCCCCTTCCGAGGCGATGGGGAAACCCGCTTCGATGACATCGACATTCATCTTTTCAAGCAGATGGGCGATGCGCAGTTTTTCCTCGATGTTCATACTGGCGCCGGGAGACTGCTCGCCGTCGCGCAAAGTGGTGTCGAAAATCTTGATCTTCTTGGCTTGACTCATGGTTTCCTCCAGATTAGGTTCCCCGTCCGCTATTCGTTGAGATTGGGGGTTTTCAGGTCGAACAGCTCGCTCATTTTTTCTTGCTTCTTCGCCGGCCGCTCAAGGGCCGGCTCGCCCAGATCCGATTCCATCCGACCACCCCCTTTCGAAAAATAAAAAACTCCCGCCCCAAAAACAGGGGCGAGAGCGTGTGCTTCGCGGTACCACCCTGATTCGTCCGCCTGCGCAAAACGCACAGGCGAACCTTCTTTGACCCTTTACGCAGGCTCACGTCCCAAGCTAACCGACCGGCGGCTTCACCCGGGCGACTCCGAGGCGAGTTCGGCGGTTTCCGTACCGGCTCGCAGCGACCGCCGACTCTCTGAAACGGAAAAGAGCGCTTACTACTCCTCATCCACGTCTTTAATCCATGTGCTTTACTATAAAACAGAGTCCGCCCCGGGATGTCAAGCCGCATTCCGCGTTAAAGCGAGAAGAAACAGCTTTTTTCGACATCCCCATACCCGATTTGATAAAGCAAAATGCCTTGCCGGTGCGGGTCCGCAGGAGGAAAAACCTCAAGCGGAATGCGTCTCCTTGTAATTCTTGATGGCCTCATGCAGGGCGTCGGCGGCCAGGTTGGAACAGTGCATCTTCTGCGCCGGCAGGCCGCCGAGGGCTTCGGCGACGGCGGCGTTGGACAACTCCAGAGCTTCGTCGAGAGTCTTGCCGATGGCCATTTCCGTCACCATCGACGAGGTGGCGATGGCCGCGCCGCAACCGAAGGTCTTGAACTTGATGTCCTTGATGACATTGTCCTCGACCCTGAGAAAGATCTTCATGATATCGCCGCAGGAGGCATTCCCGACCTCGCCGACACCATCGGCATTTTCGATTTCGCCCACGTTGCGCGGGTTTGAAAAATGATCCATCACCTTGTCGGAATACATCGCGTCTCCTTTATCGCGCATCAGACGGCGCTTTAAACATGGTTCGTTAAGTTGTCGGGTTAGTTAATTTTTCTAATCACCTGACACTCTTCGCAGAAGAGCGGTTCCTTGCGGTTGTACAAAGGACTCATCTCCCGCAGCCGTTGGACGATGGGGGGAAGGACCTCCAGCACGTAATCGACATCTTCCTCGGTATTGTCCGCCCCCAGGCTGAAACGGGTGCTCGAATGGGCCAGCACCACGTCGACGCACATGGCGCCCATGACGTGAGACGGCTCCAGCGACCCCGAGGTGCAGGCCGAACCGGAGGAGGCGGCGATCCCTTTCATGTCGAAGTTGAGCAGCAGCGACTCTCCTTCGATGTAGGCGAAACTCACGTTCAACGTGTTGGGCAGACGCAGATTGGCGTCGGGATGGCCATTGAGCTTGACTTCGGTCACCCGTTCGAAAATCCCCCGCTCCAGCTTGTCGCGCAGGCCACGAATACGGACGCCCTCTTCGGCGAGATGGGCGACGGCGAGTTCGCAGGCCACGCCGAGACCGACGATGCCGGCCACATTGTGGGTGCCGGCCCGGCGGTTGCGCTCCTGATGCCCGCCGTGCATGAACGGGGTCAGGCGGGTTCCGCGGCGGATATAAATCGCCCCAACCCCTTTGGGCGCCCCCAGTTTGTGTCCGGAAAGCACCAGCAGATCGGCATTGGCTTTCTGGACATCGACGGGAACCTTGCCCACCGCCTGCACCGCATCGGTATGGAAGCGCACCTTGTACTTGCGGGCGATGGCGCCGATTTCCTCGATGGGATAAAGATTGCCCGTTTCGTTGTTTGCCCACATGACCGAAATGAGGATGGTTTTGTCGGTAATCGCCGCTTCCAGCTCGGCCGGGTTGAGCATGCCGTTGCGGTCGACAGGCAGATAGGTCACCCGCGCGCCCTGTTTTTCCAGATGTTTACAGGTTTCGAGCACGGCCGGATGTTCCACGGTGGTGGTGATGATATGATCCCCTTTGTCGCGCAGGGCATCGACCGTCCCTTTCAGGGACATATTGTCCCCCTCGCTCCCGCAGGAGGTAAAGACGATCTCGGCCGGCGAACAGTTGATCAACTGGGCCACCTGCTCGCGTGCCTTTTCCACCGCGCCGCTCACCGCCCGCCCTGCCCAGTGGACGCTGGAGGGATTGCCGAACTGCTCACGGTAAAAAGGAAGCATAGCGTCGAGAACTTCGGGGCGAACCGCCGTGGTGGCGTTGTTATCCATGTAAATGCGCTTCACGATCTCTCCTCCAGAATCATTCATATCGTTCCGGCGCAAAAGTCAGGCGCCGGAGGTGTTTAAGCAATGTCGGCCGTTTCCATCGGCTCATGCTTGCGCCGCGCTTCCCGGGTCAGATCCTCCAGGGTCATAGAGGCCAAAAAGCCGCGAATTTTTTCCGCCAATCCCTGCCAGACACCGTGGGTCACGCACTGGGAATCGCAGGAACAGCGGCCATCCTCATCCATACAGGCAACGGGAACGAGCGACTCCTCGACACTTTCGATAATCTCATCGACCCGAATATGCGAAGCGGGCCGGGCCAGCAGATAGCCGCCGCCGGGGCCGCGCACGCTGTCCACCAGACCGCGCCGCCGAAGTTTGACGAAAAGCTGCTCCAGATAGGTCTGGGAGATGTCTTCACGGGTCGCGATATCCTTGAGACTGACAGGGGCATCCCGACCGTGAAGATGAAGGCTGACCATGGCGCGCACCGCGTACTGGGCCTTGGCCGACAGCCTCATGACGCCTCCTCCTCCGCCGGGTCAGCAGCCTGGGGGGAGGCGTCGCCGGAGAGGCGATTGACCTTCTCTTCGAGGGCGCGCAGCTGATCGAAGAGGCAGGAGATCGCCTTGGCTTCCGGGTCCGGCAGCCGCCCGTGCTCCAGGTCGGCCCGGCTCTCCGGCTTGGCGCCGTCGGACAGAACGATCCGCCCGGGCACGCCGACAACGGTGGAATTGGGGGGCACTTCCTTGACCACTACCGAATTGGAGCCGATCTTGCTGTTGTCGCCGACGGTGAAGGGTCCGAGGATCTTGGCTCCCGAGCCGACCACCACATTGTTCCCCAAAGTCGGGTGGCGTTTCTCTTTGGCCCAAGAGGTGCCGCCGAGGGTGACACCGTGGTAGAGGGTGCAGTTGTCGCCGATCTCCGCCGTTTCGCCGATCACCACCCCCATGCCGTGGTCGATAAAGAATCCCTTGCCGATTTTCGCGCCGGGATGAATTTCTATGCCGGTCAGAAAGCGGCTGACATGGGAAATCAAGCGCCCGAAAAAATAGAGCTTGCGCCGCCACAGGGCATGGGCCGCCCGGTGCATGAGCAGGGCATGAAAGCCGGGATAGCAGAAGCAGATTTCCAGCTTGCCGCGCACGGCCGGGTCGCGTTCGAAGACGACTTTGAAATCTTCTTTCAGGGTGGAAAACACCGGATACGCCTCCTCTCCTGCATGTCATCATTTTGATCCATCGATAACATACCTGATTGAAACTGTCAACTATTTCGACGGGGCGTTTCGCAAGAAAATTTCCCGGGTCGCAGAGGCGCAGGCAGGAAATTTTTCAGGAGAGTGGTCCTGGTTTAGGCAGGGTGAAGGAGAAACGGCTCCCTTTGCCGAGACGGCTTTCCACCCAGATTTCGCCATGGTGGGACTGGATGATCTTTTTGCAGATATAGAGGCCAAGGCCGCTTCCCTGGCGGGAATCGCCCCGGCCGACCTGATAGAACTGTTCGAAAAGACGAGGCAGCGCCTCCTCGGGAATGCCCTTGCCCGTATCCTCGATGGAAAAGAGCACGGTATCGGCGGTTTCTTCGAGGCTGAGATGAATGTTGCCGCCGATCGGAGTGAATTTGACGGCATTACTGAAAAGATTGGCCAGCACCCGGTAAATGCGCTCCTCGTCGTAGAGGGCCAAGGCGCTTTCGGGCAGGGCGGTTTGCAAGGTCAACCGGCTCTTTTCCAGCAGGGGCTGGTAATCGTGCAAAAAATCGCGAATGGTCGCGACCAGATCGCAGCGTTCCAGCGCCAGCGGCATGCTTCCCGACTCCAGGCGGGAGAGATCGAGCAGGTTGGTGATCAGATCGGCCAGCCGGTCCGCCGCCGCCACCGCCTCCTCAATATAAACCCGCTGCTCGTCGGAAAGCTGAGCCTGATCCGTTTCCGCCAGCAGCGAACAGTAGCCGCTGACGATGGTGACCGGGGTGCGTAATTCATGAACGGCGGTATCG
This sequence comes from Trichloromonas sp., assembly GCA_034002365.1. Lineage (GTDB taxonomy): Bacteria > Desulfobacterota > Desulfuromonadia > Desulfuromonadales > Trichloromonadaceae > Trichloromonas. The sequence goes on from JAVFAR010000070.1 coordinate 9,339, forward strand.
AGAAACTCGTTCCGGGCCTGGTCGGCCTTGACCAGGGCGGCGTTGGTTTCTTCGAGCAGCTCCTTGACCCGCAGCAGATCCTCTTCGATACGGCGCTTGTCGGTGACGTCGCGCAGCGCGGCGACGCGCAGTCCGTTCAGCACCGGACGGCCGCCGATACTCACGGAAAAAGTGCGCGGTTCGCCGGCCCTGGGGACGAAACCGATATCGAAGCGCCCGTCCACCCTGGCCGAATCATCGTTGGCGACACGGCAGGTGAGAAACCGCTCCTGCACCTCGGCGCCGAAAAGCTCCGCCAGCGACACACCGCTCAGGCCGGAAGGAAGCTCTCCGACCATGTCGATCAGGCAGCGGTTGGCGTAGGCGATGTCGCCCGCGGCGGAAAAGGCGATCAACCCTTCCGAGGCATTCTCGAAGATCTCCTCATAGGCCTGTTTGATGCGCAGATCCGCTTCCAGACGCTCTTTGGCGACGCGCAACACCTCCGCCTCTTCCCAGACCAGATGGAAGAAGTCGCTGGTCTTGAGCGCCGTGACCACCACATTGGAAACCAGCCGGCAAAAATCGACCTCATCCCGCTCCACCCCTTCGCCGGGACGGGCGATACGGATAATCATAGCGCCGATGACGCGCCGGGCATCGACCACCGGAAAGACCAGGACAGCACTGATATTCCGCTCTTCGAAGGAGGGCAGAATCTCGGCGAGCAGGGGATTTTCCGGCACATTCTCGATCAGCAGCGGCCGTCCGGTGGCCATGACCTGGCGGATCTCCGGGTAATTCTTCAAATCAATGCGAAAAGTCGGGCGCTGGATGTCCGCCGTCGTCGCCATGACGTAAGCGCAGCCCTCCGACTCCCGCACCAGGGCAATGGAACAGCGATCCACCGACTCCAGATGGGCATGAATCTGCCGGGCGACCTCCTTGAGCGCGGCGGCGGCATCGCCGTTCTCGCTCAAGGCTTCGGAAATCTTCAGCAGGGCGTCGTAATGGCGGGCCTTGTTGTCGCGGCTGTCGAGGGCCTGCTTTTTCAGGAGATTGCCCTGAATGCGGGCGAGCAGTTCGTCGACGTCGAAAGGTTTGGCGATGTAATCGTCGGCGCCGACCCGGAAGGGGTTGACCAGGGCGTCCCGATCGGTGTGCGCGGTCATGAGCAGGATCGGGATCTGTTTCAGCGCCGGTTGCGAGCGCAGAAAGCGGCAGACTTCCAGGCCGTCCCGGCCGGGCATGAAGAGATCGACGAGAACCACGTCGGGAGGATTTTCACAGGCAAGGCGGCAACCCTCCTCCCCTCCGCTCGCCAGAACGACATGCAGTCCGGCATCCCGCAGCAGGTCGGAGAGAATTTCACGGATTGCGCGGTCGTCATCGATAACCAATACCGTCGGGCGCATAAACCTCCGGATAGAATATGGCTCACAGCAAAGGCGGCGGCGTCATCCACGGTCAGGGCGGGCCGTCCCTGTTTAAAACGGGCCCATTCTCGCGTGGAACCCTCGGCTTGTCAATCCGTAGAAACCCCTAAAGCATACAGCTTTTCAGAGAAACAGACGGTAAGCCGCGTTGTCGCTTTCCTCCGTGTAGCGGTAACCCAGCGCCTGTAAAAAGGAACGAAACGCCCCTTCTTCCCCCTTCGGAATCTCCAAGCCGATCAGCACCCGGCCGTAATCCCCCCCCTGCATGCGGTAGTGGAAGAGGGAAATGTTCCAGCTCTCCCCCATGGACGCGAGAAAACGGGTCAGCGCCCCCGGGCGCTCGGGAAACCAAAAGCGATAAAGCACTTCGCGCCCGACCTCGGCCGACTTGCCGCCGACCATGTAGCGAACGTGGGTCTTGGCAAGATCGTTTTCGGTGAGATCAAGATTGACGAAACCTTTGCTTTCGAGTTGGCGGCTGAAGTCGGTACGCTCCTGCTCGTCCCGGATCGACAGGCCGACGAAGATGTGCGCCCGATCCCGGCCGGAGAGGCGATAGTTGAACTCGGTAATGCTGCGATCCTCACCGATTTCGCCGCAGAAACGCTTGAGGGCGCCGGGTTCCTCGGGAATGGTGACGGCGAATAGGGCCTCTTGTTTTTCACCGATCTGCGTGCGCTCGGCGACATAGCGCAGCCGTTCGAAATTCATATTCGCCCCGGAGTTGATGGCGATCAGGGTCTGCCCGGTCACCTTGCGCTCGCGGATATACTTCTTCAGCCCCGCCATGCCCAGGGCTCCGGCCGGCTCAACGATGGAACGGGTACTCTGATAGATGCTCTTGATGGCGCCGCAGAGCTCGTCCGTATCGACCCGCACGATTTCGTCGACGCAGCGGCGGCAGTAATCGAAGGTCAGCTTGCCGGCCTCCCGCACCGCCACGCCGTCGGCGAAAATTCCCACCGAATCGAGGCGCACCCGGCGACCGGCTTGCAAGGAGCGGTACATGGCATCGCTGTCCTCGGGCTCGACGCCAATCACCTTGACCTCGGGGCACAGCGCTTTCAGATAGCCGCCGATGCCGGCAATGAGCCCGCCGCCGCCGACCGGCACAAAGACCGCGTCCATGCTCCCGGCGCTCTGGCGCAGGAGTTCGACCGCCACCGTCCCCTGACCGGCAATAACCAGTTCATCATCAAAGGGATGAATAAAGACCATGCCCGTTTCATCGATCAGGCGGTCGCAGTAATCCTGGGCTTCCGAGTAGCTGTCGCCATGGAGAATGACCTCGCCGCCCAGGCGCCGTACCGCCTCGACTTTGATCATCGGGGTCGTGCGGGGCATGACGATGACCGCGCGGATGCCGAGTTTTCGGGCGGAAAAAGCCACCCCCTGGGCATGATTGCCGGCCGAGGCGGCGATCACGCCGCGCCGACGGTCTTCTTCGGAAAGATGGGCGATGCGGTTGTAGGCGCCGCGCAGCTTGAAGGAAAAGACTGTCTGCAAATCTTCCCGTTTGAGCAGGATGCGGTTGTTGAACTGGGCCGAAAGGACCGGCGCCTCGTCGAGGGGCGTTTCCACCGCCGCTTCATAAACCCGTGAGGTCAATATCCGTTTCAGCAGTTTCTGCATGGAACTCCTCCTGTCGAACCGGTCGCCGTTCAAGGCGACCCGGCAAATAAGCGCAAAGGTTTAACTACACCTGCGAGGCGGCAAAATCCACAGGAAAATCCCCTGAGAGGCAAACAAAACTCATCTTAGTGTCGACAAATTAGCAGGGCTTCTATATAATTTCGAATCGATTGTTTACGGGCGCGGCGAAAGTGGGTTCGCCGCCATTCAATACCGAAAAGGAGAGAAAACCATGCCGGAGTTCAAGTACCAGGATCCCTTCCCGCTGGCCAAGGACGAAACCAAATACTACAAGATCCCCGGATCGGAAAAGTATGTCTCGGTCGTCAAGTTCGAGGGGAAGGATGTCGTCAAGGTCGATCCCGAAGCGCTCACCGTCCTCGCCAACCAGGCATTCCGTGACGTCTCTTTCCTGCTGCGCCCCGGACACAACGAGCAGGTCGCCAAGATCCTGAGCGATCCCGAAGCCTCCCCCAACGATCGCGGCGTGGCCATGGCCTTTCTGCGCAACGCCGAAATCTCCGCCAACTTCGAACTTCCCCTTTGCCAGGATACCGGCACCGCCACCATCGTCGCCAAAAAAGGGCAGCAGGTCTGGACCGGCGTAAAGGATGAGGAATACCTCTCCAAGGGCGTTTACAAAACCTACACCGAAGAGAACCTCCGCTACAGCCAGACCGTCGCTCTCGACATGTACACCGAAAAGAACACCGGCACCAACCTGCCGGCCCAGATCGACATCATGGCGACCGATGGCGACTACTACAAATTCCTCTTCATCACCAAAGGCGGCGGCAGCGCCAACAAAACGATGCTCTATCAGGAGACCAAGGCGCTGCTCACACCCGCGAACCTGGAAAAATATCTCATCGAGAAAATGAAGTACCTCGGCACCGCCGCCTGCCCGCCGTATCACATCGCCTTCGCCATCGGCGGCACCTCGGCCGACGCCTGCATGAAAACCGTCAAACTGGCCTCCGCCAAGGATCTCGACGGGCTGCCGACGGTCGGCAACGAGCACGGCCAGGCCTTCCGCGATCTCGAAATGGAAGAGAAACTTCTTAAAGCGGCGCAAAAGCTCGGCATCGGCGCCCAGTTCGGCGGCAAGTACTTCGCCCATGACGTGCGCGTCATCCGCCTCCCCCGCCACGGCGCCTCCTGCCCCGTCGGCATGGCCGTTTCCTGCTCCGCCGACCGCAACATCAAAGCCAAGATCACCAAAGATGGCCTTTTCATCGAAGAACTGGACCGTAACCCCGGTCGTCTGATCCCTGAAAAATATCGCGGCAAGCACGAGCGCGGCACCCGCATCAACCTCAACCGGCCGATGAAGGAAGTTCTGGCCGACCTGACCAAACTCAAAGTCGGCGACGCCCTGCTCCTCGACGGCACTATCGTCGTCGGCCGCGACATCGCCCACGCCAAGTTCAAAGAGATCCTCGACAGCGGCAAGCCGCTCCCCGATTATCTCAAGAATCACCCCATCTACTACGCCGGTCCGGCCAAGACCCCGAAAGGCAAGCCCTCCGGCTCCTTCGGTCCCACCACCGCCGGGCGCATGGACTCCTACGTCGACCTGCTCCAGGCCAACGGCGGCTCGATGGTCATGATCGCCAAGGGCAACCGCAGCCAGCAGGTCACCGACGCCTGCAAGAAACACGGCGGTTTCTATCTCGGTTCCATCGGCGGCCCGGCGGCCGTCCTCGCCGAGGAGAACATCAAGAAGGTCGAGTGCATCGACTTCCCCGAACTCGGCATGGAAGCAGTCTGGAAGATCGACGTCGTCGACTTCCCGGCCTTTATCCTGGTCGATGACAAAGGCAACGACTTCTTCAAGCAGCTGGGCCTGTAAAACGACTTTGAAATTTGGCTAACGCAAAAAGCCCCGACCGGTGACGGCCCGGGGCTTTTTGCGTTCTCTGGCTTTCCCCTGCGGCCGGGCAGGAAACCCTGGCATCAGGGTTGGGTGGTAAAACTGCACACCGGCCCTTCAGTTCTTCCACCCAAGCTATCAATGGCCGTCACTTTCCAATAATAGGTGGTCTGGCGTTCCAGATCAGACAAGATCAAACGACTCTCCTTAACAGCCGGGGCAGCGGCCCCACCGCCTCCCCCTCCCCCGCCGCAAGACATCAGAAGCAGAATACCGGGCAGATTCAATTAGCAAGTGCACCACTCAGGGCCTCCCGCATGACCTCATGGGGTGTCCGGTAGCCTAAACACTTCCGCGGTCGGTGGTTGAGTCGCTTAACTGCTCGATTTAATTCATCC
>JAVFAR010000071.1:0-14529 GCA_034002365.1 Trichloromonas sp.
GGAATCCGCCTGCTCGTGGAAGGCCTTGGCATCCTTGAGAATGCGCAGCACTTCCTCGGGGTTGTGGAAGCCGGTGGAATTCTCGTTCTGGATGTAGAGCACCCGGTAGAGGGCGTCTTCGTAGGCCGCGCGGGCCTGGGCGTAAAGGGCCGCGTCGATGGTCTTGCCGTCGGCCTGGGCCTTGTTGGCGAATTCGAAGAGTTTGGCCACCCCGGCCGTGGCGTAACCGGCGCGGATCAGCCGGGAGGCGGCTTCATCCTGGATGGCGAAGACCTTGGCGCGCAGCTCTTCCGGAGTTTCCTCGTGGCACTGGGCGCAGGCCTTGAGGTCGTTTTTCAGGGGGCTCATGATGCGGTGGTCGGAAACGGTTTGCCCGTCCCGCTCCTCGGCGGGCATGTGGCAGTCGGCGCAGGCGGCCCCGGCTTCCCAGTGGGGACTGCCCTTGCTGAAAACCTCGAATTCGGCGTGACGAACGATGCCGAGCTTGAAGCCGGTCACGCTCTGGGTCCATTCGGCGTAAGCCGCGTCGGAGCGGAGCTGGGCGATGATATTTTCAATGCTGATGTTCCCCCAACCGCTTCCCTGCCAGGGAAAGACCACGCCGGTGGTTTTCATTTCGGCATCCTTGGTCATACTGTAGGTTACATGGCACTGGGCGCAGACCAGGCTGCGCAGCTCCTGCTCGGAGAGCGCGGCCTGATCCTTGCCGATGGCCTTCAGCCCCCGGCCCAGGGTGAAGTCCCGGGCCAGGCGCAAGCTGGGATCGGCGCTGCTCCGGTGGCAGTCGACGCAGGCCACGCCCTGCAGCTGATCGGCTTCGGGGAGCCGGCCGCGCACCTCATTGAAAGATTGCTTGAAGTAACCCTCTCCCAACGTCTCCTGAAGAACCTGGGCGTAAGGGGTCTTGCAGCTCAGGCAGGAGCCCCCCGCCTTGACCCGGGCCGGATCGACATGAAGCTGGTCCTTGATCATATAGGCGTGGCCGCGCGGCTCGGTGAACTCGAAACCGTAGCCGATGCCGTTGAGCAGCACCGCCAGATAGGGATATTCGTCGATCTTGTCGTAGATGATGCCGTCGGTGTCGAAGCCGCGCTTGTACTTGCTCTTGCCGACGGGAGTGGGCTCGGCGGTCGCCTGCCAGCCCTGGTATTGGGCGGGATGGTCCTGCTTCCAGACGGCGAGGTCGAGATTCTCCACCACCAGTTGCGGCGCGGGGGCGGCCGGGGGGGCCGGTTCGGCCGGGGTCGCGGCCGCTTGGGTCGGGGCCGGGGCGGCGCTGGTGGCTTCGTCGCGGCGGGAGCAGCCGACGACCAGTAGCGCCAGCAGCAGCGCCGCGACGGCCGGGAAAAGCAGGCGATGGTTCATGGTTTTCCTCCTTGTCATTTAATCGGGTTTTTTCAAACTCTGTGGAATTGCAGCATCATACTGCGGTGAGAATTGCACAAAAATGACCTGGGTCAAGGAATCGGCGAGGAGGACATGGCATGAGTGAATCACTCCCTCCATCGCGCAAAGGAGTTTTCCGCGTGACCCGCAGACACATGCACATCCTCTGGCGCCGCCATGTCGCCATTCGTCGGCGACTGGCCCGGTTGCCCCGCCGCTGTCGGGCGCCGCTGTGGGTGTCGCGCCCGCCGCGCTCCCTGCGCTTCGCCTTCTGGAGCTTCGTCAGCGGCACCCTGGGCATTCTGGCCATCGCCGCCGTCACCGAACTTTTCGGCCATCCCCTGCTGATCGGCTCCTTCGGCGCTTCGGCGGTGCTGCTCTTTGGTACTCCCGACTCCCCCCTGACCCAACCCCGCAACCTGATCGGCGGCCATCTCATCTCGGCCGCCGTCGCCGTCGTCCTCGTCGCCCTCTTCGGTTCCAATCCCCTGACCATGGCCCTGGCGGTGGGAATGGCCATCTTCTTCATGAATCTGACCCACACCACCCACCCCCCCGGCGGCGCTACCGCCCTCATCGGCGTGCAGGGCGCCGCCGACTGGAGCTATATTTTCGTCCCGGTGCTGACGGGAGCCCTGATTCTGCTGGCGGTCACTCTCTTCACCAGCAATGTGGTGCATCACCGCCGTTACCCAAGACACTGGTTCTGAGAAGCACGTTTTCTTGAAAGTCGGAATTCGGAAGGTAAGCTGCAAGGAATCCGGCAGGGAAGAAAGGAGCACGTGCCATGCATCCCATCCGCCTCCGGCGTGTCTATGACGCCCCCGGCTCCGACGATGGTTTCCGCGTACTGGTGGATCGTCTCTGGCCCCGGGGCCTGGCCAAGGAAAAGCTCGCCTGCGATCTCTGGCTGAAGGAGATCGCCCCCAGCCCCGGCCTGCGCCGCTGGTTCGGCCACGTTCCCGAGCGTTGGGTGGAATTTCGCCGCCGCTACCGCGCCGAGCTCGACGGGCAACCCGAGCTGGCCGCCCGACTGCTGGAGCAGTTGCAAGCAACCCCCTTGACCTTGCTTTACGCCGCGCGCGACGAAGTTCACAACCATGCCATCGTTCTTCGGGATTTTCTGGAGACCCGCCGCGCTATCCATGAAACTGCCCGTACAACTCCGCACAATCGCCCTGCTGGCGGTGCTCATCCCGCTGCTCGCCCTTTTCGTTTACGTCGCCCTGCGCAGCGGGCCGCTGGCTCCGGTGCCGGTCAAGGTGGCGGCGGTGGAAGAACGGAGCATCGCGCCTGGACTCTTCGGCATCGGCACGGTGGAAGCCCGCTACCGCTACCAGATCGGCCCAACGGCGCCGGGACGACTGAAAACCCTGACCGTGGAGGTGGGGGATGCGGTCGAAGCGGGACAACTGCTCGGCGAAATGGACCCGGTCGATCTCGACGAGCGCATCCGCGCCCAGAAGGCGGCCTTGAAAAGTGCCGAAGCACGGGCGGCCGAAGCAGTGGCGCGGCACGATTACGCCCGCGACCAGACGCGACGCTACGAGCCGCTTTTGGCGACAAAGGCCGTCAGCGAGGAGATCGTCGCCGGCAAGCGTTCGGAACTGCGCATCGCCGAGGCCGCTTTGAATGGAACGCGGGAAGAACTGGCCCGGTTGCGGGCCGAACTGGAGGCGCTGGAGGCCCAGCGCGGCCATCTGCGCCTGGAGGCGCCCGTCGCCGGGCTGATGGCGGCGCGGGAGATCGATCCCGGCACCTCGGTCGTCGCCGGGCAGACGGTGCTGGAACTGATCGATCCAGAGAGCCTGTGGATCGATGTCCGCTTCGATCAGATCAACGCTCGCGGCCTGGCCGCCGGGCTGGCCGCCGACATCGTCCTGCGCTCGCGGGGGGAAGAGACGACCTTGCCGGGGACGGTGTCGCGCCTGGAGCCGCTGGCCGACGCCGTCACCGAGGAACTGCTGGCCAAGGTGGTCTTCGCCGAGTTGCCCGACCCCCTGCCGCCTTTGGGCGAACTGGCGGAAGTGACCGTCGATCTGCCGCCGCTGCCCGCCGCCCCGGCCATCCCCAACGCCGCCATCCAGCGCCGCGACGGCCGCCTCGGGGTCTGGCGGATCGTCGACGAGCGGCCGGAATTTTCGCCGGTGGAACTGGGGGCGGCGGATCTGGAAGGCTGGGTCCAGGTGCTCCGGGGGCTGGCGGTCGGCGATCGGATCGTGGTTCATAGCCGCGCCCCCTTGAGCCCGCGCGGGCGGGTGAAAGAGGTGGAAGACCTGCTGGAGATCCGCCCATGATCAGCCTCGCCGGGCGGGATATCCTCCATGCCTGGGGGAAGTTCGTCTTCACTGGCATCGGCCTGGGGCTGCTGATCGGCGTCACCCTGTCCATGGCCGGGATCTATCGCGGCATGGTCGACGACGCCAAGGCGCTGCTCGACAACAGCGGCGCCGATCTCTGGGTGGCGCAACGGGACACCCTCGGCCCCTACGCCGAATCGTCGAGCATCTATGACGACCTCTGGCGCGGCATCCGCGGGCTGACGGGGGTGGCGGAAGCGGCCAACGTCACCTATCTGACCATGCAGGTGCGCCGGGGCACGGAGGACGTGCGCGCCATGGTCAGCGGCATCGCCGCGGGCGCCCCCGGCACCCCCGGCTGGCCCCCCTTCCTCATCGCCGGGCGGCAGATCACCTGCGGCCATTACGAGGCGGTGGCCGACATCGCCTCGGGCTTCAAGCTCGGCGACCGCCTGCGGATCCGCCGCAACCAGTACACCATCGTCGGCCTGACCCGGCGCATGGTCTCCTCCAACGGCGACCCGATGGTCTTCATCCCCCTCAAGGACGCCCAGGAGGCGCAATTTCTCAAGGATAACGGCGCCATCCGCCAGCAGCGCCGGCGCGCCGCCGAAAATCCCGCCTTCAACCGGCCGGGGGTGCCGGGACTGCTGGCCGCGATCAATGCCTCGCAGAGCGCCAACAGCAACGTCAACGCGGTGCTGGTGCGGGTCAAGGCGGGGGCGGACGCGGCGGAGAGCATCCGCCGCTGGAAGCGCTTGCAGGTCTACGACCGGGCCGGGATGGAGGGAATTCTCGTCGGCAAGCTGATCGCCGCCTCGGCCCGGCAGATCGCCACCTTCCTGGTGATTCTCTCCATCGTCAGCGCCGCCATCGTCGCCTTTATCATCTACACCCTGACCCTCGGCAAGATTCGGGAGATCGCCGTGCTCAAGCTGATCGGCACCAAAAACCGCACCATCGCCGCGATGATCATGCAACAGGCGGTGGCCCTGGGGCTGATCGGTTTCGTCGTCGGCAAAATCGTCGCGACTTTCTGGGCCCCGCACTTCCCCAAATATATGTGCTGCTGATGCCCCTCGATTCCCTGCGCGGCTTCTTCGTGGTGACGGCGATCTGCGTGCTGTCGAGCCTCATCGCCATCCGCGCCGCCCTCAAGGTCGATTCGGCCGAAGCGGTCGGAGGCTGAGATGGCGAACCAGGGTATCGGGATCGAAGGCTTGAAAAAACGCTACGGCAAGGGGGATACGGCGGTGGACGCCCTCAAGGGCGTGGACATGCGCGTGGCGCCGGGGGAAGTGGTGGGACTGATCGGGCCTTCGGGCTCGGGCAAGAGCACCCTGCTCAAATGCCTGGGGGCGGTGATCGAGCCGACCGCCGGACGGATGACCCTCGGCGAGAAGGTAATCTACGACAATGGCTGGAAGGTTCGCGATCTGCGGGAGCTGCGCCGCGGCCACATCGGCTTCGTCTTCCAGGCCCCCTATCTCATCCCTTTTCTCGACGTCACCGACAACGTCGCCCTGCTGCCGATGCTCGCCGCCGCGCCCTGGAACTGCTGACGGCCCTCGACGTCGCCCACCGCGCCAAGGCCATGCCCGCCCAGCTTTCCGGCGGCGAACAGCAGCGGGCGGCCATCGCCCGGGGCCTGGTCAACCGGCCGCCGGTGATCCTCGCCGACGAACCGACCGCGCCCCTCGACAGCGAACGGGCGCTGGCGGTCATCCGCATTCTCAACGACATGGCGCGGCGCTTCGAAACGGCGATCATCGTCGTCACCCACGGCGAAAAGATCATCCCCACCTTCAAACGCATCTACCACATCCGTGACGGCATCACCTACGAAGAGGACGGCGAATGCCTCGAAATCGCCCCTCCCGGCATCCCGGGTTAGTCGCGCTCGGGGTGCCGACCACCCGAGCGGCCGGCACGGTGACAAGCAGAATCCCTAACGGAATTCTCCTCCGTGCAATCTTCGACGGCTACCCCTCATTACAACCATCTCCGGCAGCTGCGCGGTCGGCGAACCAGATGAGTTCGCCGCCGCTGGGACGCACCAGGCGCGCCGGATAGGGAGCATCTCCCTGGAGGATTTCGGCCAGCACCGCCGCCTTGCCTCGTCCGGCGACGAGAAACAGAATCCGCCGCGCCTGATTGAGCAGGGGCAGGGTCAGGGTGATGCGGGGGAAGGCTTCGCCGGGGCGGCGGACAACGGCGGTCCAGCGACTTTCTTCGGCGAGGCCTGACGAACCGGGAAAGAGCGAAGCGGTGTGGCCATCCGTGCCGAGGCCGAGAAGGACCAGATCGAAGCTCGGCGCGCCGCCGGCGAAGTACCGTTCCAACTCGTGCTGATAGGTCGCGGCGGCCTCTTCAGGTTCGGCGGCGCAGAGGATGGGATGAATATTTGCCGGCGGCGCCGGGACCCGATCGAGCAGGCTTTCCCGCGCCAGCCGCTGGTTGCTGCGCGGATCGTCGGCGGGAACGCAGCGTTCATCCCCCCAGAAGAAATGGATTTTATCCCAGGGGATGGTCTCGCGCAGAGACGCCTCCGCCAGCAGTTCGTAAGTACGGCGCGGGGTTTCGCCGCCGGCCAGCAGCACCGACGCCCGCCCGCGCGCCGTCACCGCCCGGCTGATCTCTTCGGCGAAGAACGCGGCCGCCCCCCGGGCGAGGTCCTCGGCATCGGCGAAAACCCGGATCATTCTTCCTCCGCCTCGGTCGGCTGCAGCCAGGTGTGCCCCTGACGGGCCAACATCAGCTCGGCCGCCTCCGGGCCCCAGCTCCCCGCCGGATAGTCGGGAAAGTCCGCCGGCGGCACCGCCTCCCAGGCTTCCAGGATCGGCGAAACCACCCGCCAGGCGCTTTCCACCTGATCGGCGCGCATGAACAGGGTGGCGTCCCCCCGGATCACGTCGAGCAGCAGGGTTTCGTAAGCCTCGGGCGCGGCCGCCTTGAAGGCCTCGCGGTAGCGGAAGTGCATGTCCGCCGTCCCCAGCAGCAGCCGGGTGCCGGGCTGTTTCACCTGAATGCGGGTGCCGATCCCTTCCTCGGGCTGGATGCGGATGACGATGCGGTTCTGCTGCCAGCTCTCCACCGCCGCCGAGGGAAAAAACTGATGGGGAGGGGAGCGGAAGATCACGTTGACTTCCGAAACCTTGGCCGGCAGGCGCTTGCCGGTGCGCAGGTAGAAGGGCACCCCCTGCCAGCGCCAGTTGTCGATGTGGAACATGAGGGCGACGTAGGTTTCGGTGGCCGATTCGGGGGCCACCTTGCGCTCCTGGGGATAGCCCGGCACCGCCTCCCCCAGCACCTGCCCCTTGCGGTACTGGCCGCGCACCGCCGCGCGGTGAATCTCCCCGGGCGCCAGCGGGCGGATCGCCCGCAGCACGTCGACCTTCTTGTTGCGGATCTCCTCGGCGTCGAAGGAGATCGGCGGCTCCATCGCCACCAGGCAGAGAATCTGCAGCAGATGGTTCTGGACCATGTCGCGCAGCGCCCCGGCCTGGTCGTAATAGTCCCCCCGGCCGCCGATACCCACCGTCTCGGCGACGGTGATCTGTACATGGTCGATATAGCGGCGGTTCCAGATCGGCTCGAAGAGGGAGTTGGCGAAACGGAAGGCGAGAATGTTCTGCACCGTCTCCTTGCCCAGATAGTGATCGATACGGTAGATCTGCGATTCGGCAAAGAGGCCGCCGAGAAAGCCGTTGAGCTCCCGGGCCGTTTCCAGGTCGCGGCCGAAGGGCTTTTCGATCACCAGCCGGTCGCGGACGCAGTCGCGGCAGACGCCGAGGCGCTGAAGCATGGCCGCCGCCGAGGCCATGACGCCGGGGGGGACGGCGAGATAGTAGACGCGGTTGGCCCGCACCCCCCAGGCACTCTCAATTTCCTCCAGATAGGCGGCGAGCGCCTCACCCGAAGCGGCATCGGCGAGATCCTCGCTCACATAGCGGATGTTCCCGGCGAAATGCCGCCAGAACGCCTCGTCCGCCAGGGGGCGGCGGGAGAACTGCCCGATCCCCTGGCGCAGGCGCTCACGGAAGTCGGCCTCCGGCAGCGCCCTGCGGCCGACGCCGACAATGGCGAAACGCTCGGGCAGCAGCTTGTCCAGCCCCAGATTGTAGAGGGCCGGGATCAGCTTGCGCCAGGCGAGATCGCCGCCGGCGCCGAAGATGACGAGGATGGTCGGATCAAGCCGGATGCTTTGCGGCATGGGCGCCTCCCTCCGCCGGTGGTTCCTGGTGGCCGCCGAACTGCCGACGCAGCGCCGAGAGCAGGCGGTTGGCGAAATCGTCCCGGTCCCGCGAGGCGAAGCGCCCATAGAGGGCGGCGCTCAGCACCGGCGCCGGCACCCCGGCGTCGACGGCGGCCTGGATTGTCCAGCGCCCCTCGCCGGAATCGGCCACCCGCCCGGCGAAGCCGTCGAGCCCGGGATTTTCCGCCAGCGCCCGGGCGCCCAAATCGAGCAGCCAGGAGCCGATGACGCTGCCGCGCCGCCAGAGTTCGGCGATCTCATCCAGCTTGAAATCGTAGCGGAAATGCTCGGGATGGCGCAGCGGCGCCGTCTCCGCGTCCGCCGCCCGGGCCGCGTCGCCGTCATTGGCATGGCGCAGCAGATTGAAGCCCTCGGCGTAGGCGGCCATCAGCCCGTATTCGATGCCGTTATGCACCATCTTGACGAAGTGCCCGGCACCGCTCGGGCCGCAATGGAGATAGCCCTGCTCCGCCGTCCCCGTCCCGGCACCTCCCGGTGTCGGCGCGGCCGCCTCCTTGCCCGGCGCCAGGGCGGCGAAGATCGGGTCGAGCCGCCGCACCGCGTCCATGTCTCCGCCGATCATCAGACAATAGCCCCGCTCCCGCCCCCAGACCCCGCCGCTGGTGCCGACATCGAGATAGCGGATACCGCGCCCGCCCAGTTCACCGGCCCGGCGCAGATCGTCGTGATAGTGGGAATTGCCGCCGTCGATGAGGATATCCCCCGGCGCCAGCAAGGGCGCCAGCTCGGCGATCACGCCGTCGACCGCCGCCGCCGGAATCATCAGCCACACCGCCCGGGGCGGAGAAAGCCGTTCCACCAGCTCGGACAACGAGCCGCTCCCCGTCGCCCCCTCGGCGATCAGCTCCGTCATCGCCTCCGGCTTGCGGGCATGGATCACGCATTCGTGCCCCCGCCGCAACAGCCGCCGCGCCATATCCCCGCCCATGCGGCCGATGCCGATCATCCCCAGTTGCATGTGGTTCCTCCTTGGAAAAAGTTCAGACCAGAGACCGGACCTCCGTCACTCGACACCAGACGGCATGGGTGACGGCCAGGCCCGCTCCGGCGCCGACCGTTTCAGCGACCCGGCGCTTGATCAGCTCCAGCATCTCGCCGGTCTCCTCGCTGCGAATCCGTTCCAGGGCGAGACGGACCCCCTGATAGCCCGGTTTGTCGATCTTGAAGAGAAAGGCGGCTTTCGGATTTTGCGAAAGATTGCGGAAGCTGCGCCCCTCGGTCATCCCCCAGACGAGAGTCGTTTCGTTGATGACATGCGGGCGGGCGTAAACGGCACTGTTGACGGCGCCGTCGGCGCCGGCGGTGGCCATGACCCCGAAACCGTTGCTTTCAAAAAGTTCTGCCAGTTTCATCGGTTTTTCCTCCCTTGGGTTGTCCTCCATGCGCCTCGTGCGCACACAAGGCTATCAGTATATCTTGCGCCGCGAGAAGGTCGAGCCGATGACGTTGAAGGTGTTCTCGACGATGAAGAGGGCATGGGGATCAATCGTGAAGATGATCTCTTCGAGCCGCTTGAGCTGGATGTTGTTGGTCACCACCATCAGCACCCGGCGCGGCTCTTTCTTGTAGGCGCCGATTCCTTCGAGGAAGGTCGCGCCGACCTTGAATTTTTCCATCACCAGATCGGCGATTTCGGCACTTTGGCCGGAGATGATCAGGCAGAGCTTGCGCTGGTTGAAGAGGGAGAGGCTGTATTCGACGGCGACCGAGGCGACGAAAGCGGCGATCAGCGAGGCGATGACCAGGTCGTTGTCGAGGCTGGCAAAACTGAAGGAAAAAAGGACCAGGTTGAAAATGAAGCAGGTCTTGCCGACGCCGATGTTGTAGCGCTGGTTGAGGATGACGGCGATGACGTCGAGGCCGCCGTTGGAACCGAGGGAGCGCAACACGATCCCGGCGCCGGTGCCGACCATGACGCCGAAACAGACTGCGGCATAAAGTTGATTTTGCAGGTCAATCTGGAAATCGATCCCCGAGTAGGCCAGGGAAATCACCATCATCGACACGAAACTGTAGCCGAGAAAGCGCTTGCCGATGAGCAGGTAACCGATGATGAACATGGGGACGTTGAGCAGCAGGTACCAGTAACCGGCATCAAGCGCCCCCACCTTATATTCGAAGAGGGCGGCGACCCCGAAGAGCCCGCTCGGCACGAAGCCGTGGGCGGTGGAAATCGCCTTGAAAGCCACGGCCTGAATGAGCGATCCGAGCACGATCAGAAACAGGTTCCAGACCAGCGAATAACTGATATCCCTGCGAAAATCGGACAAAATCTTCTCCTTGGATGGGCGCAACCAAAACGCGCGGAAATTTCTCGGCGGCCGTCGCCGCCGGGTTTTCTTTCCCGAAACGGGCGACTTACTCGGCCAAGGTGGCAATCGTGTCTGGTTTACCGGGAAAAATCAAGGCGGGATTAAAGCCCCGGCGGCGACAATTCAAAACCAGCGCCTGAAATCAGGAGGTTTTGCGGTCCAGCCCCCGGTACTGAATGGCTTCGGCCAGATGGGCCTGTTCGATGCGCTCGCTGCCGGCCAGGTCGGCGATGGTGCGGGCGACTTTGAGGATGCGGGAGTAGCTGCGGGCCGAGAGTCCCAGGCGGTCGGTGACCATCTCCAGCAGCTTGTGCCCGGCCTCGTCCACGGCGCAGAACTTGCGGATGTGGCGGGCCTGCATCTGGCTGTTGGCGTGCAGACCGAAGGCTTCCAGCCGGTCGCGCTGCCGCTGCCGGGCGGCTTCGACCCGGGCGCGGATGGCGGCGGAGGATTCGCCGTCGACGGGATCGGCGAGATCCTTATGCGGCACCCGCGGCACTTCCACATGCAGGTCGATGCGGTCGAGCAGCGGCCCGGAAAGGCGCGAGCGGTAGCGTTGCAGCATCGGCGGCGTACAGCTGCATTCGCGCAGGCTGTCGCCGAGAAAGCCGCAGTGGCAGGGGTTCATGGCGGCGACGAGCATGAAGTTGGCGGGATAGGTGAGGCTGGTGGCGGCGCGGCTGATGCAGACCTGGCCGTCTTCGAGGGGCTGACGGAGCATTTCCAGGACGTTTTTCTTGAATTCGGGGAGTTCGTCCAAAAAGAGCACGCCGTTGTGGGCGAGGCTGACTTCGCCGGGGCGGGGATAGGCGCCGCCGCCGATGAGACCGGCGTCGGAGATGGTGTGGTGCGGCGCGCGGAAGGGGCGGGCGGCGACCAGGGCGTCGCGGCGGGGGAGCAATCCGCTGATGGAGTGGATCTTCGTCGTTTCCAGGGCCTCGCCGAAGTCGGGGGCGGGGAGAATGCCGGGAATGCGCCGGGCGAGCATGGTCTTGCCGCTGCCCGGAGGACCGATCATCAACACGTTGTGACCGCCGGCGGCGGCGACTTCGAGGGCGCGCTTGACGTGCTCCTGGCCGCGCACCTCGGCGAAATCCTCGGCGCCGCGCGTCCCCTGGCGAAAGAGCTCGGCGACATCGACCCGGCAGGGTTCCAGTTCGGCGGCGCCGGCGAGAAAATCGATGACTTCGCCCAAATCGCGCACGCCGTAGACCGGCAGGGCGTCGACGATCGCCCCTTCGCGGGCATTCTCCTCGGGAATGATCAGTCCGGCGACATCCCAGTCCTTGGCGGCGAGGGCCACCGGCAGGGCGCCGCGCACCGGCTTGACCCGGCCGTCGAGGGAGAGTTCCCCCATCAGCACATAGCGTCCGGGGCGTCCCGGTTTGAGGGCGCCGGTGGCGGTGAGCAGGCCGACGGCCATGGGCAGATCGAAGGCGGCGCCGTCTTTTTTGATGTCGGCGGGGGCGAGGTTGATGGTGATCTTGCGGCCGGGGAATTCGTAGCCGCTGTTCTTGATCGCCGACTTGACCCGGTCCTTGCTCTCCTTGACCGCCCCTTCCGGCAACCCGACGGTGGCGAACTGGGGCAGGCCCTGAGCGATGTCGACTTCCACATCCACGGGATAGGCGTCGATGCCGATCAGCGCCCCCGACAATACCTTGGCCAGCATGGTCCCTCCCCGACACTTTATTAAAGATGGCCAATCCTAACGGAAAGCACCGCCGGCGGCAAGGGCTAATCATCCCCTTGCCGAAGCTTTTACGGCTTGCCTTGCTCCGGCGCCCGGACCTAAGATGGTCACCGCTCTTTTACTGAAAGGATTGAGTTCATGCACGACGATCACCTGCTCGACCACAACATTTCCCGAGGGTTTGCCTTCGCCATCGCCCTGACTTCCGTGACCCTGGTCGCCGAGGTGACCGGCGGCTTCTGGACCAACTCCCTGGCGCTGCTCTCCGATGCCGCCCATGTCTTCATGGATCTCTTCGCCCTCTCCCTGTCCCTGGCGGCGATCCGCCTCGCCGCCCGGCCGGTCAGCGACCGCCGCACCTACGGCTGGCACCGGGCGGAAATTCTGGCGTCGCTGATCAACGGCGCCACTCTGCTGATCATCGCCGTCGGCATTCTGCACGAGGCCTGGGGGCGTTTCCAGCACCCCGAACCGGTGAAGAGCCGGGAGATGTTCGTCATCGCCGCCGTCGGTCTGGCCATGAACCTGATCGCCGCCCGCCTGCTGCACGGTCACGCCCACCACGACCTCAACGTGCGCAGCGCTTTTCTGCATGTGCTCGGCGACGCCCTGGCCTCGGTCGGGGTCATCATCGGTGGCCTGATCATGCTGCAGACCGGCTGGTATGTGGTCGATTCCCTGATTTCCGCCGGCATCGCTTTGATTATCGGCTGGGGGGCGCTGCGCATCCTGCGCGAGGCCGGGCATATCCTGCTGGAAGGGGTGCCGCCGCACATCAATCTCCAGCAGGTGGTGGCGCGGATCACGGACCAGGAAGGAGTAAACGATGTTCATCAGCTGCACGTCTGGTCGATCTGCTCGCACATCACCGCCCTGTCGGCCCATATCGGCCTGCATCCCGACTACCTGCACCGCCAGGGGGAAGTGATCGGCCGGATCGAGGCGATGCTCGACCACGACTTCCACATCACCCGCACCACTCTGCAGGGGCAGTGTCACCGCTGCGCCAACGGCGACACTCTTTTGCCCCTGCGCCATCGGCCCCGAGTCGCGGACCACGAGCACGACCATGCCCATCGTCACCCTTAAGCAACGAGTTTCTCCATGAAACGTCTCTTTAAAACGATCTTCTGGACCTTTTTCCTCATCCTGTTGCTGCTCGGCATCGACCAGTATTTCGTGCGGGTTTCGGCAAGCCAACCGGCCGTGACGGCGGTGCGGGCCTTTTACCTCGACTTTCGTGCCCGTTTGCCGCGCCTGTTGCCGGACGGGGAGCCGGTGAGCGTCGAGGCGGTCATCGAGGCGGCGGAAAAAGGGGTCGCCCAGTCTCAGCCCACAGCCCTCGCGCCAAAAAAAGCGGCGCCCGTAAGCGCCGCCGCAGAACCGAAATTTAAATATCTTTACGCCGATGCCGATGGCGGCCTGCACTTCGCCGCCACGCTGGAAGAGATTCCCGAACCCTTCCGCAGACAGGCCCAACGGCTGACCGAGTGATCAGGGCAGAGTGCCGTAAACCTCCGGGCGACGGTCCTGGTAACAGCGGATCTGGGCACGGTAGTTGACCATCTCCTCGAAATCGAAGGGGGCGACCAGCTCGGTGACGCTCTCTCCGGCCTCGGCGAGGACTTCCCCCCGGGGGGCGATGAGCAGGCTCATGCCGAAGAAGTCGAGCTTGCCCTGGATGCCGCAGCAGTTGGCGGCGATGACGAAGAACTGGTTTTCGATGGCGCGGGCGCGCAGCAGGGTGCGCCAGTGGTCCTGCCGGGGTTTCGGCCACTCGGCGCTGAGGCAGAGGATTTCCGCCCCTTCCAGCGCCAGCTTGCGGAAGAGTTCGGGGAAGCGCAGATCGTAGCAGATGGCGACGCCGAGGCGCCCGACCGAGGTCGGCACCACCAGGGTGCGGTCGCCGGCGGCCAGAAAGCGGTCCTCGCCCATGTTGGAAAAGAGGTGCAGCTTGCGGTATTTGTCGACGACCTTGCCCTGATCAATAACATAGGCGGTGTTGTAGACCCGGTCCCCCTGCTTTTCGGGCAGGCTGCCGACCAGAACCATCCCCAGCTCCCGGGCGAGATCCCGCAGCGCCTCCAGCACCCGGGGGGTTTCCCGGGCCAGTTCGGGAAGGCGTTTATAGTCGTAGCCGGTGCTCCACATCTCCGGCAGCACCGCCAACCGGACGTCTTTTCCCCGCACACGGCGCAATCCCGCCAGGGCGCTGCCGAGATTGGCCTCCACATCGCCCAGCACAATGTTGAACTGCACCGCCGCCGCGTGAATCCTGCGTTCCATCAAGCGTTTCCTTTCTGGCATCCGAATCGGCTCTGGCAAAATACTATTTTAGTGTTTATTAGAATCCTCTGCAATTCTGGATTTCACAACGACATTCGATAATTATATGAGAATCGCGGGATCTTGACAACCCCATAAAATGCTAAAAATTGATGCCCTCGCAAAAAGAGAAGGTCTGATAAATAGCTTAAATCATTAGATTGTTTGCAATTTTTTTCTTGCGTCTGGACGTGGCCTATGGTAAATTTCTAAGCAATTCCAATGCCTTGTGAGGGA
>JAVFAR010000072.1:0-14104 GCA_034002365.1 Trichloromonas sp.
AGGGGTGTAGGCTCTAGGGCGCGGATTTTTTGTTGGAGGATGGGTGGAAAAACTGCTGATCGTGGACGACAGTCCGGAAATTCGTAAGCAGCTCAAGTGGGGGCTGGGCAAGCATTTCGAGGTGTTGCTCGCCGAGGACGTGAACGAGGCGCTGCGTCTGTTCGAGGCGCAGCGGCCCAAGGTTATGACCCTCGATCTCGGCCTGCCCCCAGACGCCGACGGTGCGACCGAGGGGTTGCGCTGCCTGGAGCTGGTGCTGGGACGCCGGCCCGGAACCAAGGTTATCGTCCTCTCCGGTAACGAGGACCGCGCCAACGCGTTGACGGCGGTAAGCTTGGGCGCCTACGACTTTTACCGCAAACCCATCGACCTGACCGAACTCAAGATCATCCTCGACCGCGCCTTTCACCTGGCCGCCCTGGAAGAGGAGAATCGCCGTCTGCAATCCGCCTCCCTGCAGCGCCAGGGGGGAATGCACGGCATCTTCGGCCAATGCCCGGAGATGGAGGAGATCTTCACCACCATCCGCAAGATCGCTTCGGCGGATATCCCGGTGCTGGTGCTGGGCGAGAACGGCACCGGCAAGGAATTGGCGGCGCGGGCCATCCATGCCCAGAGTCTGCGCAAGAACGGTCCTTTCATCCCCATCAACTGCGGCGCCATCCCCGAAAATCTGCTGGAATCGGAACTCTTCGGCCACGAAAAGGGAGCCTTTACCGGGGCCGCGAGCCGGGTGCAGGGAAAGGTGGAGTTCGCCCACGGCGGCACCCTCTTTCTCGACGAGATCGGTGAGCTGCCTCTGCCCCTGCAGGTCAAGCTGCTGCGCTTCCTTCAGGAAAAGACCCTCCAGCGGGTCGGCGGGCGGGAGGATATCGAAATCAACACCCGCATCGTCGCCGCCACCAACGTCGATATCGAAAAGGCCATTCGCGAGGGGCGTTTCCGCGAGGATCTTTACTACCGCATCGGCGTGATCTCCCTCCGCCTCCCCCCCTTGCGCGACCGGGGGGACGACATCCGGCTTCTGGCGAATCTCTTCCTGAGCCGCTATGTCAACGACTTCGGCAAGAAGATCAAAGGGTTCAGCCCCGCCGCCGAAAAGGGGATGCGCGCCTATGCCTGGCCGGGAAATGTGCGGGAGCTGGAAAACAAGATCAAGCGGGCGATTCTCATGGCCGACTCCCCGCTGTTGTCCCCGGACGATCTCGGCTTTGGCGGCAATGGCCGGTTTCAGGATCCGGGGGATGCCCCGCCGACCCTCAAGGAAGCCCGGGAGCGGCTGGAACGGGATATGCTGGCTTCGACCCTGAAACGTCACGGCGGCAATGTCGCCAAGGCATCGGATGAACTCGGCATCAGCCGTCCGACTTTCTATGACCTGATGAAAAAGCACGACATCCAGAATGACTGACGGCTGATGCCTCTCGCCCCTCCCCGGTTCTCCGTTCCAGGCCCTTCACTATTCAGCCCTCCCGGTTGTTCTGCCGGATTCTGACGGGGGTATGTTCAGTAGCCATGCCGAAGATCCTCCATTACGGAAAGGAATTCGTTTCACCATGAACAACAAGGGTTTTCGTTTCTTCCACCTTGGCCGGATTTTTTGGCTCATCCTGCTGCTCCTTGCGGCTTGTGCCGCCCCGCCGGTCGTGACTCCTCCTCCCCCTCCGGTTATTCCGCCGCCTGTAGTCGAAGTTCCTCCGCCGGTGGAAGCGCCGCCCGAGGTGCCTCCGGTTCTAACCTACACGGCGGTTCCCTGGGTGGATGTCGCCGGCTGGGAGCGGGATGATCCGGCCCAGGCCCTCGATCCCTTGCTGAAGAGCTGTCGGGTGCTGAAAAAGCGGGAGGGCTGGACGGAGGTCTGCGCCGAGGCCGCGACCCTGGAAGGGGCGGACCGCGAGACCCTGCGGCGTTTTTTTGAAAACCGTTTCGTTCCCTGGCAGGTACGGGACGCCGAGGGGGGAGATATCGGCACTATCACCGGCTATTATGTGCCCGATGTGCGCGGCAGTCGTGTCCCCTCGCCGAAGTACCCCTATCCCCTCTACGGCGTTCCCGACGATCTGCTGGTCGTCGATCTGCGGGAAATCTACCCCGAACTGAAGGATTACCGGCTGCGCGGGCGGCTGGAGGGGCGCAAGGTGATCCCTTACTGGACACGGGGCGACATCGACGCCGGCCAGGGACGCCCGGCCGCGAAGATTCTTTTCTATGTCGCCGATCCGGTGGAGCTCTTCTTTCTGCATATCCAGGGCTCGGGACGCATCCTGCTGGAGAACGGCGAGCGGGTTATGGTCAATTACGGCGACCAGAACGGCCACCCCTACCGCTCCATCGGCAAGCTGCTCATCGAGCGCGGCGCCATGTCCCGCGAGCAGATGTCCATGCAGAACATCAAGGTCTGGGCGCGGCAAAACCCCGAGCAGGTGAAGACCCTGCTGGCCGAAAACCCCAGCTACGTCTTTTTCGTCGAGCGCCCCGGTCCCCTGGAAAGTCCTCCCGGCGCCCTCGGCGTGCCGCTCACCCCGGGGCGCAGCCTGGCGGTCGATCCGAAAACGATTCCTCTGGGGGCGCCGGTCTTTCTCGACACCACCTGGCCGTCGAGCAGCGAGCCGTTGCAACGGCTGATGCTTGCGCAGGACACCGGCGGGGCGATCAAGGGGAAGATTCGCGGCGATTTCTTCTGGGGGATGGGGGACGATGCGGGAGCCCAGGCGGGGCGGATGAAGCAGAAGGGGCGCTTCTGGCTGCTTTTGCCCCAGGGGGTCGCGCCGCCGCAACCTTGAGACCCTTCCCCGCAAAGAAGGGGAGGCGAAGCGGCACAAGGCCTGGAGTCAATTCTCATGAAAATAACCTGTGGTAAAAACAACACAGGGGTGTTGCAAAAAAACTTGCATTGGGGGGCGTTTGTGTTTAAAGTGTCGCTTATTTTCTCACTAGGTCTTTTTCGTGCCGCTGAAACGGACAGCCTGCAATGCCGCGCCGCCAGGCCGGCCGTCTTCCTCCCCGCCCGAGCTTTGAGGCGACAGGAAGTGCCCCCGTAGGATTCCTGCAAAATTTTTAGGGTGACATGATGCTTCGATTCCTGCCGATCCTGCTTGTACTGCTCTTGCTGTGCCCTTCTTCGCTTCTCGCCGCATCGAAAACCTCCGGAACCCAAGCCACCCAATCTGCCTATAAGGTGCGCTCGGGGGATACCCTTTCCGGGATCGCCCAGAAATCCCGTCTGACGGTGGCGGAACTCAAGCGCCTCAACAAGCTCTCCAGCGACAAGCTCAAGTTGGGGCAGGTGTTGAAAGTTGCCAAGTCCTCCGGATCGGCCAATAAGACGCAGCAGACCGCATCCTCCGGCAAGGCTGCGGTGGCGAACTCATCCTCCACGTACAAGGTCAAGCAGGGGGACACCCTCTCCGGAATCGCGCAAAAGACTAAGCTTTCCGTGGCGGAACTCAAACGCCTGAACAAGCTGTCGAGCAACAACCTCAAACTGGGTCAGGTGCTGGTCGTATCCAACAAGGCGGCGGCGCCGACGGAAAAGGCCGCTACGGTCAAGATGCAGACCCTGACCCACAAGGTTAAAAAAGGGGACACCCTCTACGAAATCGCCAAAAAAACCAAAACCTCCGTCGCGGAACTCAAGCGCCTGAACAACCTCCCCGGCAACAATCTCAAGGTGGGTCAGGTTCTGGTGGTCGGCGCCAAGCGGGTGACCGTGGAAAAGGCGGTCGTCGCCAATGCCCCTTCGTCCCAGAAGGGTGCCATTGTTCGTGAATTGACCCGCGATATCCCTGTTGATGCGAACGCCTCCATCTTCGAGAAGACCGCCCTGAGTTTTCTCAACACCCCTTACCGTTTCGGCGGAAACGGTCAAAACGGTATCGACTGTTCCGGTTTTGTCCAAAAGGTGTTCGGAGAGTTCGACCTGAAACTTCCCCGCACCGCCCGCGAGCAATACACCCTGGGAACCCGGGTGCCCAAAGGGGATCTGCAGTTGGGAGATCTGATCTTTTTTCAGACCTATGCCAAATACCCCTCCCACGTCGGCATCTACATCGGCGATGACAAGATGATTCATGCTTCGAGCCGTAACAAAGGGGTGGTGGTTTCGAGTATCAACTCCAATTATTTCCGCAAACGCTTTATCGGCGCCAAACGCCTCGGATTGTCGTTGAGTCCGGAAGGTCTCGATCTTGATGAATTCTTCGGCCGAATGCAGGGGACTGCCGCCGATGAGGTCGAGGACGGGACCGAGGAAGGGGCGCAGATCGGCGCCGGGAACGGTTAAGAAAAAATCTTTCAGGGCCAGGCACTGCCTGGCCCTGGTTATTTCGGGGGAATAATGGAAATCGATCTCGACCTGCTCGACTACCTTTGCCACAAGGGCGTCCGCCATATCGAGGCGGCGGTACGGGGGCATCAGCACCTGCCGCGCACGGTGGTCGGCGTCGGCACCTTCCTGCTGGATCATGACGGCAACATCGACCTGCTCACCGCCAAACAGCGCGTCACTTTTGATACATTCCTCAAGCCCCTTCTTTTCGATGTTCCCTGCCTGGGGCCGACGGGCACCGGCGACTGCCGGGGGGACGGTCGCATCGAACCCGAACTGCTGCCGAAAGGCTACCGCGACGACGAACTGCTGTGCGGGCGTTGCCGGCAGCCACAGGTCTGATTCCACCCATCATCTATCTCCCCTGTCCTTCCCAAGAAACGGCTTTCTGTCGGATCTTTAGGGCTTCGTCCTATCGTTCTTAAGGGGCGAGGCTCAATCGGTCAATTCCCCCACCGCCTGTTGCAGAGTCGGAAAGCTGATGCGCTGCCCGTACTTGGCGGGCCAGCCGGCCCGGCCGGTGAGATCGCGCAGCGGCCCCTTCATTCCGGCGCAGGCAAAGCCAATCCCCTGATTCTCGAAGTTTTCGCAAAGTTCTTCCAGCTTGGCCAGGGCGACGGCATCCATGTCGTTGACCCCGGAGAGATCGAACAGAATCTGTATCACCCGGGGACGTTGGGCGAGGGCGGCCCGAAGCCAGTCCTCGATAAAGGCCATGTTCGCGAAGTAGAGAGAGGCGTCGATGCGCACGATGAAGAGTTCGGGATCGACACGAACCCGCGGGTCCCGGCGGACGTTGCGGTAGACCCCTTCTTCCGCCAGCCAGCCGAGTTCGGCGATGTGCGGGTGGGCGCTGCGCCAGATGAAGACAAGCAGGGAAAAGACGACGCCGCGGATGATGCCGATCTCCACGCCGAAGGTCAAGGTGACCAGGAAGGTGAGAAGGAAGGTGTAGCCGCCGCTTTTCTTGACTCGGAAGAGGTAACGGGCTTCGGCGATTTCCACCAGCCCGGCGACGGCGACCATGACGATGGCGGCGAGGATGGTCTTCGGCAGATCGTGAAAAAGGTGGGTGAAGCGAAAGAGGATAATGCCGATGAGCAGCGCCGTGACCACTCCGGAAAGATGGGTGCGGGCGCCGGCCTGATGGTTGACGGCGGTGCGGGAAAAGCCGCCGGTGACGGGATAGCCGGAAAAGCAGGGGGCGGCGAGGTTGGCGGCGCCGAGGCCGAGCAGTTCGCGATTGGGACGTATCCGGTATCGATCCTGGTCGCCGATGATCCTGGCGATGGCGTAGGATTCCAGGTCCCCGATCAGGGCGATGGTCAGCGCCGCCGGCAGCAGCCCGGCCAACTGTTCGAGAGCCAGCTGCAACAGGCCGGTGAGCAGGGCCAATTGCAGGGCGACGGCAAAATATTCGGGGGGGGCGGGCGCGGCCAGTTTGGCGCAGGCCACATGCACCAGCAGCGAGACGATGGCGACCGGCCCCGCCGCCAGCTGCCGGGAAGAGCCGGGCAGGGCATAGGCCAAAAGGGGGACGGTGGCTGCATAAAGGCCGACGATGGGGGGGAGTCCGGCGAGCAGGGCGTAGGCCATGGCCTGGGGCGCCAGCACCACCGCCACCTCCGCGCCCGCCGCCAGGCCGCGGGAAAGGTCGACCCGGCGGCAGGTACGCAGCCATTCAGGCCGATAGGAGGAGGGGCGAAAAGGCATGGAGTTCGCGCCGGATCGTCAGAGCCCGGCCCATTCCAGCACGGCGAGCAGCAGGATGAGGATGACGGCCAGGGGGAGGATGATCCGCCAGGGATTCACCTTGAATAATTCCGGGAAGGTCAGGGGGCCGAAATCCCCGATGGGGTGCATGGTCCGGGAAACCCAGGGGAAGGCGTGGGCATAGAGGCCGGCGCCGATGAGAATCCCCGCCAGCCCGCCGATCAGGGCGTCGAGCTTGCCCTGGGCGACGGCGGCGGCGATGGTGCCGGGACAGTAGCCGAGCACGGCAAAGCCGACGCCGAAAATCAGCCCGCCGACCAGGGTCATCCCCAGAGAGCCGGGTTTGGGATGCAGCTGGGCCAGGCCCAGATCCCGCAGCAGATGCACCCCGATCATGCCGGTGATCATGGCGGTGACCATGATCTTGATGACGGTGAAGTCCCGAAAGAGCAATTGGCCGACGATCACGTCGTATTCGGTGACATCCCCTTTCTGCAGCAGAAATCCGAAGAGAAAACCGATACCCAACCCGGCGGCCATTTGCAGGGGTTTATTGCCGTGAAGTTTCGTCAGCATGGCTTAACCCCCGTAGAGCAGAAAAGCGCCGGCGGCGCCGCCGGCGAAAAAGGCGCATACCGCCAGCCAGCCGCTCACCGCCAGCTGCAGGGTGCCGCTGATGCCGTGGCCGCTGGTGCAGCCCCCGGCCCAGCGGGCCCCGAAGCCGAGAAAGATGCCGCCGATCAGGGCGGTCAGCAGACGCAAGAGGGGATTCCCGCCGAACTCGGCGGCCCAGCGGGAGGGCACCCACTCCAGGTGCAATTCCCCGGAAAGGAGGGCCGAGGTGAAAGAGCCGAGGACGATGCCCAGCACCAGCATCCATTCCCAGTCGATTTTCGGGATGAACTGGCGGTAGTAGGGCATCTCCCGCACCCGTTCTCCGCGAAATTTCGCTTCAAGCATGCCGCTGGTGCGGGCGAAGGCGGTGGAGCAGCCGATGGGCTTGTCGGAGAGGACGAAGGCCGCGCAGGAAACGAGGCCGATGCCAAGGCCGACCACATAAGGGGACCATTCCGTCATGGATAAAAGTTCGAGCATGGCGTCCCCCTACTTGCCGAGGAAGCGCGGCCCGTGCGGGACCACGCAGAGCGGACACTCGGGAGCGAAGCCGGCGGCGTTGAAGCCGGTCATGCCCCCCGCCACGTTCCAGACCCGGTTGAACCCCTGGCGTTTGAGCAGGCTGGCGGCGAGGCTGGAGCGGTGGCCGGTGCTGCACGCCAGGGCGATGTCGCGGTTCGGATCGAGCTCCTGGTGCCGACTGCGCAGCTCCGGCGCCGGGATGTGCAGCGCTCCCTCCACGTGGACCGCGCCGAATTCCCCCGCCGAACGGACATCCACCAGGGTCAGCCCGTCCCCCCGGGTGATGCGCTGGTTCAGTTCCGGCGCCGAAAGCAGAGGCACATGGTCGGAGGCGAAACCGGCCTTGGCCCATTCGAACATGCCGCCTTCGAGATAGCCGACGACCTGGCCGACGTCGGCCCGGCGCAGCAGCACCGCCGCCTCGGCGGCCTCGGCGCCGTCGTTCGTGATCAGCAGAATCTTTCTGCCGGGGGGGAGCACCCAGCCGGCGAAAGTCGAGAAGTTGCCGCCCATGTCGATGTGGTAGGCGCCCGGCACATGCTGGCCGCTGAAAGCGGTGTAGCCGCGGATATCGAGCACCAGCACATCCTGCTCCTCCATCTTCTCGCGGAAGCGTTTTGGGGGAGCGGTTCGGGCGTCGGCAGGGTGCGGACCAGGGCCGGGCCCCGGCGGTTGATGCCGCTGCAGCGGGAAAAATGGTCGGGCGCGGCGGGCATGTCGGTGGTCATCGAGGCGATGAACTTGTCCCGGTCGGCGATCTGCAGGGCGCCGTTGTAGAGCTTTTCGTAGCCGAGAGTGCTGGTGCGCTTGGCGCCCATCGCCCGGCCGCAGAGAGAGCCGGCGCCGTGGGCGGGATAGGCCTCGCAGAAGGGGGGCGGGGCGAGCAGCTTCTGGTGCAGGGAGCCATGGAGTTTGCCCGCCAGTTCCAGGGCGATGCCGGGGAAAAGGTCGGGACGGCCGACGTCGCCGACGAAGAGGGTGTCGCCGCAGAAGATCGAGACCGCCTCCGCTCCCCGGGCGCGGTCGCGCACCACGTAGGTGATGTGCTCGGGAGTGTGCCCCGGGGTTTCCAGCACGCTGATTTCCAGATCCTCGATGCGGAAGCTGTCTCCTTCGGCCACCGCCTGGTGGGGAAAGGCGCAGTTGGCCGATCTGGGCACGACGATCACGGCGCCCGACGCCTCGGCCAGATCGAGATGTTCCGAGACGAAGTCGGCGTGCAGGCGGGTTTGCAGGATGTGGGTGATTTTCATGCCCATGGAGGCGGCGGCCTCCAGGTAGATGCCGACGTCGCGGCGGGGATCGATGATGGCGCAGGCCGCGGCTCCGCCGAGCCGATAGGAACTGTGGGCCAGTCCGGGAACGAAGAATTGCTGAACGAACACGATGAATCCTCCTTGTTCAGTTTAGGGATGAAAATTCAAGATGCCTGTAAGTATGCCATTAAACGCCCTTCCGGCAATGCCGTGGGGAAGGGGGGCGCCGGTTGCGGGATAAATCCTTGCCGGAAAAGCCCATCCGGGGCAGGATGGGCGAGCGCTCTTTAACGGGTGGTTCACCCGTTGATTGGAACCAGGAAAGACGAGGGGGCACATGTCAGAGGAAATGGAAAGGCCGGATGAAGGGCAGGAGGCGGGGATCGAGATTCCCTTTGCGCGGATCGAACCCGAGACGCTGCGCCGGATGATCGAGGAGTTCGTCAGCCGCGACGGCGCCGATTGGGCCGAATCGGGCTGCGCCCTGGAGGACAAGGTGCGGCAGGTGCTGCGGCAGCTGCGGGACGGTCAGGTGAGGGTTGTGTATGACCAGAAGAGCCAAACGGCGAATCTTGTCCCCCGTTGCTGAATCCCGAGGCCGTCATGAACAGAACAACCTATTGGTTCGATGCGCAGGTCGCCCGCCGGGTGCTCGACGCCCTGGCGCGTGGGGCGGCAACTGTCGATATTTCCGTCGATCTGAACCGCACTGTCGCGACCTTCGCCCTGGCCGAAGATAGCCTGTTGCTGGACGCGGACCAGCGACTGACCGGCGAGGAGTTGCGCCGGATCGCGCGCAAGGAACCGCGGATTTTCGTCCTGGAAAAGGGGGAATTGGAGGTGCTCGAAGCGCGGGACGGGGGTTATTACAAGCTCGTTCCGACAAATCAGGCGCCGCTGCTGGAAATCAGCGGCGTGAAAATGCACATCGCCAAGGGCATCAACCCCGTCGAAAGCGCCGGAAACATGGCGGCGCAGGTGGTGACGCCCGGCGATCGGGTGCTGGATACCTGTTCCGGGCTCGGTTACGCGGCCTCGGCGGCCCTGCGGCTCGGGGCGCGGGAAGTGATTTCGGTGGAATTGAGCGCCACGGTCATCGAGTTGCGCCGGAGGAATCCCTGGTCCCAGGAGATCTACCATCCTTCCGTCACCCTGGTTCAGGCCGACATCGGCGAC
Organism: Trichloromonas sp.; assembly: GCA_034002365.1. Classification (GTDB taxonomy): domain Bacteria; phylum Desulfobacterota; class Desulfuromonadia; order Desulfuromonadales; family Trichloromonadaceae; genus Trichloromonas. Next base: position 9,610 of record JAVFAR010000072.1, read on the forward strand.
TACATCGGCGGGCTCGCGACAGAATCCTTCGACGCGATCATCCACGACCCGCCCCGCTTTTCCCTGGCCGGCGAGCTCTACGGCGAGCGTTTTTACCGGGAGCTTTACCGGGTGCTGAAACGGCGCGGCGCCCTCTTTCACTACACCGGCAATCCCTACAAGGTCAAACGCGGCGACGGTTTCATGGAGCAGGCCGGAAAAAGGCTCGGCGCGGCCGGTTTCGGCAAGGTGGTGAAGGTCGCCGAACTCATGGGCCTGCGGGCCGTTAAGTAACTGTACAGTGAAAGTGAAAGGCCGACCATCCCCGGCATCATCGCTCGCTTTCGTTCTCCCTGAGTCCCGGCGGAACGAAGGGGCCGACCAGTTGGGTGAAACGATGAGGGATCTCGGTCTCGAACTTCAGGCGGGCGCCGCTTGTCGGGTGGGTAAAGTCCAGCGACCAGGCGTGCAGCGCCAGATGGGCATGGGCCGGGCGGTCTTGCGCGTACTTTCTGTCGCCGACCAAGGGGTGCCCCTGTTCCGCGAAGTGGACGCGAATCTGATGTTTGCGGCCGGTGAGCAGGTGGACTTGCAGCAGGCTGAGGCCGTTGCGCTCTTTCACCAGGGTGTAGGCCGTGCGCGACAGCTTGCCCTGGCTCGGATCGGGCGTGGAATAGACCGAAAATGCGGCATTCTCGGCGAGATAGCTGCTGATGGTTCCTTGCGGCGGGCTGACGTGGCCAAAAACCACGGCCAGATAGAGTTTGCGGGTCTCGTCCCAGTTCGTTTGCAGGGCCAGCTTGGCCGGCTCGCTCTTGGCGAAAAGCAGGATGCCGGAGGTGTCGCGGTCGAGGCGATGCACGATGTACACCCGGTTGCGGGACTTGGGGTTGCCCTTGCGCACGTAGTCGTTGAGGATCGAATGCACGGTGCGGGATTTGTCCCGCTCGGTCCCCATGGTCAAAAGGCCGCAGGGTTTATCCGCCACGAGAATGTCTCCATCCTCGTAAAGCAGCGTCACCCCCTTGGGGCGATGTTTCGGGGCCGGAAGCCCCGAAGTTGTCGGCTTCCGGCCGCTCACGGCGTCAGACCCTGGGCCAGGCACCATTGCCTGAGCAGCGCCTCCATTTGCTGCATTTCGAAGATCTGCCAGTTGTCCAGCAGATGCCGGCGGCGCAGCAAATCCTTAACGTTGCGGAAAGCGCCGGGGCGATTGAAGAACCCCTCGACCCGCGCCAGTTCCCCCGGGCAGTTGTCGCGGATGAACTCCAGCACCAGCGGTTTGCCCGGATCGAGTTCTTGTCGGTGCGGGATGCTCAGGTAGTCGGGGTCACTTTCTGCCCCGGCCGGACATTCGTCGAACCCCGCCTTGAGTGAAGCGAGAAAGACTTTACCGCTGGGTCGGTGCACCAGGGCCCGCCGTTCGCCGAGCGGGGCGTCGCTGATAAAGTGAAAGGCATCGTCGATAGCATCGTAAGACATGGGGGCTCCGTGGGGCGTTTTAGCAAAAGAGAATTTTTTCCGGCGGAATCTTTCTACTCCGGCCGGTTTTTCGACAGCAGCCAGTAGGTGATGCCGAGGGCCAGGACCACCGCCGCGATGCCGAGAACGTAATCGGCGTCGATTTTTTCCAGGTCGAGAACGATGACCTTCCGGGCGATGGCCATGAGCGCCGTGGCCACCACCAAGCGGATGGGGACGACGTTGGTGCCGAGATAGAGGCGGATGTTGATGAAGATTTCGATGGCGATCAGAACCGCCATGAAGGCGCCGAAGGTGGCGAAGATGTCGTTGATGTTCAGCAGCAGATAGGGCGGACTGAGCAGGCGCTGGTAGAGGACGTAGATTACGTCGCCGATGCCCCAGATGATGACCAACACCATGAGGACGGCCAGTACCCGGACGGCGGCGCGGATGATCCGGTGCAGGACGCGGATCAGGGGATCTTCGTGCTGCTCCGGAAGCTCTTCATGGATAATTTCGTGATGATCTTCGTGCTCCATTTTCATCGTCGTGCCTCATCGGCCGGGCAACGGATCTTGCCCACCGGCGCCAAGTAGATGGTGAACTCGTCGTCGCCGTCGACCCCGAGCAGGTCGTCGGCCAGTTCCTGATCGTAGGCGGCGATGGCGCAGGTGCCGGCGCCGACGGCCTCGCAAGCGAGATAAAGATTCTGGCAGAGATGACCGGCGTCGAGGGCAATGACTTTGTAGGAAGCCTCGCCGTAGCGCCATTCAGTGCGCTCGGGCAGGGCGGTCCAGAAAAAGGTGACCGCCGCCTCCCCGGCAAAGCCCTGCCCCCGAGCGGCGGCGACGACCCGGGCCGAAAGCAGGTCGGGTGTCTTTTCCAGGACCAGGGCGTGGTCAAGGGGGAGGTAACGGTAAAGACCGGGGGCCAGATCCTCGACCCGGAAGACCGCCAGGTAGGTTTCAAACGGGTGGCGGCAACCGGCGGAAGGGATGGTGCGCAAAACCGCCGCCTCGTGCAGCCGGGCGCGCACCCCTTGCGTGCTCCAGAGGAGAAAGGCCAACTCCTCCCGGCTGAGCGGCGACGGCAGAAAGCGGCGGCGGCTTTCCCGGCGAGCGATGGCCTCCTGTAGGTCGCGGGGAGGAATCGACCAGCTTTCCCGACCGGGCAGCGGGATTATTTTCGCCCCTTCCGGCACCGGCTTTTGCGCCGGCGGCGGGGCGATTCCCCGGGATTGGGCCGTGCCCCGCCAGTCCACCTCCAGGCGGATCCGGTCGGTGAGAAAGTGACGTCCCGCGCTTTGGCTGATGGAAGGTTTGCTCATGACGAAAATCCGAAAGGTGAAGGATGGAAGGTTACGCTGGAGTGCTTGTCCGACCTTTATTTGTAGTGTGTCCTCATCCGCGGGATCTTTACTGTACGAGGCAACGCCGCCCAGGGGCTTAAAAACCTGAAGCGGCGTTTTGACGGGTCCGGGTTGGGGGCGGGTCCTATTCAGGCGGCTCGCCCCATTTCCTCCCGGATGACCTTTCGCAGCAACTCTTCGAGGGTATCGGTGTCCTTGGCAAGATACTCCTTGAGGGCGTCGTTAATCATGGTCTGATACCCTTTTCCGGCGAATTCGGCCCGCGTGCGGAACTCTTCAATCACGCTGTCGTCCAGATAGATGGTGATTCTGGTTTTGCCGGGTTGCGGGACCACGGCGCCGCGTTTTGCGTTTGAAAAATCGTACTCAGCCTTCATAGTAAGCCCTTTCTTTGGCCCTTGCGCGACGGGCTGAAATCAGGCGGATTTCTTCGCCGCGATCAGTAAAAACGACCACCAGAATTGTGCCCGTGGCATCTGTCCCGATAGAAACGAATCGCTGTTCACCCTCGGCATCCTCATCTTCGCGGGTCAAGGCCATGGGATCGAAAAGCACGGATTCGGCATCGGAGAACCGGACACCATGTTTTCTGAAATTCGAGGCCGCCTTTTTAGGGTCGAAGGTGATTTTCATAGCAATAGATTATGCATATTTTATGCATATGTCAAGAAAGGAAACCGCTGAGATCCTTCCCGGGAAATAGCCCGACAATCCCGCGTCGCTTGCGAATTTCAGGCCGCCAGGCTGATCTCCGCCACGACTTTTCCCCAAGGCGCGCTCAGCCGCCGGTCGGCGGTTCGCACCACCAACCCCGCCCGTTCCAGCACCTCGATGTCCTGATGCACGTTCTTGTAGTCGCGCAGAAGGGTTTTGGCCAGGGCGCGAACGCTGGACGGGCCGGTTTGATGGAGTTCTTTGAGCAGTTCCAGACGGCGCGGGGTGAGGGTTTGCAGCAGGGTCGAAAGATTCTGGAAATAGAGGCGCTCCACCGGTTCCTCGGCAGGTTCGCCGGCTTCTCCGCGATGCCAGGCCTTGACGAATTCCTGGGCCGTTGCCTCCGCGTCGCCGATACCGATGCCGATTTTCTTGTCGTTCATGGTTGTCCTCCCCGAAGTTGCCGGATGTCGTTCAGGAAATCGGCGACCAGCGTTTCCACGTCGCGGAACGGATAAGGCTCTTCCTTATCGCCAAGGTGGCAATAATTTCAGTTGGCTGGAAAAGGACGACTCTCCGGGACCCAAGGGTCAAGCCGCGTCTTTGAGCGTGGGATAAGGTTGGATAAGAACTTCCGCCGGGATCCCAAGTCCGCTATGAAGATTTCGGATCATCTCCATGGTTAACGGCCGCTTTCGGTTCAGTACCTCGGAGACACGGGCTCGGCTGCCGATATAAGGTTCAAGGTCGCGGCGCGAAAGGCCCCGGCTTTCCATGTGATACAGGATGGCCTCGATCGGGTCGGGCAGGGGGATGCTGTAATGCTTTTCTTCGTAGGCGTCGACAAGTGTCGACAGGACTTCAAGCCTGTCCCCTTCGTGCGTATCCGGCGCGGCGTCGAACAGCCGTTCAATTTCTTCAAGAGCAGCCTGATAATCGGCCTCGTTTTTTATGGGTTTGATTTTCATCTGGATTTCTCCGTTCAGATCGTTCTTGCGTCGATTTTGTCATAGTCCCGATGGGTGCCGA
>JAVFAR010000073.1:0-14096 GCA_034002365.1 Trichloromonas sp.
AAATCCCCAAGCCCGGTGGCGGGGTGCGCATGCTCGGCATCCCCACGGTCATGGACCGGCTCATCCAGCAGGCCCTGTATCAGGTGCTGATGCCGTTGTTCGATCCGGATTTCTCCGAACACTCGTATGGGTTTCGGCCCAAACGGAGTGCTCACCAAGCCATTCAAGCCGCTCGCAGGTATGTCGCCGGGGGGCAACGCTGGGTGGTGGATGTGGATCTGGAGAAATTCTTTGACCGGGTAAATCACGACATCCTGATGTCGCGAATCGCCCGCAAGGTCAAGGATCGGCAGGTGTTGCGACTTGTTCGCCGCTACCTGCAGGCCGGGATGCTCGAAGGCGGGATTGTTTCGCAGCGGGCCGAAGGGACGCCTCAAGGCGGCCCGCTTTCCCCTCTGCTGTCGAATATCCTGCTCGACGAGTTGGATAAGGAGCTGGAAAGACGAGGTCATGCCTTCTGCCGGTTTGTCGGCGACTGCAACGTCTATGTGCGGAGTCGGCGCGCCGCCGAGGGGGTGATGGCCTCGATGACCCAGTTCCTCGAAGGGCGGCTCAAGCTCAAGGTCAACGTCGCCAAAAGCGCCGTTGATCGTCCCTGGAACCGAACCTTTCTGGGCTACAGCATGACGTGGCACAAGAATCCGCGCATCAAAGTGTCGGATTCTTCGGTCGAACGTCTCAAAGCTGGATTGCGCCGGATCTTTCGGCGGGGCAGGGGAAGAAGCCTGCAACGGGTCATCGAGGAGAGCCAGCCGAAGCTTCGCGGATGGATCGCCTATTTCCGCCTGGCGGAGGTCAAAGGGATCTTCGAAGATCTGGATGGATGGGTCAGGCGGAAACTGCGCTGCATTCTATGGCGCCAGTGGAAACGGCCCTACACCCGAGCCAGGAAACTGATGCAGAGGGGATTACCGGAAAAGGTGGCCTGGAAATCGGCCACAAACGGACGAGGCCCCTGGTGGAACTCAGGAGCCTCGCACATGAACAATGCAATCCGGAAATCTTACTTCGACAAAGCGGGGTTGGCGTCGTTAAGAGACCAGCTCCGACGCTTTCAGAACGCCGCGTGAACCGCCGTGTACGGAACCGTACGCACGGTGGTGTGGGAGGACGGCGGGGTCCTACCCGATTCTTTCGGTCTTGCCGCTCAGGAAAGTTCCTGTTCCTTCGGCGGAGGGCCGTCGAGGGGGAGGCTGACGGTGAAGGTGCTCCCCCGATTCGGTTCCGAGGCGACTTCAATCCGGCCGCCGTGCGCCTCGACGATCCATTTGACGATGGAAAGGCCCAGGCCGCTGCCGCCGATGTCGCGATTGCGGGCTTCGTCGATACGGTAGAAGCGGTCGAAGAGATGGGGCAGGTGCTCGGCGGCGATGCCGAAGCCGGTGTCGACCACGCGGATGCGGGCAAAGCGGCCGTCACTGGCCAGATGGATCGCCACCCGGCCGCCGTCGGGGGTGTACTTGACGGCGTTGGAGACCAGATTGAGGAGCATACGGTGCAGTTGCAGCTGGTCGGCGCGCAGGTGGATTTCCCGGTTCACTTCCAAATGCAGGGTGAATTCGATCCCCTTGGGCTCGCTTAGGGTTTTCCCCTGCAGGTAGAGATCCTGGAGCAGGTCGTTGAGATTGACGTCGGCCAGGGCCAGGGGGATTTCCCCCGCCTCGCTCTTGGCCAGGGCCAGCAGATCCTCGATGATCCGGCTCATGCGGTCGATCTCTTCCAGGTTCGATTCGAGGGTGGCGCGCAGTTCCTCGGGGTTTTTCGCCCAGCGCAAGGCCACTTCCGTTTCACCGCGCAAAATCGCCAGAGGGGTGCGCAGCTCGTGGGAGGCGTCGGCGGTGAACTGGCGGACCTTGGTGAAGGCCTCCTCCAGCCGTTCGAGCATCGAATTGAAGGTTTCCTGCAGTTCGGAAATCTCGTCCCGGCAGTGATTTACCGGCAGGCGTTCGGAAAGGTTTTCCGCCCTGATCCGCTGGACTGCGTGGGTGATGCGCCGCACCGGGGAGAGGGCGCGGCCGGTCACGAACCAGCCCCCGACGGAGAGGACGAGCAGCAGCAGGGGGCTGTAAACGGAAAGTTGCCAGCGATGCTCCCGCAGGGTTTTGAACAGGGGGCTCAGGTCTTCCGCGACCTGGACCACGTCCCGGTCGTGGTCGTCGACATCCAGGGGATAGGTCAGCAGGCGCAGGGGTTTGTCGTCGCCGAAATAGACGGTTTCAAAGAGGGGCTGTTGACCGCGCGCCGCCCGCAGGGCGTCGGCGCTGATGGGCAGGCGGGCATCCAGCAGATTACTGGTGTGGCAGACGATGTCGCCGTATTCGTCGACGAACTGGACGAATTCGTTCCAGTTATGTTCGCGGATGAAGGTTTCGAGCTTTTGGCAGGCGTCATTCTGATTGTTGCCCTGCGATTCCACCAGGTGGAAGGAGATCACGTCGTTGGCGACCATCAGCAGCTTGTCGTCTACATGCCCCAGCAGATTTCGCGACAAGGTCCAGTCCCAGTACACACCGCTGGCCGTCAGGATGACGGCCAGGGTGATGACGTACCAGAATGTCAGGCGGAACCGGACCGAGCCGGGACAGGGGAACCCGGCCAAGTTATTCCTCCTTGAGAACGTAGCCCGCGCCCCGGACGGTGTGGATCAGTTTTTTGTCGAAGTCCTTGTCCACTTTCTTGCGCAGGTAGTTGACGTAGACGTCGATGATGTTGGTAAAAGAATCGAAGGTGTAGTCCCAGACATGCTCGGCGATCATCGTCCGGGTCAGGGTCTGGTTGGGGTTGCGCATGAAGTATTCGAGCAGCGCATATTCCTTCGCGGTGAGATCGATTTCCTTGTTGCTGCGCCAGACCTTGTGGGCTACCGGGTCGAGACGCAGGTCGGCGAAGTGGATCTCCGCCCCCCGATCCTGTCCCCCCCGGCGCAGCAGGGCACGCACCCGGGCCAGCAGTTCGGCGAAGGCAAAGGGTTTGGTCAGGTAGTCGTCGCTCCCCGAGTCGAGACCGGAAACGATATCGTCGACCGTATCCTTCGCCGTCAGGCACAGCACCGGCGCGCTCATCCCCTTTTCCCGCAGCTCGCGGACCACGGTCAGTCCGTCCTTCTTCGGCAGCATGACATCCATCAGGATCAGGTCGTAGGGGTTGGTTTCGGCCATGTAGCGCCCTTCCTCGCCATCGTAGGCGACATCCACCATAAACCCCTCTTCTTCGAGGCCGCGCTTGATGAAGCTGGCAACTTTTTTCTCGTCTTCGACGACCAGAATTCTCATATTCAACTCCTTCTCTTGTTTGATTCCGACGGGCGGTATTCCTATGGAAGACATGCGGCTTTATTTCAGTTTAAGTTTGACCAGAACCTCGTTGGCGGTCTCTTCCACCGCCTTGCCCGAAACGTCGATCACCACCCAGGGATGGCGGCGAAAAAAGGCCCGGGCGTGGCGCAGTTCATCCTCGATTTCGGCGAAGTCGGCGTAGGCGGCCTTGGAGTCCATGCCCAGATGTTTCAGGCGCGTCACCCGCATCTCCACCAGGCGCTGAGGGTCGATGATCAACCCCACCACCCGCTTGGGATCGACGTCGAACAGCTCCTTGGGTGGATCGATCCCTTTGACCAGCGGCACGTTGGCAACCTTCCAGCCGGCGTGGGCAAGATAGATGGAGAGCGGTGTCTTGCTGCTGCGCGAAACCCCCACCAGGACAATGTCGGCCTTGGGCAGATGAGCGGTTTCCTGGCCGTCGTCGTGCTTGACGGTAAACTCCACGGCCTCGATGCGGCGGAAGTAATCTTCGTCGATGCCATGGAGCAGGCCCGGTGTTTCCCGGGGGGAGAGGCCAAAAAACTCGGTGATTTTCATCAGCAGGGGGGTGATCAGGTCGATACAGGGCAGCCCCAGGGAGTCGCATTCATCATGCACCAGGCGTGCCAGTTCACGGTTGACGATGGTGTAAACCACCATCCCCCGGGCCGCGAGGATTTCGTCAAGGGCTTCGTATACCTGGTTTTTGCTGCGCACATGGCTGATGCGACGCAGACGCACATCCCGGTCGCCGAATTGGAGAAGGGCCGCCATCACCATCTTTTCGGCGGTTTCGCCGGTAGCGTCCGAGAGCAGGAAGACGATTTTTGGGTTGGACATCGCGAGTCCTCATGAAAGAGCCGTCACAATTCTAGCATGACAACCGTTCCATGCAAGAAGAGGAGGAGAGGGGATGAGGCGCCGCGATTCATCTTGAACGCGGTGATGAAATCGATGGTTTGCGAAGTGTGTAAATAAATAAACCACAAAAGGTAATTCGCTCATTAAATACAATGGGTTAATTAAACCCGAAAGATGTGATTCTGTCAAGATTTTTTAGCGGCTTGCCCCCTGCTCCCCTTCGGGCATACTTTATAGGTAACGGCAATCCCGCCGTCATCCCTTCGCTATGGGTCAAACTTCATGCGTCCTTATCTTCGCGCGACCTTCTGGATTCTCCTCTATCTGCTGCTGGTCCTCGCTCCGCTCTTCGTCCTGCTGCTCGGTCCCAAGCCCGCCGGTTACGGTTTCCGGTTCGATCTTTCCCTGGCGCTGGGCTTTGCCGCCACCGCCATGATGGCGATCATGTTCCTGCTCACCGCGCGCTTTCAGCGGGCCACCGCCCCTTTCGGCATCGATCTCGTCTACTACTTCCACCGCCTCGCCTCCATCGGGGCCTTTACCTTCGCCACCCTCCATCCCCTGCTCCTCTTTTACGAAGAACCGACGCTATGGGGGGTAATTCTGGACGGCACCTTGCCGTTGCATCTGTGGACGGGGCTCGTTTCCTGGGTGGCGATGGCGGCGCTGATGGTTTCCTCGCTGTGGCGGAAACCCTTGCGCATCCATTACGACACCTGGCGGATCGCCCATGTGCTGCTGGCGCTGACGGCGCTCCTGCTGGGGGTGGCGCATATCGTCGGGATCGGCCATTACAGCGCCGTTCCCTGGAAGACCTGGCTGTGGCTGGGTATCGCTCTCTCCTGCCTGGCCGTGGTCATTCGCGTGCGGCTCATCAAGCCCCTGCAACTGCTGCGCCGCCCCTGGCGGGTGACCCGGGTCATCGAAGAACGGGGCAGCAGCTGGAGTCTGGTGCTGCGCCCCGAGGGGCACGGCGGCTTCCGCTATCTGCCGGGACAGTTCGCCTGGCTGACCTTGCGGAGCTCTCCCTTCGCCATGCGCGAACATCCTTTCTCCATCTCCTCCAGCGCCGCCACCCCCGGGGAGATTTCCTTCACCATCAAGGAGTTGGGGGATTTCACCAACCGCATCGGCGAGATCCAGGCGGGAGAACCGGCCTGGATCGACGGCCCTTACGGCACCTTCAGTGTCGATATCAGCCCAGCGCCCGGCTATGTCTTCGTCGCCGGCGGGGTTGGCATCGCCCCGATCATGAGCATGCTGCGCACCCTCGCCGAGCGCCACGATGGCCGCCCCCTGATCCTTTTCTACGCCTACCACACCTGGGAACGGGCCACTTTCCGCGAAGAACTGGAAGAGTTGCGCAGCCGGCTCGACCTGACCATCGTCTATGTGCTGAGCGAACCCCCCGCCGACTGGGAGGGAGAGCGGGGCCTGCTGCGCGACGAGATTTTCGCCCGCCGGCTTCCCGAGGACCGGGCCGTGCGCGAGTGTTTCATCTGCGGCCCCACGCCGATGATCGCCGTGGCGGAAAAGGCCCTGGCCCGGCAGGGGATCCCGCCCACCCACATCCATTCGGAAATCTTCGACCTGGTCTGAGGAGCCCCCCATGCGCCTGCGCTTTGCCCAGATTCTCGCTCTCGTCAGTACCCTGCTTCTGCTGCTCTTGTCGATCCTCTTCGCCCTGGTGCAGAATCCCTGACAACCATCAAATTGTGGGACTACGGTGAATCACCGTGGCAATAAAAAACGCCGCTGTCCCTCACTCGGAACAGCGGCGTTTTTCGTGAACTGAAATTTTTCGCGCTGAGGCCGTCTATTCCGCCGCCAGCCACTCGGCGATGCGGGCGTTGACGGCTGGCCAGTCGGCGCCGAGGCGCAGGTCGAGAAAATGCCGGTAGAGGCTGTCGAAGAGTTGCAGACCCTCTTCCATGACGTGCATCTTCTCGTAGAAGACCGCCTCCTTTTCGCTCGCGGCATCGGTGATCTGGTCCTTTTCGACCTTCACCGACGGGGTCTTGAAGGAGGCGAAGTGGAAGGTCTCCCCCTTGAGAGTCAGCTTCCACTGGTCTTCGAGCTTTTCCAGATGCACAATCGCTTCGGTGATCTGTTTGCCGCCGCTTAAGGCGGTACGCACTTCACTGAAAGCATCCTGCGGGCCGACCACCGTGACCTTCTGCACGCCGCTTTCACTTCCCCCCTTGAGCAGCAAGCGGTCGTTGAGGTAGGCGACAAAGCCTTCCCCCCCCGCCGCCGGGCCGGGACCGTTGACGGTGTAGCGGGAGGATTCGGTGAGGGTCTGATAGAGAAGCCAGCGCAGGAAGTCCTCGCCGAGCCAGCGGTTGCCCTCGATCATCTCCAGCACCGAATCGCCGCCGGCGCGGTTTTCCGCCGCCAGGGCCGCGCATCCGCCTTCGTCGAGGAGCCCCTCGGCGCGGCCGTAGGGATGCACGGCGATCAGGCGCGACCCTTCGAAGGTCTGGCGGAACAGTCCTTCGAACATTTCCAGAACCTTAGCATTGAGACTGGCGAAGCCCAGGCGGCCCGTGCGGGTATCCCAGACCACGTCAAAGACCGCCGGCACCGGCAGGGTCTGGCTGAGCAGGGTGCCGCGCACGGCATCGCGCAACTCCTCCCGCTTCTGTTTGGGCACCCGGTTGAGCCCGGGGTGGGCGGCGAGAAACTCGGCCTCGGCCCGCTCCTGATGGGCTTTCAAGAGCGCCGAGGGGATCCGGCGCTGGTCGCGGCGCAAGGAGAAGACCAGGTAATGATCCCGGCAGAAGGCGCGGGGCTCGGAAAAATCGCTGGACTGGGGATCGTCGGCCAGGACCCAGCCGACGGAGAGCTCCTCACTGCCGCGATCGATGGGGCGGAAGGCCTTGGCCGCGAGTTGTTCGCTCGCCCAGGCGAAGAGATCGGCGGGCGGGTTTTCGAGCAGAATCTGAAATTGGCAAAGACTGACGCTATTGGCAAGAATGCCCATGAAAGATGCTCCTGTTTGAAATATGGGGAGTGAAACGAAGGGATGAAAAACCTGAACGGAGGAAAGATCAGCCGGCGGCGGCGCGGCGTCTTTCATTGGCGGCGGCGCCGGCTACGCGGCTGTTGTGCTGGTGACATTCGGCGGCCAGGCGTTCGGTCTGCAATTCGCTGAGCAGGCCGGTTTCGACGAAGTAGCGGCCGATTTTCTGTTGCCGGCTGCGCTGGAAGAAGAGCAGGGTTTGCACTTGGGCCTGACCGAGCAGCCCGAGGCGCACGGCCTTTTCGCCGAAACGGCCGTAACCGCCGCGATCCCGGCAGATGGTAAGGATGTCGCCTTCGCTCAGCCACTGCCAGCGCCGGGCGATGTCCCCCAGCGCCGGGCGCTGGCGGCGCTGCCAGACCAGGGCATCGATCAGCGACTGATAGGAAATCAGCCCGCGATAATAGAGATAACTGCCGAATTCCAGTCGTCGCGCGGGGACGGCCCCACGGAAGAAATGCCCCCCCGCGGGCCGCCGTGGCGGCCGTTTGGGGCGGGCCCAGGTCTGGGGCCGGGCGCCATGAAAGGCCCGGTGGGCATAGCTCCCTTGCTCTTCGTCCCGGTCTTTGATAAAGGCCTGCATCAGTTCGAAGGCTTCACGGACCTGGCGGAAAAGCTCGGACTGGCGGTGCTGGATCTCGGGAGCGTGGCCGGCGAAGAGATCGGGATGGTTCTGCTTGGCCTGTTTGCGAAATGCGGCCTTGACCCCCCGGGGCTGCAAGTAGCCGAGAAAATCGAGGGACAGATGCACTTCGGGGCCGAACAGGGTTCGGCAGGCCGAAAAGACCTCATTTTCGTGAAAACGGGGAAGCACGCCGGTCGGAGCCCCTTCGCGGAAAGATTAAAACACCTGGCGAATTTATACACCAAGGGCCGGAAAAGCACAAGCGGCTTGCCGGGAAAGGCCGATGTCTCTTTGACAGATAACGGTCGATCGCTCTATAGTGCCTGAGTAAAATTTCCACTCAACTTCCGAGGCCGCCATGGAATCCTTCGTCGCCGCGCAACTCTCCCATCTCAAGGGCAAAATCGCCGGCTACGGCAAGGAGAACCTGGAGGACATCCTGCATGTGCTGCTCGGCGCGGTGACTCTCATCACCCGCCAGAACCGCTGCCGGGTCTACCTCGAAGATCTGACCGGCGGCATCCTCGTTTGCGCCGCCGCCAACGGTGCCCAGGCGCAGGCGGTCAAGGGCCGTTCCTTCCCCCTCAACAACACCGACTATCTGGTGTCCCGGGTCTATATGACCCAGCAGGCGGTTCTGGTCGAGAACGTAGCGGCCCTGGCCGGACCCAACGCCCTGGAGCTTGCCGAACGTTTCGAAATCCGCGCCTGCTACCTCGTCCCCCTGATCCACCAGGGCCGTTCGGCCGGCGTTCTCAGCGTCGACAGCAGCCGGGTCGGGCGCGTCCCCGGCGAAGCCCAGCGGCGGGTGCTGCGGGAATTTCTCGATGAAGTCGTTCCCCCGATCGACCAGGCGCGCAAGTATCATCAACAGATTGTTCTGGCCCGGCGGGTCGACCAGGCGAAAAAGAAGGAAGCCGCCCTGCTGATGGTCAAGTCGGCGGTGCGCCTGATCGATAAACTGACCCTGGCCTCGGTTCTCATCCCTTCGCCCTTGGGCCTGGAATCGAAGGAGGAGGGGTTGCAGGTGCTCGCCTCCTATACCAAGGATAAAGGCGCCCGCCAACTCTACGAGGACGAAAAACTCATCAACCTCGGCCCCGGCCAATCCCTGCTTTCCCGCTATATCGGCAGCACCGGAACGATTACCGACGACACCCTGCTTTCGCCCCTGTACATCCCCAATCTGCCGGCCGAACCCTTGCAGAAACGCTACCTGACCGAGGAAATGGGGCTGCAATCCCTCTATGTGGTCCCCCGCTACGAACCTCGCAGCCGACGGGTCATCTGCCTGGTCAACTACTATACGCGGGGCGCCTATCACTTCAGCGATTTCGAAAAAGGGCTGATGGAAGCCCATGCCGAAATGGCCGAGCGAGTCATTCAGGAAATCGGCGTCGAGCACATGGAAATCCAGGTGCTTTCCGAGATCAACGACCTGCTCCAGGAAAAATTCGAGGGAGTGCAGCCCTTTCTCAACCGGGCGCTGTCCAAGGCCACCGAACTGATCGGCGCCGACACCGGCAGCATCGCCCTGGTGCGCGAGGAGGAGGGAATCCGCTGGCTGGTCGTCGAGGAAGCGGACGGCCGCCTGGTCGGGGCCAAGAGCAAGGAATGGCTGAAGAAGGACATCCCGCCGATCCGTGTCGGCGGCGAGAAGTTGCCCCCCGAGGAGCGCAGTCTGACCGGCTATGTCGCCTCCACCGGGCGGCCCCACGTCATCGCCGATACCGAGGAGGAGAAGCGCAAGAAGGGGCTCTACCGGGAGATCACCGGGGTCATCAAGAGCGAAATCGCCGTGCCGGTGCTTTACGACGATCAGGTCATCGCCGTCATCTGTCTCGACAGCCTGCGCCCCCATTACTTCACCGACGAACACAAACGCATCCTGATGATCATCGAGCGGCTGATCGCTCCTTTTCTCTACGATCTGCAACGGATCGAGAAACTCACCGGCGAAGTCATCAACCTGCGCCGGGATGTCGGCTACAAAGACCCGAAGATTTCCTCCTACAAACTCGGGAACATCATCGGCAACTCGGCCAAGACCTCGGAGTTGGTCGACTTCATCCAGCGCATCACCCCGCCCCTCTTCAACCGCATCTCCAAGTGGACGGTGCGCGATCTGCAGGAGGCCTCCCTCGGCCTGCCGTCGATTCTCATCACCGGCGACACCGGCAGCGGCAAGGAGTTTCTCTTCAACAACATCTTCTCCCGCTTGCGGGAGATGTACCGGATCGAGATCGACCCGCGCGGCGAGCTGCCGGTGAAAAAGACCAACATCGCCGCCTACAGCGGCGACCTCACCTATTCGGAACTCTTCGGCCACAAGCGCGGCGCCTTCACCGGCGCCCACACCGACCGCAAGGGGATTCTCGAAGAGGCCCACGGCGGCGTCGTTTTTCTCGACGAAATCGGCGACGCCGACCCCAAGACCCAGGTGCAGCTGCTGCGCTTTCTCGACAACGGCGGCTTCGTCCGCCTCGGCGAAAACGTCACCCGGTTTTCCCGGGTGCTGCTCATCGCCGCCACCAACAAGAATCTCAAGCAGCTCATCGAGTCCGGCCATTTCCGCGAGGATCTTTTCCATCGCCTTTCCGAGCTGACCATCGAGGTTCCCTCCCTCAACCAGCGCCGCGAGGACATTCCCGACCTGGCCACCCACTTTCTCGGCAAGCTCTACCAGGTTTACCGCAAAGGGGAGGAGCGCGAAGAGGATGCCCCGGTGCTGACCCGCGGCGCCCGGCAGCTCCTCTCCCAGCATCATTACACCGGCAATGTGCGCGAGCTGCGCAGCATCCTGCTGCGCGCCCTCTTTTTCCGGAAAAAACGGGTGCTTTCCGAGGAAGACATGCGCCGGGCGATCGGCGAACCGGACCGGCCGAAAGGGACGGTGGCGATGGAAAAGCTCACCACAGAGGTCGCCGGGGAGATTTTTTCGGATCTGCGCAAGGGGGAGGGGGATTTCTGGGAGCGGGTCTACGAGCCTTTTTCCGAGAGCCGCATTTCCCGGGATGTGGTGGCGGCGGTCATCGAACTGGCCCGTCGGGAAGGGGCGACCAGCATGCCGAAGATCGCCGTCATGCTTCAGGCCTGCGACCCCCGCGCCAAGGACGCGGAAAGCCGCAAGACCTTTTTCCGTTTCAAGAATTTTCTCTACAAGACGATCCGCATCGCCTAGTCTTCCGTCAGGGGGGAATAGGCGGCAAGGACCTTGTTCACCGCGCGCCGGTGCGCTTCCTTCCAGGGGCCGGCGACGGCGAGCTTGAGATTGCCCGGGGCGAAGACCGACCGGGCCGCCTGCCGGATCGCCTCGGCCGTCACCGCCATGACCTCGCGCCGGTCGTCTTCGACGGTGCGCAGATAGCCGGCCAGTTCCCCCCAGCCATAGCGGGAAAGCATCGACTCGGTATGGTCCTGGCTGAACTCCAGGTCGAAGAGATAGGCCCGCAACACCCCCTGCAGTTCCTCCTCCGGCACCGGTTCGCGACAGAGCCGCGCCACCACCCCAAGCACTTCCGTCACCGCCCGCTCGAGATTTTTCGGCGCCACCGCCAGATCGATGGTAAAGGAGCCGCAGTCGGCGAGCATCGACAGCCCCGCCTCCACATGGTAGGTCAGGCCGAGCTGTTCGCGCAGCCGCAGCATCAGGCGCGAGGCGCCCCCCCAGGAAAGAACCCAGCGCAGCACCCGCAGCGGCACGGTATCGGCATGCCCCCGGCCCGGGGCGCGAAAGGCCAGCTGCAGCAGAATCTGCGAATCCGAATCCTTGGCCCAGGCCACCTCCGGCCCATGGGCTCCGCGGTGCGCCGGGCTCTGCCGTTCGGGACCGCCGCTGCCCTGCCAGTGGCCAAAGGCCGCGGTCACGGCCTGCAGCGCCGCTTCGCGGCGAACATTGCCGGCGACCACCACCACCGCGTTGACCGGGGTGTAATAGCGGCCGTGGTGGGCGCGCAGGTCGTTCTCGCGGATCGCCTTGATCGAGGCGGTGCTGCCGATGGTCGGCAGGCTCAGGGGATGATCGGGCCAGAGCAGACCGGCGGTGAGGTTGTCGGGGCTGACATCCTCCCCCCGCTCGTTGAGATCGTCCAAGGCCTCTTCGAGGATGATGCGCCGCTCCAGTTCGACATCGGCGAAGAGCGGCCGGGTCAGCAGCGATGCGAAGAGGCGCGCCGCCTCATCCAGATGCTGGGGGTGGAAGCGGCTGTGGTAGCAGGTGCTTTCCACATCGGTGGCGGCGTTCACCGCGCCGCCGATGGCTTCGAAGGCCCGCTCCAGAACGAAGGTGCTGGGGAAATCGAGGCTGCCGCGAAAGAGGATATGTTCGAGGAAATGGGAGATGCCCGCCAGGCCGGCGGACTCGTCCCGGCCGCCGACCTGGACGTAGCAGGCCATCTCCGCGCAGTGCAGGTGGGGCATTTCAACGGTGACCAGGCGCAGGCCGTTGGCCAGCCGGTCGCGGAAATATTCTCGCATGAGCCGGGACGTGTTCCTTCGGCCTAGCGGCCGAGAAGCAGGCGGGCTGCTTCCTTGGCGTGATAGGTGATGATGATGTCGGCTCCGGCCCGTTTCATGCCGAGCAAAGTCTCCATGACGATGCGGTCGTTGTCGACCCAGCCGTTGGCGGCGGCGGCCTTGATCATTGAATATTCGCCGGAAACGTTGTAGGCCGCCAGGGGCAGGTCGAAGCGCTCCTTGATGTCCCGGAGGATGTCGAGGTAGGCCAGGGCCGGCTTGACCATGAGAAAATCGGCGCACTCCTGCACGTCGAGGGCCGCCTCGCGAATCGCTTCGCGGCGGTTGGCCGGGTCCATCTGATAGGAGCGGCGGTCGCCGAACTGGGGGGTCGAATCGGCGGCGTCGCGAAAGGGGCCGTAGTAGGCACTGGCGTATTTCACCGCATAGCTCATGATCGGGATCTGCTCGAAACCGTTGCCGTCGAGGATCTCGCGGATCGCCGCCACCCGGCCGTCCATCATGTCCGAAGGGGCGACGATGTCGGCCCCGGCGCGGACATGGGAGAGAGCCTCGGCGGCGAGCAGCCGGAGGGTCTCGTCGTTGTCCACGTCACCGTCCTTGATCACCCCGCAATGGCCGTGGTCGGTGTATTCACACATGCAGACGTCGGTGATGACGGTGAGCTTCGGCACCGCCTTCTTGATTGCCCGGATCGTCTCCTGGATGATCCCGGTCTCCGAGTAGGCATCCTGCCCCAAAGCATCCTTGGTTTCGGGAAGGCCGAAGAGGATCACCGCCGGAATGCCCAGTTCATAGACCTCCTTGGCTTCGGCGACAATGTGCTCGATCGACTGCTGATAGATCCCCGGCATCGACGGAATCTCTTTCTTGATCCCGGTGCCGAAGGCGGAAAACATGGGATAGATCAGATCGTCGACGCGCAGATGGGTTTCCCGCACCATGCGGCGGATATTGTCGTTACGGCGCAGACGGCGGGCGCGGTATTCGGGGAAGAACATGGCGAATCTCCTTTTCGGGGTCAAACCACAAACAGGGATACTGGGTAAAATTTTGCGAGGCATGACGGCGGCGGCAGAATAGCACAAATCGCCTGAGTATAAAAAATTTCTCCGTTCATTCACCGGTTTCGAAGAGCCGGGCACCGCGGATCACCCGCAGAATGATCACCCGCTCCTCTCCCAGGCGAAAGATGGTCCGGCAGGGACCGTAGAGCAGATGCCGCAGACCGGTTCCGAGATAGGCATTTTCGGGAATGCGCGGGCAACGCTCGGGAAACCGTTCCAAATGGGAAATCTGCTCCTCCAGCGCGGCGATGAAGGCTGTGGCCGCGAGGGGGTCGTCCTGGGCGATATAGTCCCACAGATCGGCGATATCCGCCTCGGCGCTGGGGGTGATTTCGACCTTAAAGGTCGCGGTCACGTTTGAACTCGGTGAAGAAATCGCGGGCCGGCCGGGACCGCCCCGCCGCCGCTTCCGCCTCGGCCGGCGCCAGCAGGCGCGCCAGGTTGGCCGATTTCAGCAGGGTTTCGTAGGTTTTGACCTCCAGCAATACGGCGTCGGCGCGGCCGTTGACGGTCAAAACCACCGGCCGCCCGGTGCGATGCAACTGGTCAACGATTTCACGGGTCCGGCGTTTGAGATCGGTGACGGAATGGATGTCCTCACTCAGGCTGATGGGCATGTCGTTCTCCGTTTGGCATATAATTATGTGCCAAGTCTAGCGCTTCGAACGGTGACATACAAATGGATTTTGTCTCTGCCCAAGAAAGAATAGATGGCGGATGATAACCATCCCCATGCTGCCGCCGAA
>JAVFAR010000074.1:0-13968 GCA_034002365.1 Trichloromonas sp.
GATCGCGCCGGGTCACTTTGAGTTCTGCAGTAGCCATATCTTGTATCCTCCACTTAAGGTGATGAGCGAACGTCTATCTAAAACTTGGTATTTATTTCAGACAAAAAGAGAACTGACCGATTCGTCGCCATGAATCCGGCGAATGGCCTCGGCCAGTAAGCCCGCGACAGAGAGCACCCGCAGCTTGCCGCAAAGTTTAGGTTTCTCTCCCAAGGGGATGGTATTGGTCACGACCACTTCCTCCAGGCAACTTTCATTGATCCGATCCAGGGCGGGACCGGAAAGAACCGGATGACTGGCGCAGGCATAAACCTTGTGCGCCCCCTTGTCCTTCAAGGCCTGGGCGGCCTGGCAGAGTGTACCGGCGGTGTCGATCATGTCATCAACGATCACACAGGTCTTACCAGAGACATCCCCGATGATATTCATGACCTCGGAAACATTCGGCCCGCTCCGGCGTTTGTCGATAATCGCCAGACCGGCATCGAGCCGCTTGGCGAAGGCGCGGGCCCGTTCCGTGCCGCCGGCATCGGGAGAGACGACAACCAGGCGCTGCCCGGGGAAACGCGCGTTGAGGTCTTCAAGGAGGACCGGCGCCGCATAAAGGTGATCGACGGGAATATTGAAAAATCCCTGAATCTGTCCGGCGTGAAGATCCATGGTCACCAACCGGTCCATCCCGGCGACGGAGATCAGATCCGCCACCAGCTTACTGGTAATCGGTGTACGAGGCGCCACCTTACGGTCCTGCCGGGCGTAGCCGAAATAAGGGATCACCGCGGTAATGCTCGCCGCCGACGCCCGCTTCAAGGCGTCCGTCATCACCAGCAGTTCCATAAGATTGTTATTGGAAGGCGCACAGGTCGACTGAATCACATAGACATCCCGACCGCGAACATTCTCGCCGATCTCCACCATGATTTCGCCATCGGAAAAATTCTTCACATTGGCACTTCCCAGGGGAACCGCGAGATGACCGCAAATCTCCCGAGACAGGGGAAGATTGGAGGTACCGGAGAAAATCTTTAACTTGTCCACCACGTGTCCTCTCTTACGTCCAAAAAAAAACTGTAGGCCATGGCGGACCATGACCTAGGCGAAACCCCAATGAAGGCGTTATCTTCATCAAACCGGAAGAACGTGGCTGGGGCGCCAGGATTCGAACCTGGGAATGCCGGAATCAAAATCCGGTGCCTTACCGCTTGGCGACGCCCCAACAAATTGTTCTGTCCATCAGACAGGCTGTACGACCAACGCCTTATACCCGGCTTCTGCCGAAAAATCCCGAGCGGCCTGTCGTGCAGCCTCCCGCTCCCGAAACACTCCGAAGACCGTGGGACCGCTACCCGACATGAGCGATCCTTCGGCCCCGAGCTCGAGCATCCGCCGCCGGATCTCGGCGACTTCGGGATAGTCTCTCAGGGTAACCTGCTCAAGATCGTTGTGTAATCCGCCGATCAAGTCCTCCAGCGTTCCGGAAAACCTCGGCAGTCTAGCCACATCCCCAACGGATGTCAACTGTAATTTTCCATAAACCTGCGCCGTCGAAACACTGAAACCCGGGTTCACCAGCAGATACCAGACATCCTGAAAGGTCGAAGCTTTCTCCAGCTTCTCCCCGATGCCGGCGGCCCAGGCGGCCGACTCGAAAATAAAAAAAGGGACATCCGCCCCGAGCTGCAGACCAACAGCCATCAACGCTTCCCTGGAAAGCCCGGTTTCCAGCAATTCGTTCATGGCCATAAGGACAGTGGCGGCATCGGAAGAACCTCCGCCGAGACCGGCCGCAACCGGAATTTCCTTGTCGATATGTATTTCGACTCCACCGGAGTACGCAGCGAACTCCAGAATTTTTCGGGCGGCCCTGGCGGCAATATTCTCTTCGCCAGTGGCTAACGGAAGTCGCGGGCAGAAAACCCGCACCCCCGGGTCGGCCGACAAGAAGATCCGGATCCGGTCATAAAGCGAAACCCGCTGCATCAGCATACACAGTTCGTGATAGCCGTCCGCACGCTTACCGAGAACATGCAAACAGAGATTGATTTTAGCCGGAGCCGTCCAGATTTTTTCCACCGGAAACCCTCCTTCGGGAAGACCGGTACCTTAAGAAATCCGCCTCGTGCTGTCAATGCCGAAAAGCGAAAAAGGACCGCAAGCGCGGTCCTTTTTCGTGTGCAACAACCCAGGCCGAAGCCCGTTTTTCGTAAAACAGTCCTACTTGGTCTTGACCGGCGGATCGTGGGGATCCAGGTGACAGGTCAGACAATCGGGGAACTTGGCATGCAGCGAGGCATTATGCGGCATCTCACCGTGGCACTGGCTGCACTGGGGAATCATCGCATGCTGTTCATGGCAGGCCACGCAGGAAACCTGAGCATGCTTGCTCTGGCTGCCGGACCAGACCCCATAGACGCCGGCATGGCACCCGGAACAGGTTTTCAGCTCGGTGTTCTCGGTGAAGACAATCTGCCGCGGCTTATGCACCGGATGACAGGGCAGACAGCTTTCCAGCGGCTGCTCGGGATAGTGCCCCTCGTGGCAGACGAAGCAGGACGGAATATTGCCGTGGCGCTCACTGTGGCAGTCGACACAGGCAACCAGGGTGTGCTTGCTCGGGAACTGCTGGAGCTCGGCGGCCGGGCCGGCGTGACAAGAAGCACAGTTCTGAGTCAGCCGATCAGAGAGGGGCACACCCACCGGCTTATGGGGATTGCTGTGACAGGAAAGACACTCGGTCTGCGTAGGACCATGGGGCAGCGTATGACAGCTTTCGCACTTGGGCATGATTTCGGCCCAGTTGTTGCGATTGGGGTTGTACGCATGGTAAACGACGTGGCAGTTGACACAATCGAACTGATGACGGCCGCCTTCGTTTTTGAGCGCCTGAAAGTAGGAGGTATGGCAGGAACCGCACTGAGCCGTGGTCATCTTTTCGACGGGAGCCGCATAGGGATTGCCAGCCGAAGGAGCACTGGCAACAGGCGCCGGGGGAGCAGGCGCGGGCTCAACAACGGGAACAGGCGTCGCCTCGGCCGCGGGCGCCGGCGCCGCCTGGGACTCGGCAACGGGCTTGACGCAGGATATGGACAACATCACCAGAGCCATGACCGCCAAGAGCGTGATGACTCTCCACCCCTTTTTCTTCTCTCTCTCCATGGAAACCTCTCTTTCGCTTCGCGACATCTGAAGTGCGCCAAAGGCGCCCACATAGAAAAACAATCGAACAGCCACCGGCGTACGCCGGTGGCTGTTCGATTCTGACACGATTTACTTATTCAGGTCATGGGCGATGCTGTGGCAATCGCCGCAATTGGGGAACTTCTCATGGATGCCGCCCGCATGGGGAGTACCGTGGCAATCGGTACACTTGGGCACCATCTTGTGGCGCTCAGTGTGACAGGTCACACAGGCAACATCCTTGTGCTTGTAGGGGCTGGCCGTCAGCAGCTGATTGGCGGTCTGGTGGCAGGCGGCGCAGTGAGCATTGGCCGTTTCCGCGCCGTAGGTCACGGTCGCCGGCATGTGCGCCTTATGGCAGATACCGCAGTCGGCCTGAGTCTGCTGCGCGGAATGGGGCTCATGACATTTGACACACTCGGGAATCACACCATGCTGGTCGGCATGACAGAAGCTGCAGGCAAGCAGCGTATGCTTGCTCGGGTTGGCATCCAGCTGCGCCTTTTGCGAATCGTGGCAGGAAAGACAGGGCGCGGTCATATCCCCGGTCAAAGCGATTTCCAGAGGCCGATGGGGGTTGTGGCAGCCCATGCACTCCGGCAGCTCGTAGTGGGGCTTGCCTTCATGACACATGCTGCACTCAGGAACATTATCCGCTACCTGCGGCGGATGACCGATGTGGCAATCCTGACAGGAAACGGCCGTCTGATGCTTAGCCCCGGCGGCGGCGATATCGGCCGGTTCCTTGTCATGACACTTGACGCAGTCGCTGCTGGACAGAGCGGAATCCTGCGCCAAAGCATTCCCCGCAAAAAGCGACAGGGACAGTCCAGCAAGGACCAGTAGTTTACAACCCAAACCCTTCTTCATCATACCTCCCTTTCAACAACTCCCTAGATAAAGTCCCAGGCTCCCGGCCCGGAAAAGACGCATGTCCATCGGGCACTGGCCAGGAAAACGTTTAGTCTCGGCAATATTTTGACCATTATCGACACATTAGAGCGAACCGATACTAGCAAAAACGGGCCGCACTGTCCACCGGTAAATCATGCCCGAGAACCGAGAACATCCTCCAGCAAACGGGCTATTTAATCATGGTCTCGATACGCTCACGTACTTCGTCGAGAGCACAGCCGCTGATCAGCAAGCGCTTATGGCGGGAACGTTCCCCGGCGACCAGCTGGACATCCCCCCGGGGAACGCCCAACAGTTTGGCGAAATACTCCCGGCACAAGTCATTGGCCGCGCCCTCCACCGGCGGTGAAGTCAACCGGACCTTGAGGGCGCCGTCCCGAACTTCCACCAGTTCATTTTTGCTCGCCCGAGGCTGAATCCACAGCTGCAAGACGACGCCGGAAGACTCCTGGCGGGCAAAGGGGGACATCAGAAACCTTCCAGTTCCAGTTTGTCATCTCCCGCCGAAGACCTCGCCTCGCCTGCCGGGTGCGACTCCCCAGCCCCCAACTCGCCGAACTCTCGGCCCGTCACCGAAACCACATCCAGATCAAGCAGTCGCATATGGCTCTCCACCAAAGCGCGCAATCCGGACTCAAAAGCAATCTTCTGCCGTTTGATCTCCTGAATTTCACTCACCAGCTGAATGCGCCGGTCCTCGGCATCGCGCACGATCCGCTCGGCCCGCAAGTGCGCGTCGGCGATGAGAATTTCCCCTTCCCGGCGGGCGTTGTTTTTCATGTCCTCGGACATCTGCTGGGCCGTCATCAACGTCTGCTTGAGCGTAGCTTCCCGTCCGCGCATTTCTTCCATGGCTGCCCGAGCCCGCGCCAACTCCTCTTTCAGCCCCTGATTGACCCGGGTCAACTGCTCCAGTTCATCGGAGATCAGTTCAAGAAAGTGATCGACACCGGTCTTTTCATACCCCAAAGGCCGGGTTTTGAAGCGGTGCTGCTGAATGTCGATCGGAGTGATGCTCATGCCTGCTCCCAGCTAGAGGCTGTATGCCACCCGCGTCAGAATGATCATAACGATGCGCTGCAAAAGAAAAACTCCAAAGAGCAGAATAATCGGCGAAAAATCGATCGCACCGAAACTGATCGGCAACGCGCGGCGAATACGATCAAGAAGGGGATCCGTGGCGCTGTGCAGAAAACGTACGATCGGATTGTAGGGGTCGGGATTCACCCAGGAAATGATCGCCCGGGCGACGACAATGTAGATATAGAGAGTCGCGATCAGATTGAAAACCTGGGCAATCACCATGATCAGTTCACCAAAAATTCCCATATACATCTTCCCCCGTGAAATCAGGTACAAGGAACGCTCATCAAGTGGTCCCTTATACAGCAAGCGACGAAAGGGTGTCAAACCCTTTCCCCCCCAGGGGCGTCGAATCAAAAACAGAGATCATGACGCCGAATAGGATTTTGACTTTTCCCCTGAAAACCGCTAGATTGTCCGGCCATAACGACGCACCGGACAGGGGCGATTTTCAAATGACCACAAAGGGGAACCCATGAAACGCACTCACAACCTTCGCATTCGCCGCACGGCGCCGATTATCGCCCCCGCGGACCTGAAACAGGTCTTTCCTCTTTCGGAACATGGCGCCGAGTTCGTTTATCAGGCCCGGGAGCAGATCACCAACATTCTCAATCACAAAGATCCGCGGCTGATGGTGATCGTCGGGCCCTGCTCCATCCACGACCCCAAGGCCGCCCTCGAATACGCCGAACGTCTCGCCCGGCTGAACCGGCAACTCTCCGACCAGCTTTTCCTGGTCATGCGCCTTTACTTCGAAAAGCCCCGCACCACCATCGGCTGGAAGGGACTGATCAACGATCCCGACCTCAACGGGACCCATCAGATCTCCAAGGGGCTCGGTGTCGGCCGCGGTCTCCTTTGCGCCATCACCGAACTGGAACTTCCCGTCGCCTGCGAAATGCTCGACCCCATCACCCCCCATTACCTGGCGGACGCCATCAGCTGGGGGGCGATCGGCGCCCGCACCACCGAGTCCCAGGTTCATCGGGAGATGGCCAGCGGCCTTTCCTTTCCCGTCGGCTTCAAAAACGGCACCGACGGCAACCTGCAAATCGCCATCGACGCCATGAATGCCGCCCTGCATCCCCACAACTTTCTCGGCATCGACAATGACGGCCGCAACGCCATCGTTTCCACCGCCGGGAACAGCGACGTCCATATCGTGCTGCGCGGCGGCAACCATGGCCCCAACTTCCAGGCCGAGGACATTCGCCGCACCGAGGAAATGCTCGGCAAAGCCGGCCTGCCGATACGGATCATGGTCGACTGCAGCCATGCCAACAGCAACAAAGACCACGAAAGACAGGAAGCTGTCCTCAAGGATGTCATCGAACAGATCGGCGCCGGCAACCGCAGTATTTGCGCCGTCATGGTCGAAAGCAACCTCGAAGCAGGCAATCAGCCGACCTGCGAAGACTTTTCCAAATTGAAATATGGCGTCTCCATCACCGACAAATGCATCGGCTGGGCGGACACCGAGCGTATGCTCCGTTACGCGCACCAGACCCTCAAGGGCTACGGCGGCAGAAAAACCAGCTGACCGGGAAAGAAGGAGAAAGAGTCCCTTTTTCGGACAAACAGTCTGCCGTCGACCGTCAGGAAACCAACCATCGCCCCGTCATCAACGAATGACGGGGCGAAATTCCATCCTCAGCTTCGCGGCTTCTCTCCCTGCAAGACCAGTCGAACATCGTCGACATTGACCTTGCTGATTTTCTTCCCTTCCCGCTCGACCCGCACCAGACCCTCTTCCACCCACTGCGTCAGACGTCCCCGCCCGATGCCAAACTGTCCTTCGATCTCTTCAGGCGTGTACCAGGTCTTCATTAAGGCCATAAGCACCCCCTTTCTTTCCCGTTGGAAAACCCCTCCCAGCAAAGATCCAAAAGCCATTCTCGGCACCTGAATTGCGTGCTGTTTAATTCTTTACAAAGACAGAGGAACCATTTAAATTGAAAAAAAAATCATTCACCCCTTACCAACCATGCTGAATTTATGGAAACTTCCGTATTAGTTATCGACGATTCAGCCGGAGCCCGTCACCAGATTCTCGACGGGCTGAAGTCGGCGGACCTTTTCCAGGTTTATCATGAGGCGGAAAGTGTCATCGACGGCTTCAAGATCGCCCTGAGCGAATCCTTGGATGTCATTCTGTGCGACCTCGACATGCCCGGCATGGACGGCTTCAAGTTCCTCAGCATGATCAAAACCCGCAAGGAACTGCAGGATATTCCCGTCATTCTGGTCACCGGCGTCAATGACCAGGAGAGCAAGATCCGCGGCCTGGAACGGGGGGCCAGCGATTATCTCACCAAACCCTATGACCCCGCCGAGCTTATCGCCCGGGTCAAGGTGCAGCTGAAAATCAAGACGCTGCAGGACAGCCTGAAAAAAAGCAACCAGGCGCTGATGGAGCTGTCCAACACCGACCCCCTGACCCACCTGAGCAATCGGCGGTTCCTGATGAAAACCCTGGAAAAAGAATTACAGCGCTGTGAGCGTTCGCAAAAGCCGATGGCCCTGATCATGGTCGACGTCGACCATTTCAAACCGGTAAACGACACCTACGGCCACCAGCAGGGGGATGTCGTCCTGCAAACCCTGGCCGACCAGATGAAGGCGCACCTGCGCGACTACGATCTGGCGGCCCGCTTCGGCGGCGAGGAATTCGCCCTGGTTTTGCCCGAAACCGCCCTGGCCGAAGCGGTGCAGGCCGCCGAACGCTTGCGCGTCGCCATCAGCGAACTGCGAATTCCGGCGGATCACAACGAAATCCGCCTGACCATCAGCCTCGGCGTCGCCACCTACCCCCATCCCAAGGTGCGCACCGTCGACAATCTCATTCTCGAAGCGGACCGCGCCCTCTACAACGCCAAGGAAAAAGGGCGCAACCGCGTCGAAACCATTTTCGGTTAACCCCCCTTCTCACGTCCACAGATCACGGGCACGGCGGCTCTCCCCTTCATTGATGACCCGTATGGCGCTCGCCCCCTCCAGAGGGCAGCGGGTTTCGCAGATTCCGCAACCGACGCAGCGCGGCTTGATCAGCCGCGGCACCTTGAGTCGCCGCATCTCGGTCCCCACCAGCACCTCCCGCTCATCGAAAACGATCGCCTTCTCTCCCGTCGGACAATGCTCTTCGCAGACCAGACACTCTTCCCCCCGGGCAAAGGGCAGACAGCGGTCCGTATCAAAGACGGCGATGCCGATCACCGCCTTCTGCTTCTCCGCCAGATTCAGCAAACCGATGGCGCCGGTGGGGCAGACCTGGCCGCAGAGGGTGCAGTTGAATTCACAGTAGCCGATGCGCGGCATCAGCAAGGGCGTATAGAAACCGCTCAGGCCCGCCTGCAGCAGGGCCGGATGCAAGGCCCCGCCGATACAGACCTTCATGCACTCGCCGCAGCGGATGCAGCGGCGCAGAAATTCGGCCTCGGCCAGCGAGCCGGGGGGACGCAGCAGATAGGGGTCGCGGTTCCAGAGATTCGGCGCGCTCCCCGCCACCGGAGCCACAAGGGCGCCGGCCGCCAGGGACGTCACCAGCCCGCGCCGGGTCAGATCGACCCGTCCGGCAGCCGTTGGCCGTGATCCCAGGATAAAAACGACGCGATTGGCGGGACAGAAGCCGGAGCAATCGAAACAGAGCAGACACTCATCCCGGCAATGGGCTGTTTCGGTTACCGCCCCGCTGCGGCATTCGCTCAGGCAGCGCCGGCAATCGTCGCAGACCTTCGCCGGCACCCGCTTCACCAGACTGTGCCGGGAACAGAGGCCGAGCAAGGCGCCGAGCGGGCAGAGATTCTTGCACCAGAAGCGGCGTTCAACCCGCTCCAGCAGCAGAATCCCCAGAAAGATGGCCAGAGTCGGAAGCGCCAGTTCGTAGGCGGGGGGATGAAAAGCCAGCAGGTGATCGCGAAAGAAGTCATAGGAACCGTTGACCAGGGGGGAAACCAGCGGAACAGAGTGCTGATAGAAAAAATCGAAGACCGTGTTGGCGACGAGGTTGAAGGCCGGATTGAAGGAAAAGGTCAGACTGCGCAAAAAGATCGACAGGGGATCGAGCAGGCCGAAGAGCTGTACCCCGAAGAGCGCCGCCGCGGTCATGGCCAGAAGCAGAGAGTATTTGATCCGCCGCCAGGCGGAGCGAGGGCTGATGCGGCCGCGCCCGACAAGCTTGCCGACGCCGTCGAGGGTGGTCCCCAGCGGGCAGATCCAGCCGCAGAAGAAACGCCCGAAAAGGGCGGTCAGCGCCAGCAGCAGCAATGCCGGCCAGAGCAGGCGCCAGCCGAAAGCTCCCGGCGCCAGGGCATCGGCCAGGGCCGCCAGGGGATCGATGCGGAAGAGAAGGCTGACCGGATAACGCAGGGTATCGCTCCCCCGGTATTCGGTCTGCAGGAAGAGCCAGAGAAAAGCGAGCAGGCAGAAAAGCTGACAGGCCATGCGGACATGGCGCAAGGCAGGAAAACGCATCAGGCCATCCGCCCCGGACTCAGATCCAGGCTCCCCAGCCCGCGCCGGGCGCCGGCGACGATGGTCGGGATATCCTCCGGCCGGTGGCCGAAGAGGGTCGCGGCGTAGGCGTCGGCGGCGACGATGTCGGCCGAGGCGATCAGGGTATCGAGCACCCGCACATCCTCCAGCCGCCCTCCCTGCGGGCCGTTGGCCACGAGGATGCGGGTGGCGTCGACCAGGGTCAGGGTCGAGTGGACCACCGAATTGATGTCGGCCAGCGACTCGGCGATGTTCTGGTGCAAGCGCCCGCGATTGCCGCCGATCACTCCCATGATGTTCTTCATGCCCAGGGTCAGGGTGGAGATGCCGTGGTGTTTGGCCACCGGCAGGTTAATGAAACGATCGGCGTCAAGGGCCGGCTGGTAGAAGGACCAGCGGGTCAGATCCTTGCCGTTGACGATATCCAGATCCCGGTAGGCGCGGCGGTCCATGTGCTCGATCCTGACCCGCTCCGACTTCATTCCCTCCACTGCCTCCTGAATGCCGCTCTGCACATAGCAGCGGCGGGGGTCGTTGCAGGTACGGTCAAAGACCCGCACGTCCTTGGCCCCCGCCTCCAGGCAATGCTCGATGACCGCCCGGACCACCAGCGGATGGGTATTGGCCCCCTGCTCCACGGTGCGGTCCCAGCCGATATTGGGCTTGACCACCACCGTTTCGCCGCGTTTGACAAAGGTCTCTATCCCCCCCAGCGCACCGAAAGTTTCCGCTATCAGGGCAGGAATATCCTTGCCTTTACGCACCGCCAGTTTCGCCCCTCCGCTTTCGGCGGCCCGGGCCGGAAAGCTGAGCAGATCGAGCAGCGGCACGCTGCCGACGGCGGAGGAAACCGCCGCTACGTGTAACGAGCGCCTGACGAATTCGCGACGGTCCATTCGCGCCATGGATCTTCTCCTCTCTTCCGGGTTGCGGCCGAATCAGATAAAACGCCCCGCCTTGAGAAAGGAGCGCGCCACCTCCCGCGCCCCTTCACCGGCGAGGCGCGCTTCGAGGGCCTGCATGGTTTCGCCGGAAAGGGCGCCACCGAGTTTGTTGATCAGCCGGGCCAGGGCGGGAAATTTTTTCAGGGTGTCCTTGCGCACCACCGGCGCCGCCTGGGCCGGGACCCCGGCGGGAACGACCTCCGTTTCTTCGAAGCCGAGGGGATCGAGCCAGACCAGATTGAGTTCCTGGTTGTAGCGCTCCTTCACCGCCTGGTAGAGGGCGGACGCATCGGTCTGGGGTTCGCCTTTAAGCACATCGAGCTGACCGACACCGGTATATTCCACGTAGAGATCGAGTTCCGCCTTCATCAGCGCCCCGTGGGTCGCGGCGGTATCGTCGAATTTCACCACCTTGACCGAAGTTCCGGTGCGCTCGGCGATGAGAATCGCCAGCATTTGCGCCAGCAGCTCCTGCTGCGGGGTCCCCTTGGCGCCGATCACCAGGGTCTTGCCGACGCAGGCCGCGACCGGCTGGAACCCGCCCAAAAACAGCGCCGAGACCAGAAGCGCACCGAGAAAACTTTTCATCCTCAACAAGCCAACCATAATCACACTCCTTGTCAATGAAACCGCTCATCCTCTGGAAGAGGCGCCATGCCGCCGCCGGCGGTCTCGGCCGATCCCCCGGGCTTGCCGCCGTGAGATGCCAGATGATTGCGCAGGGTCCGCATTAAACCCTCGGCCTGGGAGGGCGAGAGGATCACCCGGCTGCGCACCTTGGCACGCCGACCCTGCGGCTGCACATAGATGAAATCGAGGGTGAACTCGGAATCCGTGCGATGGACCAACGCCAGATTGGCGTAAACCCCCTGGGCGGTCTCATCGTCCAGCTGAATTTCCAGCTTCGGCTGCTGCTCTTTTTCTTCCTGGGACATACCGACCTCGCATTCAGGGAAATCCGACATTCACCGGCGCCATGGGGGGATGATCAACGGAGAAACAGCCATTGGATGACCGTGCCAATATACAGGGCGCCGCAGCAAAGGACAACCAGCCCGGCCGCGCTCTGACCGAAGCGGGAGGAATCGTGAATTTCCAAGCGGGCCGCCATGCGCCGCGCCGCCAGCAGGGCGGCGGCAAAGCCGGCAAGCAGAATCGCCAGAACCAGCCATTTGAGAACATCCAGGGGAAGCAAGACCCCCGGGGGGGGGGCCAGCTGCATGACATTCATCGCCAGATAACTTTTCACCCCGCTCGAATCTTGCAGAGCGTAGGGGAGAAACCCCGCCTTGGCATTCACCTTGACCAGCCCCATGGCGAGATGGGCGGCCAGCAGCAGGGGCAGACAGGGGAGCGCCAGGGCGCCGAGACCGGCCCAGAAACCGGGCGTTCGGTCCGGGGCCGGAAGATCGGAAGAAGGCGGGGGCGCGGCTTGCGGGTGGATGCGCAAACGCCCCAGCTTAAGCAGCAGCCACCCCGGCAACAGGAGCAAAACCGGCAGCGCCAGCGTCACCCAGAGGGTCGCCAGCAGATAATAGCCGCCGGCTTCCCAGCCGAGCAGCACCGCCGCCTGTTCCGGCACCCGGAAGATCGTCTCCCGCAACTCGCTATAAAACTTGGTGAAATTGGCCGTCAACAGGCCCAGCAGCACGAGCAGGAAAAAATTCTCCGAAACCGACAGGCTTCCGGGAACGAGATCGGCCAGCCAGGGGCGACCGCCGAGACGCAGATTGTTGTGAGGGCAGTTGCGGGCACATTGCAGGCAGAGCTGGCAGGAGGAACTGTCCCGCACTTCCGGAGGCAAGAGATCGACGGGGCATTTCCGCCGCCGGCCATGCCAATAGAGAACGGCGTTCCCCAAACTCAACCGCGTCCAGTGCCGCCCCCCCGAAACGCATTCCCGGCCGGCACAGCCGGCGCAGATATCTTCATCCGCCACCCGCAACTGCCAGGGCGCGACCCGCGCATACAGACCGAGCACCGACCCGGCGGGACAGAACAAAGTGCAGAACGCCCGTTTGCGAAAAACCAGCCCGAGCAGCAGCGCCAGAAGCAACATCAGGCCGATCAGCCGGGCGGTGTAATCGGGATAGCGGTGGATGGCGAAGAGATAGACCGCCAGCTGCAACAACACCAGGGTCAGGGTCACCGGCACGAAGTTGTCGAGCCAGGACGGCAGCGGCCGGGCCAGGCCGAAGCGGGCGACGACCTCGTTGAGCCAGCCGACCGGGCAGACGGCGCACCAGGCGCGGCCGAAGAACAGGGCGAGGAGAACGACGGCGAACATCCACCAGACCCAGAAGAGCTGGGTGGTCAGATTGGTGTACATGAGCGGATCGGGCGTCGCCACCCCGGGGATGGCGTGCTGATGCCAGCCCCAGGCGAGCATCCCCAGCAACAGGGCGAACAACCCCAGGCGAGAAAGACGCAGCGGCCAGGGGGAGAGCAGCAGCCTCCCGAGCCCGCGCCATTCAAAAAGATTTCTCAGCACGGCCGCCGCCGATCAGTGATAGATGCTGTAGGGCAGAACATATTCCCCCGTTTCGTCGCGATATTTGACATGCCGCCCGGTAATCATCTCCAGGGAGCGGGCCGACCACTCCCGCACCACCGCCACCTCATCTTCCAGAGTCCTTTCCAGGGCCATCGCGGCACCCGGTCCGCCCAAAGCGCCGAGGGCCATGGCGGCGTTCATGCGCGAACGCCAGTCGGCATCGCCGAGGGCTTCAATCAACAAGGCCTCGGCCCGGGGATCCTTGAGCTTGCCCAGGGCCGCCAGCGCCTCCTGACGGGCCGGGCCGGTGGCCGCGGCAAGCAATGCCGACAGCGCCCGGCCATCGCCGATGTCGCCGAGGGCGCGAATCGCCCCGGGCAATGCCTGCGCGGAAGCACCGGGGAGAAATGCGAGCAGGGGTTCGACCGCCGCCTGATTGAATTTGATCAGGGAGCGCACGGCATAGCGCCGGACTTCGGCGTCTTTGTCATCGAGGGCCGGCAGCAAGAACGGAATCCCCTCGGGAGCGCCGATCTCCCCCAGCGCCCAGGCGGCGACGTAGCGGCGCGGCCAGTCGACGCGAGCCAGCACCGCGCCGATCGGCGCTACCGCCGCCCGGACCTTGAGCGTCCCGAGGGCGGCGAGGACATGCTCACGGCGGATGCGATCCTCATCGGCGACCGCTTCCAGCAGATAGGGGACGGACGCCTCCCCCAGTTCCAGCAGCAGGGGATAGACCCGGTCGTTGACCTGCCGTTCGCTCACCCCAAGCAGTTCCACCAGTTCGCGGAAGGCCGCCGCCTCCCCGCCCCGGGCCCGCCCCTTGAGCTCTTCCAGATCGAGAGGCCGGTTGCGTTCGCA
>JAVFAR010000075.1:0-13928 GCA_034002365.1 Trichloromonas sp.
ATCAAGCGGAAGAAACTCTGGTCGAGGCTGAGAAGATGCTGGCCGGTGGTTATTCGAGTCGGACGATCGTCAACCGCGCAATTACGCCCTGTTTTATGCTACGCTTGCCCTCTTCCTGCGCCTTGAGATCGACGGAAAGACTTCAAAACATGCCGGCGTGATTGCCCTTTTCGATCGTGAAGTGGTAAAGACCGGGAAGATGGAAGTCCGCTTCTCGCGGATATTGCACCGGCTGTTTGAGTTGCGGCAGAGGGCCGACTACAAGGAGCTGATTGAAATCGCGCCGGAGGATGCGATGCTGGCGGTAAAAAATTCGCGAGAGTTTTTGACGGCGGCAAGGGCGGCTGCCGAAGCAAAAGAAGTCTGACCGCTGACCGTTTTAGGGTGCGGACTTCGCATCGCTGCTTGATCCACAACAAAAGGTCCGGACGTTTTCGTCCGGACCTTTTGTCATAAAATGCGCCGGTACATTTCAGGAATGGGGGCAGTCCAGTTCCCCCTCAGGGGCTGTCGGCGCGTGGTAGCGCAGGTGGATGACGGCGCCGGCCGGGGGCGTCAGGGGCAGGTGGGTACGGAAGGGGAGTTCGAGCAGGCCCCGGCGTTTGGAAGCGAGCCCGGCGACCCGAATCTGTTCCCGGGCCAGCCGCGTGCCGTCCGGCGCGCAGACGAGCAGATCCATGTGTCCCGGTATCGGGAGCTGATGCAGGCGCTTGAGCCGGCCGCTGATGGTCAGGTCCTCCCCTTGCCCGTAGGCCCGCGCCGCGCTGATCGAGACCGAGCCGCCGGGCAGGGCCAGGGTTGGATATTCCCGAACCGCGTCCGCCTTTGCCGACGACAGGCCGTTTGGGGCGGCGCAGGCGGAAAGGGTCAGGACGAGCAGGGGAAGGAATAATTTTCGGAGCATTTTCATTTGTCGTTCTCCTTGGGTTGTTGTACCGGCGATTTTTGGCCGAAGGCCAGATAGAGGGCCGGCAGGACGAAGAGGGTGAGCAGGGTCGAGGTCAGCACGCCGCCGATGACGACCGTGGCCAGGGGGCGCTGGACCTCGGCGCCGACTCCGACGGAGAGGGCCATGGGCAGAAAACCGGCGGCGTCGGTGATGGCCGTGGCCAGTACCGGCAAGAGGCGCTGGCGCCCGGCTTCGATGACCGCGTCGGCCAGTCCGAGGCCGTCGCCGAGGGCGTTGCGGATGGCGGCGACCAGCACCTGGCCGTTGAGGACGGCGATCCCCGACAGGGCGATGAAACCGACCGCCGCGCTCACCGAGAAGGGAATCCCGCGCAGCCACAGGGCCGCGACTCCGCCGATGGCGGCGAAGGGGATGCCGGTGTAGATGATGAGCACGTCGCGCAGGCGCTTGAGGCTGAAGTAGAGCAGGAAGAAGATCAGCGCCAGGGTCAGCGGCACCACCAGCATGAGCCGCTGTTGCGAGCGTTCCAGGTTCTCGAACTGGCCCCCCCATTCGATGAGGTAGCCTTCCGGCAGGGGGAGGTCGGCGGCCAGGCGCTCTTTCGCCTCGGCGACGAAGGAGGCGATGTCCCGGTCGCGGACGTTGGCCTGAACCTTGATCAGGCGCTTGCCCCATTCGCGGTTGATGGTCGAGGGGCTTTCCCCTTCGCGCAGTTCGGCCAGGCTCCCCAGGGGGAGAATGGCGCCGCCGCGGGTGGGGATGAGGGTGTCGCGCAGGGTCGCCACATCGCCGCGCTGGGCGTCGGGGAGGCGCACCACCAGCGGGAAGGAACGCTCCCCCTCGAAAATCTCCCCGACCTGGGGGGAGCCGACCGCCGCCACCACGTCGAGCACGTCCTTCGCCGGAACGCCGAAGCGCGCCAGCCGTTCCTGATCGACCCGGATGCGCAGGGTCGGCTGGCCGGTGATCTGCTCCGTCGAGACGTCGGCCGCCCCGGGAATCGCCAGCAGCAGGTGTTCGACCCGATCCCCCAGCTCCACCAGCTTGGCGAAATCCTCGCCGTAGATCTTGATGCCGACATCGGCGCGAATCCCCGAGAGCATTTCGTTGACCCGCAGTTCGATGGGCTGGGTCAGCACCGTGCGGATGCCGGGGAGGCCGTGCATGGCCTCCTCCACCAGGGCGGAGAGTTCCATCTGGCTGTTCGCCTGGCGCCACTGGTCGCGGGGATGGAGGGCCATGAAGATGTCGGTGAGCTCCGTCCCCATCGGGTCGGTGGCGACCTCGGCGCTGCCGATGCGGCTCCAGACGTATTTGATCTCGTCGGGAAAGCGCTCCAGCAGCAGTTTTTCCAGCCGGCTGTTGTAGGCCGTCGACTCGTCGATGGAGACCCCGGCCAGGCGCACCACGCTCGCCACCAGCGAACCCTCGCTCATGCGCGGCAGGAATTCGCCGCCGAGGCGGGTGGCAAGGCCGACGGTGCCGGCCAGCAGCACCGCCACCAGGACGAGCAAAAGCAGGCGATGACGCAGCACCGGCTGCAACAGGCGCAGGTAGAGATTTTTCAGGACGCGGGTGAGGACCGACTCCTTCGCCTTGGCGGTTTTCGGCAGAAAGCGCCAGGAGAGGATCGGGTTGAGGAAAATTGCCACCAGCAGGGCGCCGACCATGGCGAAGATGAAGGTCCAGGCCATCGGCTTGAACATCTTCCCTTCGACCCCCTGCAAGGTGAGAACGGGGATGAAGACGAGGATGATGATGCCCATGCCGAAGACGATGGGCCGCACCACCTCCTTGCTCGACGCGGCGATGGAAGCCAGGCGCTCGGCGCCGGTCAGGGGCCGCCCCAGTTCCAGCTGACGCTGGGTGAAGCGGCGCAGGTTGGCCTCGGTCATGACCACCGAACCGTCGACGAGAATGCCGAAGTCGACGGCCCCCAGCGACAGCAGGCTGGCGGCGATGGCCATTTCGTGCATGCCGAGGACGGCGAAGAGCACCGCCATGGGGATGGCGGCGGCGACGATCAGCCCGGCCCGCAGGTTGCCGAGGAGCAGGAAGAGGACGGCGATGACCAGCAGCGCCCCGGCGATGAGGTTGTGCTTGACCGTGTCGATGACCTGCTCGACCAGTTCGGTGCGGTCGTAGACCGGCTCCAGGATCACGTCCGCCGGCAGGGCCGGGCGCACCGCCTCCAGGCGCTCCTTGAGGGCGGTGGTCACCACCCGGCTGTTCTCCCCCATGAGCATGAAGCCGAGGCCCATGACCACCTCCCCCCGACCCTGGGCGGAGACGGCGCCGCGCCGCAATTCGTGGCCGATGCGCACCTCGGCGACGTCGCCGATGCGTACCGGCGCCCCCTGGTAGGCGGCGATGACGATATTGCCGATCTCTGTCGGGGTCGAGACCCGGCCGAGGCCGTGGACGAGCAGGGTCTGGCCGCCAAAGGTGACCTGGCCGCCGCCGACGTTGGCGTTATTCTCGCGCAGGGCGGTGAAGATGTCGTCAAAGGTCAGGCCGTACTTGATCAGGGACTCGGGGGCGACGATGACGTGATACTGCCGCTCCAGCCCCCCCCAGGAATTGACCTCGGCGACCCCGGCGGCCTTGCGCAGCTCGGGCTTGACCACCCAGTCGTGCAGCACCCGCAGCTCGTCGAGGGTGCGCTTGGGGTCGTCGGAGCGCAGCACATAGTGGAAGACCTCGCCGAGGCCGGTGGAGATGGGCCCCAGTTCCGGCGGCGCGATTCCTTCGGGGAGTTCGACGCTCGCCAGCCGTTCCATGATCAGCTGGCGCGAATCGTAGATCGGCATGGCATCGGAAAAGGTCGCCACTACCTGAGAGAGGCCGAATTTGGAAACGGAGCGCACGCTCTCCAGCCCCGGCAGGCCGGAGACGGCCAGTTCCACCGGCAACGTCAGCTGCTTCTCGATCTCTTCCGGACCGAGGTTGGGGGCGACGGTGTTGATCTGCACCTGCACCGGGGTGGTGTCGGGAAAGGCGTCGATGGGCAGCCGGGACAGGGCCCAGCCCCCGGTGGCCAGGGCCACGGCGAACAGGAGCACCGTCAGCAGGCGGTTGTTTAAAGACAGGTCGATCAGACGTTCAAGCATCGGAATCGTCTCCGTAAAAATTGAAGCTTTCGTGACAAATGTCAGGATGGATGGCTAAGCAAAAAACGCCAAATGCAAGGCGCGCCAGGGTCGAACAATGAGGCGTACTCATGTCATGTACGCCGAAGCCGTGAGGCCATGGCGGCAACGCAGCAGTTGGCGAATTTTTGCGACGCCATCAGTGATCCGCGCAGGAGGCGCCAAGCCGTGACTTGAGGATTTCCGACTTGAGAGCGAAGCCCTGGCCGCTCACCACCTGCTCTTCGGCGGCAAGGCCCGAAGCAATGGCGACCCGGCCGTTTTCGGCCCGTCCGGCCTCGACCCGGCGCAGCTCGAAAAGGTCCGGTTCCAGAGCGACGAAGAGGTAGCTCGCGCCGTCGATCACCTGCAAAGCATCGGCCGGCACGGTCAGGGCGGTGCCGACGGCGGCGTCGGTGAAACGGGCATCGCCGAAGAGGCCGCTTTTCAGCAGGCCGTCGGCGTTGTCGATTTCGGCCAGGGCCTTGAGCATCCGGGTTTTTTCGTCGAGGGCCGGATCGACCCAGAAGATCTGTGCGGCAAAGCTCCGCCCGGGCAGGCCGGGGAAGCTGACGGCGAGGGTGGCGCCGGGTTGCAGATCGAGGAGGCGGCTCTCCGGCACCGAGAGCTCCAGCCACAGGCTGCGCAGATCGGCGATGGTGAAGAGAGATGTGCCGGGGGCCACCGTTTCGCCGACGACGGCGACGCGTTCCACCACCGTGCCGGCAAAGGGGGCGCGCACCGGCAGGGTCGCGCCGCCGCCGGTGAGGCCGTAATCGGCCAGTTGGCGGCGGGCCTGAGCAACGGCGCTGCGGGCCTGGTCCCGTTCCGCTTCCGCCCGTTGCAGCTCCTGCCGGGAGCTGATCCCCCGGGCGAAGAGATCCGCTTCCCGCTCGACGGTGCTGTCGGCCAACGCCGCGCGGCTTTCGGCGGTCTGCAGAGCGGCGCGCAGCCCGGCGATTTCCGGGGCGGAGATTTCCGCCAGGGATTGCCCGGCCTTCACCTGTTGCCCCAGTTCGCCGGAGACGCTCTTCACCACCCCGGCCAGGGGCGCCGAGAGGCGGGCGAGACGGTCGCGGTTGAAGAGAACCCGGCCGTTCAGGGGGGCGCCGGCTGCGCTGATTGCCGTCGGTTGTTCGCTGCGGAGACCGATGCGTTCGGCACCGTCGGCGGCCGCCAGGCGCACCTTCAGCCCCTGTCCCGGGCGCAGGCCCTCGAGCAGTTGCGGCTGACAAAGGGCGTCCTCGGCCTCGGGGATGCCGTGTTCCGGGCAATCACCCTCCGGAATTTCGGAGCTTTTCGCATGATCGTGTCCGGCGTGGGGATCGGGGTCCTGTCCGGTATGGGCATCGGCCTCGGCATGTGCGGCGGCTTCTTCCTTTTCGCCGTGCTCGGCGGCAAGGGCTTTGAAACCCTCGGTCCTGGGACCGTGGTCGTGACCGGCGCAGGCATCGTCCGTGTCCTGTTCCTCCTCGTGACGGTCATGGCTTGCGGCCGGGATCTCCGGTTTGGCGCCGCCGTCGGCGGGATAGAAGGCAAAGCCCAGGCAGAGGGCACCCAGGATCAGGGAGAGGAGGATGAAGCGGCTGAGTTTATGGGCTGTCATCATGACGGATCGTTCTCCTTGGAGGTCGCGGCGGCGAGGGGACGGCCGAGCAGCCGTTCGATTTCGATGCGGGCCTGTTGGCCGTCGATCAGGGCCGCGAGACGGCGCTGACGCAGGTCGATGAGGGTTCGTTGGGCGT
This sequence comes from Trichloromonas sp., assembly GCA_034002365.1. GTDB lineage: Bacteria > Desulfobacterota > Desulfuromonadia > Desulfuromonadales > Trichloromonadaceae > Trichloromonas. The sequence continues at coordinate 5,784 of JAVFAR010000075.1, forward strand.
CGAGGACGTCGAAGAGGGGGAATTTCCCGGCCCGGTAACCGTATTCGGCGGCAGCGAAGGCGGTTTCAGCCGTCGGCAAGAGTTGCTGGTCGAGAATCTCCGTGCGCCAGCGGGCGTTCTCCGCCTCGTGCCAGGCTCGGGCCAGGGCGGCCCGCGCGGTTTGCAAGCGGCCTTCCGCTTCGGCCTGGGCCTGATTGCGGCGGTGTCCGGCGGCGGCGATCTTTCCCTGATTACGGTTGAAAAGGGGCAGAGGCAGGGAGAAGCCGGCGATCAGCGCGCCGTCGTTGTCCTCGTTGAAATAACGTCCGCCCAGACTGAGGTCGAGATCGGGCTTGCCCAGGGATTCCTCCAGGGCCAGCTCCCGCCGGCGTTCCTCGATCAGCAGCTGTTGCCGCCGCTGCCCGGGACTATCGGCCAATCCGGCTTCCAACTCTTCCAGGGGGGGTGGGCCGGGCAGGGGGGAAAGTTCGCCGGCAACGACGCAGGCGTCTTCACGCACGCCCAGCAGTCCGGCCAGTTCCTGCCGCGCGGCGGCCAGGTCCCCTTCTTCCCGGCTGATCTCCAGTTCCAGTTCGATGACCGCCAGGCGCGCGCGGTGGATTTCCGTGGCCGGGGCCTGTCCGGCCGCGACCCGGTCTTCCACGGCGGCCAGGGAGCGGCGGGCGAGATCGGCCTGGCTTTGGGTCAAAAGCAACCGCTTCTGAGCGGCCAGTACCGCCAGAAAGCGGTCGGCGGTGCGCGCCGCCAGATCCGCCCGGACGATGCCTTGCTCGGCGCGGGTTCGTTCCAGGGTGATTGCGGCGCTTTGCCGGCGGCGCTCGCGCTTATCCCCCAGTTCGATAGGCTGGGTCAGCAGCAGGGTGGTTTCGACGGCGTCGGCGCCGGAGAATTCCCCGCTGCCGGCGAAGTTCTCCAGTTCCAGTTCAAGGGTTGGATTGGGGCGAAGGGCCGCTTGCCCCAGTTCCGCTTCACGGGCAAGAATTTCTTCTTGCGCGGCGGTCAACTCGGGGTGGCGTGCTTCGGCCAGGGCCAGGGCGCGGTCGAGGGTCAGGGGGGGGGCGGCGGTTTCGGCGGACGGATATCCGGCCAGGGCCGGACTCTGCAGGGCGAACGCGAGGATCGCCCCGAGGCAGGCGCGAAGGGTGCGTGACATGAATACAACTCCGGTTTCAGGAAATGACGACGACTCCGCGCAAGGCGGAGCCACGGCTTCCAAAGGGTTCCGGAGGGGGGGCTAATTCAGCAGGATGACGGTTTTGAGGGCCGCGAGGGCGGTGGTCAGAGGCGGAGGCTGGGTCAGCTCCGGGGGATGGAGGGGTTGCGGCGCGCGCTCGGCAAGATCCCGCAGGGTCGGCGGAACGATGGGGGGCAGGGGCGCGCAGACCGGGGGGAGGAGCTTGAGGTCGCGGATATTCTTGGCCTGCCCGGTGAGCAGGGAGACATCCCGGCAGTCCTTCTCAAAGGGCGCGGCATGCCAACCCGGCTCGGGCAAAGAGGGCCGGTCCTCGGGGGCGTCGCAGGAAACCTGACAGTTTCCGGCCGGATTCACTTCGACATGGCTGTGCCCCGCTTCGTCGAGGCACCAGACAAAGGCACGCGCCAGCCCGTTGCCGCAGAGCAGATAGCCGAGCAGAACGATGGCGGCGAGACAGCGATGAAGGGGAATGCGGATCAAATCCGGCTCCTCATGAAAGACTGTCTTTCTTTATAGTGGAAAAGTCCCGGTCCGGTCAAGGATTACCGCGCCGGGAAGTTCACATCACAGTGATCGGGGGTCAAAACCGAGGCGCAGCGCCCCCCAGTGTTTGCCGCCCACGAAGATCGGCATGGAGAGGTCGCAGAGAATCTCGCCGGTGTCGCGCAGATAGGTCTGCAACAGCACTTCCCGGGTGTTGCGGGCGGCGCGGCTGCCGGTGGGATCGTTGAAAATCCGTTTGTCGCGGCTACCGGAGAGATCCTTTTCCGGGTCGCCGGTCAGGGGCTGGGAGAAGCGGCTGTTGTGGGTCGGAGCGTAACCGTTCTCGTCGACGCAGAGGGCGAAGACGGCGCCTTCGATATCCCCCAGCAGCCGGTCGTAGAGGGGCTGAAATTCCTTCTCCACGATGGCGTCGTAAGAGGTTTTATATTTGGCGGGGGTGATGTTGGGCAGCTGCCGGTAATTGCGGTCGAAGATGTTGACCCCCGCGCTCTGATGCCGGGCCAGGCGCTGTTCGAAGTCATTGGAGAAGCTCCGGACTTTGTCGATGATGAATTCGAGCCTGCCGGAGCCGATCCGGAATCCCGAAACCATTTCCTGCATCTGTTCGGTGATGGTTTTCAGGCGCTGGGAAGAGTCCTTCGCCTCGTCCATGAAATGGGCCACTTCATTGCTGGTGTCGTGGATATTGGCGACCTTGGCGTGAACTTCCTCGTTGCTGGCGGAGAGCTCTTCGATGGCGGCGGTGATCCCCTGCAAGCGATTGTCGTTCTCTTCGAAATGACCGATCAAGTCGGAAAAACTCTGGCGGGAATTGCTTACCGCCCGACTGGTTTCCCGAGTCACGGTGACGATTTCCTGGGTTTCCCTGAGGCTGGCCTGAATGTTGTCGAGGATGGCGCGGACCTTGGTTTCGATATCCTCGCTGGCACTGTTGACCTGCTCGGCCAGGGTTTTGACCTCGTCGGCCACCACCGCGAAGCCCTTGCCCGCTTGTCCGGCCCGGGCCGCCTCGATGGCCGCGTTCAGGGAGAGAAGCGAGGTCTGGAACGAGATGCCGCGAATCAGGGAGACGATCTGCTGAATGCTTTTCGACTCGGTATCGAGGGTCTGGATGTTATTGGCGTAGTGGGCGATTTTTTGCCCCATGGTTTCGAGGTTGGTGTTGGCCGCCTGCAGATCCTGGTAGGATTTGCGGGCCATATCGACGCTGTTCGAGGTCGAGGCGCAGACCTCCTGGGTATTGTCGGAAATGTTGAGGTGGGCCGCTTTCGATTCCTCGCTGCTGATGAAGATTTCTTGGGCGAGGATGTTCTGTTCGCGGGCGTGCACGGCGGCGTCGTCGATCTTTTTGGCCAGGCCCACCGAGCTGACGGCGATACTCACCCCCATCTGGCGGATCGACAGAATCACCTTGCGCAGTTTGACCAGAAAGAGGTTGCAGCTGTCCACCAGCTCCCGATATTCGTCATGGGAGTCGATGCGCAGGTCCTCCGAGAGGTCGCCGTCCTTGCCGCCCATGCGCCCGAAAAGGTCGCGCAGGCGGCGCACCGGCAGAATGATCAGGTGGCGCAGAAAGCAGAAGGTAAAGATAAAGGCGGCCAGGGTCAGGGCAAAAATCCAGGCGCTGTGTCGCAGAGTTTGCCCTAAAAGCTCGTTGAGGCGGCCAAGGGTATCCGGGGGGATTTCCAGTGTCGCCAGAGTCTGGCGCAGATGGCCAAGGTCGAGCCGGAGCAGCAGCAAGGCCAGCGCCGGGAGCAGCAGCAGGAAGAGCAGGTTGCCCACCAGCTTGCGCGTAAGCGTCTGGAAGAAGGAGCGTTCCAGGGTCGTATAGAGGTCTTTGAATAGTGGCATGTCGTCCTCGCGGCGGGGTGAAGGATTGAAATTTCAAGGTCCGTTAGATCTTAGCCCAAGACCTCAAAAAAAATCAAATCACGTTTGATTTTTCTTCCGCGGGGACGGCTGCTCCACCAGAAATTCCCGGTATCTCAGCGGCATAAAGCGTTTTTGCAGGCGGGCGTTGGCCCGTTCGGGGATGGCGATGTGGTCGAAAAAGGCGCGCCAGAGCTGTTGCCACTGGTCTTCCTCGGCGCTGAAGGTCGGCGCCGTTTCCAGGGTCAGGGCGCCGATGGCCCAATGGCGGCCGTCGTAGAGGGCGCCGAGATCGCGGCGGACGTCGTGGATCAGCCAGCGGCGGTCGCCGAGGCGGATGGCGAAGTGGGCGGCGAGAGGGGCGAGGATGTCGGCGTCGGGACGGAAGGGGGCGTAGAGCAGGCCGTCTTCGGTCTCGCGGAAGCGCAGCAGTCCCTTGAAGCGGTGGGCTTCGTGGCGGGTGCGCTGGGCGGCGCGGTGGATGGCGGTGACGGCCGGGTCGGTCAGGTGGCGGTCGAGTTCCCGGCGTACTTGCCGGCCCAGTTTCAGATAGCGGTAAAGATCCATCTCGATGCCGGGCTGGCCGGAAAGGAAGGCGTCGCGCAGGTTGGCGGCGGTCTCCGCGCCGAGATGGGCGCGGACGGCGGCGTTCAGGCGGGCGGCCAGTTCCGGCTCGGTGGGCGACTCGAAAAATTCGGCGAAGAGCTCCGCCTGTTCCGGTTCCCTGCGGACGATGGCGTCCGGCGTTTCGCGGCGGGCGAAGAGGCGCGCGAGGACCGTGAGCAATCCGGCGTAACTGCCGTCGTAACGAAAGATCATCAGAGTTCGCCGCTGATCGCCGAGAAGAGGTCGAGCTGGGTCGCCTTGGGGCGAAGGGGCTCCGGCGGGGCGAGCAGACAGTGTTTCAGATGGGCGGCCTGTACGTCCGTCTCCCCCAGATATCTGCCCTTGGCGGTGACGAAATAGCGGGCGCGCTTGAGGACGACGCCGAGTTTTTTCAGGCCGTCGAAGTCCAGGGGCCCGGCCCGCCGCGCCCGGAGGATGCGCTGCGCCGAGCGCACGCCGATCCCCGGCACCCGCAGCAACGTCGGGTAATCGGCCCGGTTCACCTCCACCGGAAAAAACTCCCGGTGGCGCAGGGCCCAGCAGGCCTTGGGGTCGAGTTGCAGGTCGAAGTGGGCCTGCTCCTCGTCGAGCAGTTCGGCGGCGGTGAAGCCGTAGAAGCGCAGCAGCCAGTCGGCCTGGTAAAGGCGGTGTTCGCGCAGCAGCGGCGGCTCGACCAGGGCCGGCAGGCGGTTGTCGCTGCTCACCGGGACAAAGGCCGAGTAATAAACCCGCTTGAGCTCCATGCGCCGGTAGAGGGATTCGGCCAGGCGCAGCACCTGAAAATCGCTCTCGGGGCTGGCGCCGACGATCAGCTGGGTGCTCTGTCCGGCGGGGGAGAAGGGCGGCGCCTTGCGGCTTCTTTTCCGCTCGGCCCGGGCTTCGCCGATCAGCTCGCGCATCTGTCCCATCGGCTTGAGGATGGCGGCGCGGTCCTTGTCCGGAGCCAACTGGCGCAGGCTCGCTTCGCTGGGGAGCTCGATGTTGACGCTGAGGCGGTCGGCGTAACGGCCGGCCGCCTCGACCAGCCGGGGATCGGCGCCGGGGACGACCTTGAGGTGGATATAGCCGCCGAAGCGGTGCGTTTCCCGCAACAGCCGCACCGTCTCCAGCATCCGCGCCATGGTCTCGTCGGGCCCGCGCCAGACGCCGCTGCTGAGGAAGAGCCCCTCGATGTAGTTGCGCTTGTAGAAGTTGATGGTCAGATCGGCGACCTCGGCGGCGCCGAGGGTGGCGCGGGGCAGGTCGTTGCCGCGGCGGTTGACGCAGTAGACGCAGTCGTAGATGCAGGCGTTGGAGAGGAGGATTTTCAGCAGCGAGATGCAGCGGCCGTCCGCCGACCAGCTGTGACAGCAGCCTGCCGGCAGGGCATGGCCGAGGGCGCCGGAATGCCGCCGGCCGCTGCCGCTCGACGAACAGGAGGCGTCGTAGCGGGCGCTTTCGGCGAGGATGGTGATTTTCTGGTGCAGGGTCAGATCACGCATGGGGATTGCCTCGGGCTGGGGGCTTTCCCCCATCTTAGCCCAGGAGTGTGACGGAATACAGCACAATAGCCTTTTTCTTTTTACAGTCAAAATCGTCGGGACTCGCCCCGACAGGCGACTTACTTTTTTGTAAGCCGACAAAAAAGTAAGCAAAAAAGCGGCTCCACTGCGTGGGGCATTACTGTCGCGGTCGACAGGGACACGAAATGCCTTTTGTGCTGATTACCCCGCCGGAACTTCGTAGCGCCTCCCCGTTCGCGAGCGCGTGTCGAAAGGGCGAACGGAGAAGGAAAACAAGAAAGGTTTCGTCAAATATGCTTAGCAAGTTCAAAGCTTTGCTTGGGGACCCTTACTGAAGAGCGAAGCGATCAGCCGTAGGTTTTATCGAAGAGCGCTTCCTGCTCCGGCCCGCCGATCAAAAGCAGGGTCGTGCCGCTGACGAGGCGGGTTTCGGGCGGGGGAGAAACCAGGGTTTCGCCGCCGTCGGGAGGGTCGAGGGCGACGATGGAGCAGCCGGTGAGGGGGCGCAGGCGCGACTGTTCGATGGTTTTGCCCGCCAGGGTTGCCGGCAGGGGGCGGCGAAAGACCGCCACCCCCTCGGCGAGAAAGGCCGAAGCCTTGTGCTCCAGCAAGTTCATGAGGATGTTGGCGCCGGCCGAGGCATTGGAGACGACGAAGTCGGCGCCTGCGGTATAGAGCTGCTCGACATTCTCCTCGTTGTTGGCCCGGGCGACGATGCGGATGTGCGGATGCAGATGGCGGCTGGTCAGGGTCAGAAAGATGTTGGTGCTGTCGTCGTTGGCGGGATATTAAACCAGGCGGAACGGGGAACCCATGAATTCTTACGATGACGGGTGAAGGAGCGAGGCGCTTCATTACGATCACCCCTCACCCCTCACCCTTTACTCCTTACGGCCTTAACCCCCATGCAGGCGGGCGGCGATCTGGGCGACATGACGCCCCTGGAAGCGGGCGATTTCCCGTTCGTTTTCGCTCGGCCGGCGGCTGCCGTCGGCCGCCGCCAGGGTGGTGGCGCCGTAAGGGGTGCCGCCGGTGATTTCCGCCATCGTCGTCAGCCGCGCTTCGCTGTAGGGGACCCCGACGATGACCATGCCGTGGTGCAGCAAGGTGGTGTGGAAACTGGTGATGGTCGTTTCCTGGCCGCCGTGCTGGGTGGCGGTGGAGGCGAAGACGCTGCCGACCTTGCCGATCAGGGCGCCCTTGGCCCAGAGGCCGCCGGTCTGGTCGAGGAAGTTGCGCATCTGCGCGCACATGTTGCCGAAACGGGTCGGGGTGCCGAAAAGGATGGCGCCGGCCTCGGCCAGCTGCTCGGGGCGGGCGACGGGAATATGGGCGAAGGCGGCGCGGGCCGCTTTCGCGCCGGTGCGTTCCAGGGCGTCCTCGGGCACCAGTTCCGGAACCTGGAAGAGGCCGACCTCGACGCCGGAGACTTCGCGGGCGCCTTCGGCGACCGCTTCGGCCAGCTGATGGACATGGCCGTACATGCTGTAGAAGACAATCTGGATCTTGACGCTCATGGTAACTCCTTCGGTTGGAGGAAAATAGGATTAAGTTGGTATCTTATCATGGCCGGGAATTTTGGCAAATGGCGGGTTCTTCGACATCCGGTACTCGCCGGAACGGCTCAATCCGCTATAATGAAAAAATGCGAGAATGGTATCCTGAAAAGAAAGTCCGATCCCGTCGCTTTTGGATGGTCCTGCTTGGGCTGTGGCTGCTGCCGGCTCTGGGGATGGGTGCGGAAGTCGCCGCGACGAGTGTGCGGATTCATTATTTCTGGGCGCCCAACTGTCCGCACTGCGCCGAGGCCCGGCCGGTGCTGGTCGCGCTGGCCGGCCGCGATCCCCGGATCGAACTGGTCGAGCACGACGTCTGGGGGGACCGGGCCGCCTTCAACGAGTTGCTGGCCCAGGCCGAGGCGCGGGGACAGATGGTCAGCACCCCGGCGATCCTGCTCGGTGAACGCCTTTGGTTCGGGTTTTCCCCGGTTCAGTCCCGGGAGATTGCCATCGAACTGGAACGCTGTCTGGCGGCCGGCTGCGACGACCCCCTCGTCCCGGTGCCGGAATCAGGGTCGGGCCCGGGAAACATCGCGGCACCGGCCGCCGCCGAAGCGGTCGACGTTCCCGTCCTCGGCCGGGTCGGGGTCGACAGCCTGTCGCTGCCGGTTCTAACGGCGGTCATCGGCCTGCTCGACGGCTTCAATCCCTGCGCCTTCTTCGTCCTCCTCTTTCTCCTCAGTCTGCTCGGCCATGCCCGTTCGCGCAAGCTGATGCTGCTGGTCGGCGGCACCTTCGTCTTCTGCTCGGGCTTGCTCTATTTTCTCTTCATGGCCGCCTGGCTCAATCTCTTCCTGGTCGCCGGCGCCCTGCGCGGCATCACCCTGGCGGCGGGGCTGCTGGCGGTAGCGATCGCGGCGATCAACATCAAGGATTTTTACTTCTTCAAGGCCGGGGTTTCCCTCTCCAT
>JAVFAR010000076.1:0-13170 GCA_034002365.1 Trichloromonas sp.
CAGAGGATGAATTAAATCGAGCAGTTAAGCGACTCAACCACCGACCGCGGAAGTGTTTAGGCTACCGGACACCCTATGAGGTCATGCGGGAGGCCCTGAGTGGTGCACTTGCTAATTGAATCTGCCATGTTTCTGGAATTGAGCTCGAGCGGGATGGCAAGAGGATCTCCCGAAATTACTATATGCCTCGCTTCAAAGATCTTGACCCGAAGGTATTAATGACTTTCGTAGGGGATTTTCAGAAAACTATTGAAGGGATTCCGATTTTGGAAGATTCCACAACGATCAAGGCAGATATTCCCGAAGAGGATCGAAGGCTGATCGAGGAATCGCTCTATGAAGTCGCTTTTTTCGTTGACGGCGAATTTGTCTCTGAGGAGGAGCAAGGATATATGCCGATCACCTGGAGCTATAAGCCGGTGGGGCTGACGTCGGGGACTCATACTTTAACCGTAAATGTTTCGAGTCTCAGTGGTCAAGTTGGGGTAAAGAGCATACTATTCAATGTTCCCAACACGGCTCAATTAGTCGAATCTTCCCCCGAGCTTTGACTCATCCAAAAAGTTCTAATGCGTGGTTAAACAACCGGGTCCCTTTCCACGTCTTCCGGTGTCGGCGCTGCGCTAATTTTTCTTTCTTGGATCCATTTTGATGATGTTGCGTCTCATAGAAATAGTACCCGCGATGGTTTGGAGTTTTTTGTTAGGATATACAGGGTGGGGAGCATGTTTCCGTCTTCCTGAGCCGATAACTGCATGGTTGCTACAGGGCCAAGAGCCCAACGGGATTGCTGTTGGTGTTACGAGGTTATTAGTAACGCTACTCCTGATTTTTTCAATGTTATTATTATTGTCGGTCATTCCACTAGTGTTGACTAGTACCCAGGTTATAGATGTTCCCGGTCGTCACGAAAAATGGAATTTCCTATACGGAATCAGTTTTATCAGCTCTCTGGTAGGCCACCTTGTGCTTGGATTGATTCGTTGTAGTAGAAGGCCGCAGAAAGGCAGAAAGAAACATTGAATATCCTGCGTTTATATTAACTCAAACCTTGATAGCATGCCTTCTACTCGAAGAGTTGGTCTAGTTTTCCGGATCTTGCTGTTGGTTAGTTCATTGCTATCCACCGATGTCACCCTTGCCGACGAAGAGATCGTCAAGCTCTACAAGCGGCGCTGGGACATCGAGGTGTTTTTCAAAATCACCAAGAGCTATCCGCGGTTAGCCAAGGAATTTCAGAGCCGCAGCTACGATGCGCTGGTCGCCCATACGACGATTGTTTTCTCCCGCTATATTGCTGGAGGTTGCCCGGCGCACACACAACGATCCGCGCACCCTGGGCACACCTTGTTTCATGCCGGATGCGATGGGTTGAGGCAGGCCAGTTTGGCCGAAGCACTCCGACTGCTCTTGAGCCATCTGGAACAGGGCTTGAAGGCCTTCGCCGAACTCCCGACCGCCCCGCTAAGGGGGATGCTGGAGGACTTCATGGCCCAGATACCGGCCTTCTTGCGGCGAGCAACGCTACTTCCGGCCCATGTCTTTTGAAAGATCATTTTGATTTCAGGGTTTTAGGCCCTGTCATACTGCTGCGAAAGTTGAGTTAGTATTATAGTTATTGCGGTTCTTCCGCAGAATTTGTGGGCAACTTACTTACAGTCCCGAGGTGGGGGCTAAACAGCTAACCGGCTGCTGAAAATAGAGCATCTCGATTCCATGTCTGGCATTATGAAACGTCGACCAAACTCGACCAGTTCACGACCAGTCGGGCCGGTGGCCCGACGGTTTTCAAAACCTTCGATATCTCAATATGCCAAGGAGAAGGCCCCGGAGCATCAATCCCCGGGGCTTTTCCCCTGCGTAATCCATTTGATCACAATAATTTAAGCCGCGAACTTGACGCCGATCGTATTCTCCCGCCGCCAGACGACGCGGATTTTGTGACGGCCGATCTGGCCATATTCGAGAATCCCCTCGGTCCCCGGTTCCGGGGGCTGATCCACGGCCAGCATCACGCCGCCGGCGTCGCTGTAATTGGAAACCTGACAGGGAACTCTGACGTTATCCCCCAGCATCAGAGTCGCCGGTTCGGCGCCGAGATCGCGTCGAGCCGCCCGGCGCTCACGAAAGATCGGCACCAGCAACTCGCCGATGCGGAGGGTCGGGCGCGGGTTGTCCTGGTCGATGATCGTGCCGGGATCCTGGCCGGGAGCGATGATGTTTTCGGGACGGTAATCGAGATGGGGATGGAGCAGTCGCTTGATGACACTTTCATGCACCATCTCCCCCATATCCGGAAATTGACCGATGGGCCGGGGATAGGGCTTCACCCGCAGGGCCTGAAGAACTTTATAGCCGAGGGAGAAGGAATCCTCCAGCTTGCCGGCGTATTGAGGATCGACCCTTTTGCTGTCCCTGAGATACTTATCGTCGAAAAACAGCCCCTGCTCCCGCGCCCGGTCGACCATCCAGAGCAGAGCCAGATCGGAGAGTCCGCCGTCGGCATAACCGCCGCCGATGTTGGAATGGACCCCGGCGAACCAGACCTGCTGCACATTTTTCTGCCCGGTGCGCCGGTCCCAGAGCGCCGGGGCGAAGGGACCGCGCCGCTCGTCAACAGCCAGGGCCTGACAGGCGTTCTCCACCAGGCTCGACAGGGCGGCGTTATGAAAACCGGCCCAGAGTTTTTTGGAAATCGTCCCGAGCATGGGGGTCGGCGCGCCGAGGGCGCCGACCGTGTCCCAGACGCCGAGAAATTTGATTTTCGGCCGACTGCGCGGCAGATCGACGAGACGCAGATGATATTTGCAGGCGGCGCGTTTTTCCGGCGGGGTGCGGTAATAGGCGTAGGCGTCGGGGAGATGGTCGAGATCGTTCTTGTCGAGCAGCCCGGCGGCATCGAGCATGCCGGACAGACAGCGCACGGTGCAGGCGCCCCGGCTGAAGCCGAAGCAGAAGACTTCATCCCCCTCCACATAGTTCAGTGCGAGAAACTGATAGGCCTCGCGGATGTTCCGGGAGATGCCCAGGCCGGTGCCGCCGCCGAGGTATTTATCGACATAGCCGAAGGCGCCGGTCCCCACCCCCCGGCCGTAATAGACGACCTGATCGATTCCCCGCGCCTCGTCCCGGGGTTCGATGGCCCGCACCAGCTTGACCACATTGGTCGGCACCCGCCGCCCCGCTTTCATCTTCTCCGGCTCGTTCCAGGTTCCGTCGCAACAGATGATGATTCTCTTGCTCATTTGCGCCTCCCGGCGGCTCCGCCGCCCGCGATCTTCAGGGATCCTCCCGACCGTTTCCGTCGCCCGGCGAAACGGTTACGGACTGTTAATCTTAATCGCCGCCGACGGCCTCCGCAAGAAGAGAAATGACGAATAATTTGTATTGACAACTTTACAGGTTTTTGTTTAGATTTCTCATCCCCGCAAACAGGAGAGGCGATGCTCGACCCCCAATCCCCTACCCCGCTCTATCATCAACTGGCCGAACGGCTGGCGAACGCCATCCGCGCCGGGGAGTTCGCGCCGGGGGAGCGTATTCCGTCGGAACCGCGGCTGGCGGCGGAATTCGGCATCGGCCGGCCGACGGTGCGCCAGGCCCTCGACGCCCTGGTGCGCCAGGGGCTGCTCAGCCGGCGGCGGGGTTCGGGCACCTTTGTCCGCGAAGCGCCCAAGGAAATCGATCTCTTTTCTCTCGACGGCACCGGCGCCTCCTTCCGCAAGCAGGGGCTGGCCATGGAAAGCCGCCTGCTGGGGGAAGTCACCCAGCACCGCATCGCCGCCGGCGAGCGCCATCCCCTGGCCGGGCGCGAAGTCTTCACCCTGACCCGCCTGACCCGTAACGAGGCCACCCCGGTGCTGCTCGAAGAGCTCGACCTCGACGCCGTCCTCTTTCCCGGCCTCGACCGCCTCGATCTCGCCGGACAATCCCTCTCGGCGCTGGCGGCGGAGCGCTATTTTCTGCGCCCCTCCGGCGGCCGGCAGAGTTTCGCCATCGACTATCTCAGCGGCGAGCGCGGCCAGCGTCTGGAGGTTTCCCCCGAGACCGCCATTTTGCGGGTCGAGCGCCTGCTGCACTTTCCCCAGCGCGAAGCGGGCTTCTTCTCCCGGCTCTACTGCCGCACCGACCACTTTGTCTTCTCCCAAACCCTTGGAGGTTTCAACCATGCGTAACCGTGGCTATTACGCGGAATTCGGCGGCGCCTTTGTCCCGGAAATCCTGGCCGCCACCTTCGACGAGCTGGAGGCCGCCTTCGACGCGGCGAAAAACGACCCGGCCTTCTGGGCCGAATATGTCGAGATCATGTCGACCTACTCCTGCCGCGCCACTCCGTTGACCTTCGCCGAAAATCTGACCAAGCATTTCGGCGGCGCGAAGATCTACATCAAACGCGAGGATCTCAACCACACCGGCGCCCACAAGGCCAACAACGTCATGGGCCAGGGGCTGCTGGTGAAACGGATGGGCAAGACGCGAGTGATCGCCGAGACCGGCGCCGGCCAGCACGGCGTCGCAACCGCCACCATGGCCGCCCGTTTTGGGCTGGAATGCACCATCTACATGGGCGAGGTCGATGTGCTGCGGCAGCGCCCCAATGTCTTCTGGATGGAGCGCCTCGGCGCCACGGTGGTGCCGGTCAAAGACGGCTCGCGCACCCTCAAGGACGCCATCAACGAGGCCTTCCGCGACTGGGTCTCGAACATGGACGACACCCACTACGTCCTCGGCACCGCCTGCGGCCCTCATCCCTTCCCGGAGATGGTCACCTACTTTCAGTCGATCATCGGCCAGGAGGCGCGCAAGCAGATTCTCGAACGGGAGGGGAAGCTGCCCAGGCGGGTCTACGCCTGCGTCGGCGGCGGCAGCAACGCCATGGGGCTCTTTTCCGGATTCATGGACGATCCGGTGGAACTGGTCGGGGTGGAAGCCGGCGGCCATGGCCTCGACTCGGGGCTGCACGCCGCCCGGCTGGCCTCGCGGGACGCCAGCATCGGCGTGGCCCAGGGCTACAAAACCTACTTTCTGCAGAACGGCGACGGCCAGATGCAGGAGACCCACAGCATCGCCGCCGGCCTCGACTACGTCGGCGTCTCGCCGATCCTTTCCCATCTGCACACCCGCGGCCGGGCCCGTTTCGAAGCGGCCACCGACCGCGAAGTGGTCGACGCCCTGTCCCTGACCATGCGCAAGGAAGGGCTGATCCCGGCCCTGGAGTCGTCCCACGCCTTCGCCCAGGCCTTCAAGGAGGCGCCGGCCCTTTCCCCCGACGACTGCATCATCATCAACCAGTCCGGGCGGGGGGACAAAGACATCTTCACCGTCGCCGACGCTTTTGAAGATCCGGCCTGGCGGCAATTCATCCGAGACAAGGCGGAGCAATATCATGCTTGAGACGACCATCCGCGCACAAGCCAAGAGCAAAGACATCCTGCTGATGACCCATATCGTCATCGGCTACCCCTCGCTGGAAGATTCCTGCCGGCTGGTCAAGACCATGGTCGAAGCCGGAGTCGAGCTGATGGAGTTGCAGATCCCCTTCTCCGAACCGATCGCCGACGGCCCGGTGATCCTGCGCGCCAACCAGAAAGCGCTGGCCACCGGCATCACCGTCGCGCAGTGTCTCGATTTCGCCGAGCGGGTCGCCCGGGAGTTCGACATCCCCTTCCTCTTCATGACCTACTACAACATTCTCTTCAAATACGGCGTGGCGAAGTTCGCTGCAGAGATGGCGGAGCGCGGCCTGAAAGGGGCCATCGTCCCCGACCTGCCGCCGGAGGAAGCCGGGGAATATCTGCGGGCGATGGCCGCAAACGGCCTCGACCCGATCTTCATTTTCGCCCCCAACAGCCCCGGCTACCGGCTGAATCTCCTCGCCGAAAGCTCCGGGGGCTTCGTCTACTGCGCCGCCCGCAAGGGGGTTACCGGCGCCCACACCGAGTTCTCGCGGGATCTCGGCGCCTATCTGGACCGCTGCCGGGCAGCGACGGAACTCCCCCTGGCCCTCGGCTTCGGCATAAGCAGCAAGGAGGATGTGGATTTCCTCAAGGGCAAGGCCGATATCGCCGTGGTCGGCAGTCAGGCGATCCGGGTCTTCGATCGTGACGGGGTCGAGGCGGTGGGGACCTTCCTCAAGGGCTTGCGCTAGGCCAAGGGCAAGCCGCCATGAATTCCCGACCGCCGGCGGAGCTTTCCGCCGAAAACTCTCCGGACGGCGCCGCCCGCCGCCGCGCCCGCCAGGGGCTCACCCTGGGGCTGCTGGCCTATGGCGTCTGGGGCTCCTTTCCGGCCTTCTTCAAACTGCTCAACGCCGCCACCCCGCTGGAAGTGGTCAGCCACCGCATCTTCTGGTCGGCCGCCTTCCTGCTTCTGCTGGTCGGCCTGTCGCACCGGCTCGGACCGCTCTGGCGGGTACTGCGCGACCGGGGGACGCTCCTTACCCTCGGCGGCTCGACCCTGCTCATCGCCGCCAACTGGTCGGTCTTCATCCTCGCCGTGCAACGGGGCCAGGTGCTGCAATCGAGCCTCGGCTATTTCATGACCCCGCTGATCAGCGTGCTGCTCGGCTTTCTTTTCCTGCGGGAAAAACTGACCCTGTGGCAACGGATCAGCGTCGGACTGGCCGCCTTCGGGGTCCTCAACCTCGCCCTTCAGCACGGCAGCATTCCCTGGATCGCCCTGGTTCTCGCCACCACCTTCGGGCTCTATGGGCTGTTGCGCAAACTGGCGCGGGTCGACGCCCTGCTCGGCCTGACCATCGAAACCCTGCTTCTCACCCCCTTCGCCCTGGGCTACCTGATCTATCTGCAGTTCACGGAACAAGGCGTCTTTCTCGCCGGCTTCCCCGATCTCAACCTGCTCCTCCCCCTGGCCGGCGTGGTCACCGCCCTGCCCCTGCTCGGCTTCATCGGCGCCGCCCGCCGCCTGCGCCTGGCCACCATCGGCTTCCTCCAGTACATCACCCCCAGCCTCCACTTCCTTCTCGCCGTCGGCCTCTACAACGAAGCCTTCTCCCGCGGGCACCTCATCAGTTTTCTCTGCATCTGGGCCGCCCTCGCCGTCTACACCGGCGATGCCCTGTGGCGGGGGATGGGGCGGAGTTCCGGCAACGACAAACAAGCGGTCTGACCGGCGGCGGGGTTTTCGGTCAGGGGATGGGGCGGGGCGGGATGGGAATATCGGGTGATGGAAATGTGGTGAAGCGAGACCTGACCCTGGCTTCCCGCCGCTTGCATTCCCTTAAAATGTCGTTTATAGTTCGCATAAAACGTACTAGAGGATGCAATGTCATATCAATACGAGCAGTTCGATACCGCATTGCGGCTGCTGAATGGACGGTTGGCCATCGCGGGTTCCCCCAATTACAACCTAGTCGTGTGTGGTGGCACGGCTCTGGTAGCAACCGAGATGGTCATGCGAGCCACCCGGGATGTCGACATCGTCGCGATGGCGAACGACGCGGGGGAACTGATCGATCCCGCGCCGCTTCCGGTGGACTTGGTCAACGCGGCCAAAGAGGTGGCGGAGGATCTGGGCCTTCCCGTCGATTGGCTGAACAACGGACCGAGCAGCGATGACGGGGGACTCTATCGTCTGGGCCTTCCCGAAGGCTTTGCCGACCGATTGCAATGGCGGTGGTTCGGTGAAAAGTTGACCGTCGCGTTCATCGGCCGGATCGACCAGATCTTTTTCAAACTCTACGCGGCCGTCGATCAGTTCGGCGGCTACCATGCCACCGATCTTCAGGCGTTGGAGCCGACGGATGAGGAGTTGCTGGCGGCGGTCGCCTGGTCAACGACTCATGATTCCTCCGACGGCTATAAGGAAAGCATCCGAATGTTTTTCCGGGAGTTCGGCTATGCCCATCTCGTTGAGCGAATTTAAAAAAATTATCCTCGACCAACTGCTTGACCTGCTCTGGCGGCAATGGACCGCGCTTGGCGTCTCCGGCTACGGTTTATCCGAAGAGTCGCGGGTGATCGACCCGGAAGCTCTGTTGCTGCTGAGCTTGACGGTTGCCCGCTACGATGCCCGGCTCTTTGATGAGGTCCTGGACTGGTTGGAAATCAACGGGAATTTCATGAACATCCAGCGCCTACAGAATCTGGTGACACAATCCGGGTTCCAGGCCCAGGCGGAACTCAGCGCCGTGGCGGAGGGGCTTGGGCGCAAATCGTCGGTGGCGCTCAAGTGGAAAAGGTTGGCGGCGAAATACGCGCGGGAAGAGGAATCACCCCTTTTCTTTATGAAGGATGGGCGGCCGATGCCGACGCCGAAAGAATGCGATGAAATTTTCCGGCGGCATGGGCTATTGCGGCCATCGCTGCAAACGCGGGGTCTTTCCCGACCGTTCCCAAGAGAAGGCATGCCGGCCCTGCTGTTGCGCTTGCGGGCACTCTTTGGCGTGAATCTTCGCTGTGAAATTCTTTGCCTGCTCGGGTCGGTCGATGAAATTCATCCTTCGCGGATCGCTAAATTGATCGGGCAGAGGCCACGCTCGACCCAGAATGTTCTGGTCGAAATGGTTCACTCCGGGGTGGTACAGGTCCGCAGTAGCGGTCGCGAAAAGCTGTACGCGCTGGCTCCGGAAACCCTCGACAAGCTGTTGCGTCCGAATGGCTTGACCCCGTGGGTGAATTCGGTTCCGCTGTTTCGTGCCCTGGAGATTCTCTGGCTGGGCGTGGCCGATCCCAAACGCCAGGAACTTGATGCGCTGATGCTGGCTTCCGAGTGGCGGCGGTTGGCGAAAGAGATCGGGCCGTTGCTGGGAGACGCGGGACTGGGACAGCCGTTAAGGGGAGCTTTTTCGTTTCCAGGCGAAAAGTATTATGAGGTTTTTGTCGAGGACATCAGCAAAATGCTGGCATCGTTGTAGCGGGTGGCACGATCCCGATTGCGAAGAGAAAAATTGACCGGGTGGCCGGCGATGAAAATATGGCAAAGAAAGACCTGACCCCGGCGTTGGGACGGCGGTTCGGGGGATGCGCGGCGGCGGGCGGCTAGCGGGGGTCGATCCCGTGGGCGCGGAGCTGTTCGGCATCGAGATTGTACAGGGCGTCGATAAAATGGACCTGCATGCTTCCCGGCCCGGCGGCTTTGGCGGCGGCAAGCTCCCCGCAGAGGCCCATGACCGTCATGGCATGGCGGGCCGCCGTCAGCGAATCGCCGTTGACCGCGCAAAAGGCCCCGACCAGCGCCGTCGCGGTGCAGCCGAGACCGGTGACCTTGGGCATCAGCGGATGCCCGTTGCGAACCAGGAATTTCCTCTTGCCGTCCACCAGCAGATCGACCGCGCCGCTGACGACGACCGCGCAGGAATAACGCCGGGCCAGGGTCAGCGCCGCGTCCTCGGCGGCATCGGCCGCCGCCGAGCTGTCGACCCCTTTGGTGCGTGCGTTACTGCCCGAAAGCGCCATGATCTCCGAGGCGTTCCCGCGAATGACGGCGGGCGCGGTCCGCCCGAGCAGGTCGAGACAGGTCTGGGTGCGAAAAGTCGTGGCGCCGGCGCCGACGGGGTCGAAGACGATGGGAATCCCCCGCTCGCGGGCGGTCGCCATGGCCGTCGCCATGGCCTCGATCCATTCCCGCGCCAACGTGCCAATATTGATCACCAGCGCCCCGGCGAGGGCGGTCATCTCAGCCACCTCCTCCACGGCATGGGCCATGACCGGCAGGGCGCCGACGGCCAGCAGCGCGTTGGCGGTGTTGTTCATCACCACGAAATTGGTGATGTTGTGAACCAGCGGCGCCTCTTCCCGCACGCGCCGCAGATCGTTCCAGAGCTCGTCAACCACGCTTTTTCTCCTCGCCCCGTCAAAGGGCTTGAGCATTCCTGAATCCGCCAGGACGGTGCAACCCCTCTTTCAGTACATAAAACCGAAAAGCCACAGCGGGATCTTGTTCCTGAACCCCACCTCGATGTCGTCCGCGACCACGAAGACAAGAGCGGGCGGTCATAGGATGGGTGGACGGACCACCGCAGGTCGAGCAAGAAGAAATTCAAACGAGCGGAAAGGCCATATAGTCCGTCCGCTCGTGGGAGTTGTTAAGCCTGCATGTTCGCTGGGGGGCAAAGGTGGGTGCATGGCTCATTGACTCAGCTTCGCGCTTGCAAGTCGATTAAGGCTGACATGGGCTTCTGCCGCCTCCATCGCCAGTTGACGGTGGACCTCGGGTGGGACGCGCACCATGAATTTGCCGCTGAAATGCTTGGTTGAAAGGGGTTCGGGCACTTGCTCGCCATTTTCCGCCATGTCGCACACAACTTCCGCGACAAGCTTGCGAATACCTTTGAGGGCGGCTTCGGGAGAAGCCGCCAGCCAACTAAGGCTCGGAAATTCAACACAAAGACCAACGTGTTCGGCGTCTTCTTCCGACCAAGTGACCCGGTAAGTATATTTATCAGCTTTCTCCGCCATCTTCGATCTCCAATCGTTCGATTGCCTTGGGGAACCTGTTTCACCTGATAGGCTTTCGCGCATCCCTTGTGATTCTGGATGTTGACACGCGGGTCGCCCCGATCCAGGGTGTTTTGTAGACGCGATGACTTCCGCTCGTCTGCCGTGCCTGGCCGAAAAAGTAATCGCAAACCTTGCACAGATCGATAAAACGAACGCCCCCAGGGTTCTCGCGCATTCGCGCAATCAGATCAGCAATCGGCGTCATGGATAGACAGTATCCTTATTGATACCATTCGTCAAGGACTGGAAGGTGGGGCGGTCCCGGTCATCAGGACAGGTTGGCGGTGGCGATCTCCCGGCAGATGCCCATGACCATTAGGGCACGTGGCTATGTTATTCATCACCGCGAAATTGGGGATGTTCAACTTGTCAACTTGGAAGCCTGTCCCAGCGACCAGCGCTGGCCAATTATTCAACTTGTTAACTTGGAGGCCTGACCCGAGCGCCCGTGTGACCCGAGCGCCCGTCTTGTATTTTTTGCCGCTGCCGCAGGGGCAGGGTTCGTTACGACCGGTATTGCTCATAAACACCTCATAGCGTCATTCCAGCTCGATGCTGTTTTCTTCGCACCAATGCAGCAAGGCCTGGTGAGTCCGCTGTTGTTCGAAGACGTACCACTCGTCCAGCAGGCCATTCTGCTCTAAAAGATCCTTGAACCGCCCGTAAGCCCCCCGGCGGCTGAATATCGTCAGTATCCGGTCGACCTCTTCCGGACACTGGCTGCGGACAAAATCCATAACCAGAGGCTTGCCCAGGCCGAGGTCGTTCTTGTGGGGAATGCCGACGTAATCATCGCTCTCGTCCAGGTCCTCGGGCAGTTCATCGTAATCGGACATGAGCGAGGCATAAAACGTTTCCCCTGTTTTGCGGTGAACCACGGCGGTACGCTCAAAAGGTGCAGCGCCGCTGACGAAAAGAAAAGCCTCTTCGATGGTGTCATAAGTCATGTCAATGGACCTTCCCTTCGGCATTTTCGCGCTCCTGAAGCATCTCCCACATTTCATTCTGATGCATCCAGGTGGGGTCGGCATTCTGGAGAATGAATTCATCGGCGTCCATTCCCTCGACGGTGGGCGGCCGCTTGATACGTTTCTGCTTCCCGCCAATGAAGATGGTCATGTATTCCTCACGCCGCCGCTTTCTCGCAGCCTTTTTGGCGGCAGTCCGTTTTCTCTTCGGTTTTTTCATATTTTATCAGCTGGCACAAAAGGAATCAGGCCGAGCCGGAAGGCTTCTTCCTGAAGTTCCAGTGGTGCCCTGCGGATATCGACCATGAAACCATCAACCAGAACCATCCAGACCAGCGGGTTGTCGTGCAGCCTGCTCGGCAGGGTCCAGCGCGGGTCGAGCGGGGTGATCTTCAGGGCATCCTGGATGCTTCTGGCCTTGGCCGTCGCCGTGCTCTTGCCGATGCCGAACAGTTCACAGAGCTGTTTCAGCGGCAGGTGAGGGCTTTGAGACTTGTCGTGCAGAAAGTTGGTGCTGCCAATGACATAGACACAGGCGCAGGCCCACTGCTCGGGTTTTCCCTTGAGCAGCGGCGAGGGGCGCTTGCGGCAGATGGTCGCGGCCAGTTCTTGCGAGACGAGGGCATATTCCTCGTTCAGATGTTCGCTGCAGAATTCGTCAATGCGCTGGCTCACCTCGGTAAAGACCGGCTGCATCGCTTTGGGGACGTTCAGGGGATCGGCCATCGACTTAAAGTTCTCCTTTCTCAAGAAAATCTGGATATCAAATGAGCCTCTTGCAAAAGCTTATTCGGCTTTTTGAATATAGCTGACAAGACGGAAAAAGTTGAGCTTCAATGGAAACTATCTGACCTTATCTTGATTCTTGATGAATGCTTGCCCGGTCCTATGACAGAACCGGAGAAGCATCTGGTCAAGATCCTTGAG
Organism: Trichloromonas sp.; assembly: GCA_034002365.1. Lineage (GTDB taxonomy): Bacteria > Desulfobacterota > Desulfuromonadia > Desulfuromonadales > Trichloromonadaceae > Trichloromonas. The sequence goes on from JAVFAR010000076.1 coordinate 12,356, forward strand.
CTGGTTCAAATTGAAAAGTATGTGCCGGTCAGTGCCAAGCGACAATGGCTGGGACGTCGGCTGAAAGAGCGGGAAGCTCTTGCCGGAGCGTTTATTGCTAAGTCCATTCTGCGTTATCCGCACACCAGTTCTTTGCGCCACGCCCTGCTGAGTCCCCCGAATCTGCGGATGATCCGCGGGTTCAGCAAGCGACGGGATGTTCCTTCGGAAGCGGCCTTTTCCCGGGCCTTTGCCGAATATGCCAGGGCCGGCTTGGGGACCGTGATTCACGATGCCTTGGTGAGGGAACCCCCCTGTGTCAGGATAGATGTCGCCTCTCTTCGAGAGACTTTGAGTGAACCCCGAGGGGCCGAAAGTGAAATTACATGACCCACTATCCTGAAGAATTCAAGTTGAGTCTCATCGCCCGAATGTTGCCGCCGCAGAACGCCAGTGTTACCGCCTTGGCGAAAGAGACCGGGGTTCCGAAAGACACCTTGTACTGCTGGCGCCTCAAGGCTCGCGGCCGAAGCGGCGCAGGACCGGACCAAGCAGGGCAAAGTGGCGGGTTCAGCAGCGAAGAAAGATTCGCCATTCTGTTGGAAACCGCCAGTCTCAACGAGCTGGAGTTGGGCGAATACTGCCGGCGCAAGGGGCTCTATCCGGAACAGATTATCCATTGGAAAAAAGCCTTCATCCAGGGAGCGAGTCCAGCGGCCGGCAAGGCCGAGCGCGACCAGTTGCAGCAACAAGCCAGGACGATCAAACAGCTCCAGAGCGAACTTCATCGCAAAGACCGAGCCTTGGCCGAGGCGGCGGCACTGTTGGTGCTCGAA
>JAVFAR010000077.1:0-13141 GCA_034002365.1 Trichloromonas sp.
TCAAACGTCGCGAAATACTCCCTGTCCCGGCATATGCTCTGGATCCTATTTGATGAACAGCGTAACCACCCGTAACGTGGTCAGGGGAGCTATTTTTCTGCTTGACAACTGACAACCATATCAGGGGAGCTATTTTTCTGCTTGACAACTGACAACCATATCAGGGGCGCACCGATGTGCGCCCAACCGTCGCGGATTGCGAACTCTCCCCTGGGCGACCCATGGGTCGCCCCTACGGATAAAAGTATGATTTCACGTATATTTTTTTACCCACATAGCGCGCTTTCTGAATTATCAGGAAACCAGCGGTTTGTACCAGACGTTCATGCTTTCCAGGTCGCCGGAAATCTGGGTGTTGCGGGTCAGGGTGCCGCCGAAGTCGTAGCCGAGTTTGGCGAAGGTGATGTTCATGCCGAAGGAATAGGCCCGGGCGATGGTATAGGCGGTGACGATCCCCTCGCGGGCGGCGGCTTCTTCCAGGCGGGTGAGCAGATAGTTGGCCAGGCCCTGGCCCCGCTCTTCCGGCAGGGTGGCGAAGTCGGTCATTTCCCCGTTGCCGCCGCTTTTATCCAGCTCCGCCGAGGCGATGGCGACCAGCCGGTCGTCGCGAAAAATGCCGTGATAGCGCACGTTATCCGCCATCGTCTCTTCCAGGTAGGCGGGGTTGTGGATGGGGAAGGGATAGCTGGCGAAAACCCGCCGGTAGACCGCGACCATGGTCTGAGTGTCGCTCGGGTCCAGGGGCCGCCAGCGGTAGCCCTCCGTCAGGGACGGAGCCTCGGGCAGGGGCTTCTTCGCCCGGGCCAGCTCCAGCACCTCCGCCACCCGTTGCGGGCGCGGTTCCTCCCGGCGCTGCGGGCAGAGATATTTGCCCAGGAAGTGGGCGGCGCGGTCGCCCCGATAGAAGCGGGGAACCCGCGCCTCGGGGCGGTAGCCCTGGCGGCGGAAGTGGTCCAGGCGGTCATCGGGGACCTTGGCGAAAATTTTGGAATAACCTTTCCGATTCGCCAGGTCTTCGAGCCGGCTGAGCAGCTCCGGGATGTCGTCCCGGCCCAGCTTCATCAGATAGACGCGGTCGCTGTGTTTGCCGTGCTGGATGGTCGATTGGCCGAAGGTTTCGATACGATCATTCATCATTGCGGCGCTCCATGCGGCTGGTGTTCTCGGGGGTGAGGGAAATGGTTTCATCGTAGTCGGAGAGGAGCATTTCAATGCCGGTGGAGCGGCATTCCTCCGCATCCTCCAGTTTCAGCTGCAGACGGCAGTCGTCGCACTTGCGGTCGCAGAAGATCGGTTCGTAGCTGTTCGGTTCCTGGTAGGTGGTGATGACCCCCTCGTAGTTGCGCAATACCACCTTGTTCGTCGACAGGGAAATGAGGTAGGTGGGGTTGAGGGGGATTTTGCCGCCGCCCCCCGGCGCATCGACGACAAAGGTCGGAACGGCGAAGCCGCTGGTGTGGCCGCGCAGACTTTCCATGATCTCGATCCCCTTGCCGATAGGGGTGCGGAAGTGGGAGAGCCCCTCGGAAAGGTCGCACTGGTAGAGATAATAGGGACGCACCCGGTTTTCCACCAGTTTGTGCACCAGCGACTTCATGATGCGCGGGCAGTCGTTGACACCAGCCAGCAGCACCGACTGGTTGCCGAGGGGAATCCCGGCGTCGGCGAGCAGGCGCAAGGCCTCTTGGGCGGAAGCGGTGATTTCCCGGGGGTGGTTGAAGTGGGTGTTGAGCCACAGGGGCTGGTGTTTTTTCAGCATCGCCACCAGCTCGGTCGTGATGCGGTAAGGCAGAACCACCGGCATGCGGCTGCCGATGCGCACCACCTGAACGTGGGGAATGCCGCGCAGTTCGGTCAAAATCCAGTCGAGCTTCTCATCCGGGAGCATGAGCGGATCGCCGCCGGAAAGGAGGACGTCGCGGATCACCGGCGTCTTGCGGATGTAGTCGATGCCGGCGAGCAATTCATCCCTGCCGGGAACCGAATCGACATCGCCGACCTTGCGCTTGCGGGTGCAGTGGCGGCAGTACATGGCGCAGACGTTGCTGATTTGCAGCAACACCCGGTCGGGGTAGCGATGGGTGACGCCTGGCACCGGGCTGTCCCGATCCTCGGCCAGGGGGTCGGCCAAATCGCAGGCGTCGAGCTCCAGTTCCCGGGGGGAGGGGAAGGCCTGACGGAAGACGGGATCTTCACGGAAACCCTCGGCATCGACCAGAGAGAGGTAATAGGGAGTGATCGCCAGTGGAAAGCGGCGCAAGGTCTCTTCGAGGCGAGTTCTTTCCTCCGCCCCGAAATGGATGCCGAGCAGCTCCTCGACTTGGCCGATATCCCGGATGGCATGTTTGAGCTGCCAGTGCCAGTCCTTCCAGTGGGAAAGAGTGGCGCCGCCGGCGTCGATGGCTTCGGCGAGTTGTCGTTGGTTGGTGGAAAAAATCGGCAAAACGACCTCCTGGGTTTTGGTCGGGGTTCCGTCCATAGACAAATCCCCAGCGATTCCGGATGTTTCCGGAATTTTGTTAAGAGTGGGAGCAGGCCGGCGCGCGAAAGAGACTTCTCGGGTGGGGAAGCGGAAGGGAGCGCACGCGACGGCGTGCTCGAAGGCTGAGTTTGATTGTGATGAGGTCGGGCAACCCGCGACCGCGATGACGGGGGACTCCCGAAATCCGGCGCTGCCCGGTGAGATCGAGGCGTCGTCGGGATCGTGCCGGGGGCACGGGCGAAGGCCTCGGATGCGGATTCAGGTCGAGACGTCCTGGCGGGACGCTGCCTGTAATGCGCTACCTTAGCGTATTTGCGAAGGAAAGTCAAATCGCCCCGGGCAAAGGGCGATTTTCAGGTGGGATGGGCGGCGAGAAAAGGGAGGAGTTTTTCCAGTTCGAGGGGGCGGCAGTAGTGGTAGCCCTGACCGATGGGACAGCCGGCATTGAGCAGATAATCGTGCTGGGCCTGGGTTTCGACCCCCTCGGCGACAAAGGCGATTTCCAGCCCTTGGGCCATGGCCAGCACGGCGGTGATGATGGTGTTGCGCTCGCTCGCCTGGGTGATGTTCTGGACGAAACAGCGGTCGAGCTTGAGGGTGTGCAGGGGCAGGCTGTGCAGGTAGCCGAGGGACGAGTAGCCGGTGCCGAAATCGTCGACGGCGATGGTGACCCCGGCATGGGCCAGGGCGGTGAGGTTGGCCATCGACTTGTTCATGTCGCGCATGATGCTGTTTTCGGTGATTTCGATCTCCAGCACCCGGGGGTCCAGGTCGTGACCGGCGAGGGTGGCGAGGACGCGCTGGTCGAAGTCGTCCGTTTCGAACTGCTGGGGGGAGACGTTGACGGCGATTTTCAGGTCGCCGAAACCCCGATCCCGCAGGACGGCGGCATCCCGGCAGGCGCGGCGCAGCACCCAGTCGCCGAGTTCGCGGATCAGCTTGGTCTCCTCGGCGACGGGGACGAATTCCGCCGGCGGCAGCAGTCCCCGTTGGGGATGGGCCCAACGCACCAGCGCCTCCAGACCGATAATGCGACCCTGGGTCATATCGACCTGCGGCTGATAATGGAGGCGCAGCTCGTCGTGGCAGATGGCCCGGGGCAGCCCCGATTCGATATCCAGAAACTGGGAACTGTCTTGGCGCATGTCGCTCGAATAGAGGCAAAAGCCGTTGCGTCCCGTTTCCTTCACCCGGTACATGGCCAGGTCGGCGTAGCGCAGCAGGGTCTCCATGCTTTCTCCGTGGTCGGGGAAAAGGGCGATGCCGATGCTGAAGGTGATGCGCAGCTCCTGGTTCTGGTGAAAAAAAGGTTGGCAGCCGATGCCGAGAATCTTCCGGGCGATGACCGAGGCATCCTCGGCCCGGGCGATCCCCGGCAGCAGCAGGACGAATTCGTCGCCGCCGACCCGCGCCAGGGTGTCCCCCTCGCGCAGGCAGCGCTTGAGTTTCATCGCCACCGCCTGCAACAGCTCGTCGCCGGCGAAATGGCCGAGGGTGTCGTTGATTTTCTTGAAACGGTCGAGATCGAGGGACATCAGGGCGAGCTTGCCGCCGGAACGTTTGGCCTGACCCAGGGCGATTTCCAGCCGGTCGTTGAAGAGGGTGCGGTTGGGCAGGCTGGTCAGAACGTCGTGGTAGCGATGGTAGCGCAGCAGCGCCTCGGACTGCTTGCGGTCGCCGATGTCCCGGGCCACGCCGTAGGTCGCGGCAGCGCCCCGGACGCGGCCCCCTTCAGCGGTGTAGGTGCCTTCCGGCGAGAGTTCGGTGGCGATGGCCCGCACCTCGACATAGCGCAGGTCGTCGCAGTTGTTCATGCGCAGACGCAGCTCCATGCGCTTGGTGGCGCGGCCGCCGCCGGGATGGTGAATGAGATTGAAGGCGTAGCGCGCCCGGTCGCGATCCTTGTCGTAGACGATTTCCGCGAAGTGACGGCCGAGCAGATCGTCGACCCGGCAGCCGAGAAGGCTTTCGACCCGGTCGTTGACGAAGGAGAAGCGCCCCTCGCCGTCGAGCATGAAGAAAAGATCGGGGGCGCTGTTGACGATGAAACGATGCAGTTCTTCGGAACCCTGCAGGCGCTTCTGAATGACGAAGTAGTCCTGCTTCCGGCGGCGCCGGTCGAGGTTCGCGGAGATGGCGGCGAGCAGGGTTTCGGGGGGGCAGGGCTTGGCGAGAAAATCCGCCGCCCCCTGGCGGAAGGCGCTGGTCGCCTGGTCGAAGGTCGTCTCCCCGCTGAGAACGATGACGCTGCTGTCGATCCCCCGTTGGCGCAGGGCATCGAGCAGCAGCTGCCCGGACATTCCCGGCATGTTGAGATCGAGCAGGAGCAGGTCGAAACTTTCCCGCTCCAGCAGGGCGAGGGCTTCGCCGCCGTCGCCGGCACCGGCGACCTGGTAGCCGGAAAGTTCGAGCAGGCCGCGCAGACTCTCGCGCATGCGCGGCTCGTCGTCCACCACCAGCAGTTTGGGAGGAAAGAGCTCCTGCTGCGCCTCCTTGTCCCTGTCGGCAGGGGCCTCGGGCGAAAGGGCGGGACGGGAGCGCTCAGTCATGGCTGGACGCCTCCCGGGGCAGGGTGCGCGGCAGGAGGATCTGGAAGCGGGTGCCGGCCTCTGGGCTGGAGGCGCAACTGATCTCGGCGCCGAGCTGGTCAAGCAGCTGTTTGACGATACTCAGACCGAGACCGGCATGTCCCGGCTTGGTGCTGGTGACCGGGGTGAAGAGACCGTTCAGAACCCGCTCGGGCAGCCCCGGACCGTTGTCGGCGATACGCAGTTCGACGAAGAGGGCGCCGTTTTTGTGGATCCGGTCGCGGGTGGCAAGGTCGATGCGCCCCCCTTCGGGGAGGGCTTCGGCGGCATTCTTGACCAGGTTCATCACCACCTGGCGCACGGCGCCGGGGCTCAGAGCCAGGAGGGGGATGCGTTCGTCCGGATCGAGCTCGGCCCGGAGCTTTTTCCCCTGAAAGAGGCCGTCGGCGAAGATCGTACAGAGGTCGGCGATGGTCCGGTTCAGTTCCAGCCGCTCCTCGCCGGGGGCGGGAGGCTGTTCCAGGTCCTTGAAGCGCGCCAGCAGATCCCCGACCCGGGCGAGCTCCTCGCGCAGAACGGCCAGCTCCTTGACGGGGCCGCCTTCCCCCAGCTTGAGGCCGAGGACATGCAGATAATTGGTGATGACGGCCAGGGGGTTGTTCACCTCGTGCAGCAGCTTGCGGACTTCCAGGCTGCGCTGTTGGCGTCCGGCGCTCTCCTCGGCCGCGCGGGCCGCTTCGGCCTCGCGGGCCTGAAGGAGCAGGAGCGCCAGTTGCTCGGCAAAGAGGATCAGGCCCGTGCGCCATTCGTCCAGGGGCAGACGGCGTGACGAGGGGATGCCTGCCACCGCCGCGCCGAGGGGTATCTCCCCGGCGATCAGCGGGAGGACCAGCAGCCCGGGGGTCTTCAGCAGGCGGCGCAGCTGTTCGTCGATGAGGGCTTCCGTTTCGCCGTTGCCGCCATCGAAGGAAGAGAGCGGCCGCCCCTCACGCAAGGCGCGGCCCAGGAGACCGGCGGAGCTTTGCCAGTCGAGGGAGAAGGCGGAACAGGCGGGATGAGTGGGTGAGGGTTGGCCGAGCAGTCGTTCACCGGAGGCGTCACAGAGGAAGAACTCGACCTCGTCCAGGGCGAAGACCAGGGCCAGATCCCGGCGGATGCGTTCGAGGGCGGCACGGGTGTCGAGGCCGGTCGAATAAAGGCCACCGGTGCCGCCGAGCAAAGCCAGGTCGCGGGCGTAGCCGGCCAGTTCCCGACGGGCCGGACTGGGCTCCCGGCCCGTTCCGGCGCCGAGGTCGACGGCAAAGCCCCGGGCCGTTTCCAGCACCTCCGCTCGGGTTCGGTGAACGACTTCGGCAAGCAGGGTGGCGTTGAGACCGAAAAGTTGATCGTCGAGGTCCGTTGGCGGGAGGGTGCCGACACTTGGGCCGCGGCTGAGGCGCGAGGCCAGGTTGAGGAGTTTGACCAGAGGCGGACTTTCGCCCAGGGTGCTTTGCGGATAATTCTGGTAGCGCACGGCGTCGGCCAGAAAGGGGGAGGTCGGCCATTGGCGCAGGAGTTCGGCACCGACCTCGGCGGCGGTGGTCGCGAAACGCTCCCTTTCAACCTGCTCGATCCGCGCTTCGGCCTCATCCATGAAGAGGATGTCCTGGTAAGGCTCGGGAAAGTTCTCCAGCAGCACCAGCTGCCCGAGGCGGTGTAACAGACCTGCCAGATAGGCCTCCTCCCCGGTCGGGTAGCTGGTCAGGCGGGCGAGGTCGCGAGCCAGGTGGGCGCAGAGCAGGGAGCGGAACCAGAGGGCGGCGGTGAAGCTTTCATGCCCGGGAGAAAGTCGGCTGAAATACTGGTGGACGGCGCTGGTCAGGGCCAGACGGCGCACCGTGTCGAGGCCCAGAACCACGAGCAGGCGGCGGATCTGGGTGACTTCGGCCCATTGGCGGTAGCAGGCGGTATGGGCAAGATGGAGGATTTTTGCGGAAAGGGCGGGTTCCTGCTCGATGACCCGGGCCAGTTCGTCGAATTCGACCTGGGGCTTATGGCACAGCTTGAGGAGCGTCACCAGAACTTCCGGGACGGACGGAATCCTCTCGATGCGCAGATCTTCCAGGACCATGGCCACCGGCACCTTTGATGCTTTCGCAAAAAGCATCCGTTTCGGCTCAAACAAAGCCCGGAGACCACTTCGGGGGTCTCCCGGAATGGGCGGGGGTGGATTTGCTGAATGTTTTTTCGGCAGAAGTCTTCTGCTGGAACAATTTAATCCAATGTCATCATAATCATAAAAAAGCCCTTGAGGTCAAGGGTTAAAATGGCTATCTGCTTGAAGAGAAAGGATTATCATAAAAAATACAAGATCTGTTCGGTCCTTTTCTTGAGCTCTTCTCCGGCGCGACAAGGGTCGATTCGGATTAGGGGGTTCTCAGTAAGGGGGCGCGGGGAATTTCCTGTTGCTCCCTGACGGGGATTTTGTTAGGATCAGCGCCGGAAAAAAGGGGAGTAGCATCCGGAACGCCTCCGGCCCGCGCTTCGTCAATACGGTGAGCCTTCACCCGGACGCGGGAGCCACGACAGTCGTCGCGCCTTGCAAGACCTTTGTCCACGACATTCACCAATGTCCTGGGGAAAGGTTTTTTTTTGCCCGGGACGCGAAACGCGCAAGGAGAAGTTTATCGATGAATACCCTGTGGATGTGGCTCGGCTTCAACCTGTTTGTGCTGGTTTTGCTGGCGCTCGATCTGGGCGTTCTGCACCGAAAGGGCGAGGAAGTGGGGATTCGCGAGGCGCTGTGGCTGAGCTTCGGCTACTTTGTCCTCGCCCTCCTTTTCGGCGCCGGCGTCTGGCATTTTTTCGGGCGGGAATCGGGGGTCGAGTTCTTTACCGGCTATCTCCTGGAAAAGAGCCTGAGCGTCGACAATATTTTCGTTTTCGTCCTTATTTTCGGCCACTTTGCGGTGCCGGCCCGGTATCAGCATCGGGTGCTTTTCTGGGGGATCCTCGGCGCCCTGATCCTGCGGGCCGCGCTGATTCTGGTCGGCGCCTCGATCATTTCGGCCTTCCACTGGGTCATCTACCTTTTCGGCGCTTTTCTCATCTTCACCGGTGTTCGCATGCTGGTGACCATCAACCAGGAACCGGACATAGAGGGGAACCGCCTGGTTCGTCTGGTTCGCCGCCGTTTCCGCGTCACCGAGGGGTACGAGGGGAACCGCTTTTTCGTCCGTCGCGACGGTCTCTTGTTCCTGACGCCGCTGATGGTGGTGCTGATCCTGGTCGAGGTCACCGACGTGGTTTTCGCCCTCGATTCCATCCCGGCGATTTTCGCCGTCACCACCGACCCCTTCATCGTCTATACTTCCAACGTCTTCGCCATTCTCGGCCTGCGCGCCCTGTATTTCGCCCTGGTCGGCATCATCCACCGCTTCCATTATCTCAAGTACGGGCTGTCGCTGGTGCTGATGGTGGCCGGCGCCAAGATGCTGATCAACGCCGCCTTCGGCAAAGTCATCCCGACGGAGGCGGCGCTGCTCGTCACCGCGCTGCTCATCGGCGGCTCGATGCTGGTTTCGGTGCTGAAAACCCGCCGGCAGCCCAAGGACGAAGCCACCGCGGCGGAGATTCACGGCTGGGTGCCGGGCAGCCCGATCCGGCACGATCCCCCCGAGAAGGACTAAGCCATGTATACCCCGTCCCCCATCACCCGGCGTCTGGTTCCCTGGCTGGCCCTGAGCGGCTTGGCCCTCCTCGCTTTTCTGGTGGTGACCCCGTTCCTGCCGCCGCTGGCCTGGGCCGGGGTGCTGGCTTACGCGTCCTGGCCGGTGGCCGAATGGATGCGCGCCCGGTGCGGTCGGCGCGATACCTTGGCGGCCAGTCTGACGACCGCGCTGGTGGCTCTGACCCTCTTGGTTCCCTTGTTCGGGCTGGGCTGGATGGCGCAACAGGAGGTGAGCCGTCTCTATCCGGCGTTGCATGACTTCGTGGCCGACCCGCCGTCGGTTCCCGATTGGTTGCGGCGGATTCCCTGGCTGTGGGACTGGGTTACCCACAAGCGGGAACTGCTGCTGGCCGATCCGCAATCGGTGATCGCCTCCGCCAAGCTCTGGCTCAAGGCCCATGCCGGCCAGGCGGCGGCGCTGGTCGGCGGTCTGGGCAAGAACCTGACCAAGCTGGTGCTGGCGATCTTGATCCTGTTCTTCTTCTATCGCGACGGCGCCCGGATCATCCTCGAACTGCGCCATGTGCTGGCCCGCTTTCTCGGTCCCCAGGCGCACGATTATCTGGCGGCGGCCGGCGCCACCAGCCGTGCCGTGGTCTACGGCGTATTGCTGACCGCGCTGGTGCAGGGAAGCCTGGCCGGCATGGGCTATTGGGTGGCGGGACTGGATTCGCCGGTCACCCTCGGCGCCCTGACCGCCCTGCTCGCGCTGATTCCCTTCGGCACCCCTTTTATCTGGGGGGGCGCGGGCTTCTGGCTCCTGTTTCACGGGCAGGTCGGCGCGGCCGTCGGCGTCTGGATATGGGGGGCGGCGGTCGTCAGTCAGGCCGACAATCTGCTGCGTCCGTTGTTCATCAGCAGCGTCAGTGCCATCCCCTTTTTGCTGGTGTTCTTCGGCGTGCTCGGCGGTCTTCTGGCTTTTGGCCTGGTCGGTTTGTTCGTCGGGCCCATTGTGCTGGCGGTAGCCTGGGCGGTGTGGCGGGAATGGGCGGCCCATCTGGACATGGACCAGGGCGAGCCAGATTGATCTCCCCCCGGGCACTCGCCGCAACCAAGGAAAAACCGTTATGGAAACCCTGTGGTTCGAACTCGTCGTCGTGGTTTTGCTGATTCTCGCCAACGGTTTTTTCGCCGGGGCCGAACTGGCCATCGTTTCGGTGCGGCGCGGCCGCATCGCCCAGCTGGTCGCCGAAGGCCGGCCCGGCGCGCAGGTTCTGGAAGGATTGCAGGCCGATCCCCATCGTTTTCTCGCCACCGTGCAGATCGGCGTGACCTTGGTCGGCACCCTCGCCTCCGCCGTCGGCGGCGCCGCCGCCATCGAGGTCATCAAACCGCTCTTGCAGCAGGCCCCCTTCGAGCTGGTGCGTGATGCCGCCGAGCCCCTCTCCCTCTTTCTGGTGGTCGGCTGCATCGCCTACCTCTCGCTGATTCTCGGGGAGCTGGTGCCCAAGGCCCTGGCCCTGGAGTATTCGGAACGCATCGCCCTCGGCGTCGCCCGGCCGATCCACTGGCTGGCCCGGTGGGGGGGCGCGGCGGTCTTTATCCTGACCTTGTCGAGCCGAACCGTGCTGGCGCTGCTCGGGGTCAAGGGCCGGGGCGAACAGGCCTTCATCACCAAGGATGAAATTCAGCATCTGATCGCCGAAGGGCGGGAGAGCGGTTCGGTGTCCCCCGACGAACAGGAATTCATTCGCAACGTTTTCGAGTTTTCCCACACCCAGGTGCGCGAAGTGATGGTTCCCCGGCCGCGCGTGGTCGGTCTCGATCTGGAGTTGTCCCGGGAGGAGGTGCTGGCGCGGGTGCTGGAGCATCAGTATTCCCGCTACCCGGTCTATCGTGGCGAAATCGAGGCCGTGGTCGGCTTCGTTCACGGCAAGGATCTGCTGGCGCAAGCCGTGCGCTCGACTTCCTTCAATCTGCAAGACCTGCTGCGCCCCTGTTTTTTTGTTCCGGAAACGAAACGGGTCAACGAACTGTTGCGCGAGATGCAGCGCAAACATCTGCATATGGCCATGGTCGTCGACGAATATGGCAGCCTGAGCGGGGTGGTGACGACCGAGGATCTGCTGGAGGAGTTGGTGGGGGAAATCGAGGATGAGCATGATGCGGAAGAACAACTCCGAATTCAGCCGCTCCCTGACGGCGGCTATCTGGTCGATGCGTTCATTACCCTCAAGGATCTGGAGGATTTGCTCGGTGTGCGCTCTGTTTCCGGTCAGCCTTTCGATACCCTGGCGGGGTTGATTCTCTTCAAACTGGGGCACCTGCCTACGGAGGGGGAGCAAGTCGACTGGGGGGACTTCCGGCTGACCTGCGTCAAGGTCAGGGGAACCGCGATTCGCCGGGTGCGCATCGAGCCTCGTGGTGACGAAAAGGCCTAGCTACGGGTGAGGACATTGAGCCTACGCCCGGCGCGCAGGATGATGCCTTCGGGGGTCTGGCAGGGGGCGAGAAAGGCGCGTATTTCCGCCAGCCGCTCGGCGGGAAGTTGAGCATGGTTGGGGACTTTGCCGGCGAAGAAGTCGGCTTCGTCGCTGAAGAGAAAGGCGGTTTCGAAATGGATGGCCGGCCCGACCTTCCAGCCGGGCAGTTGTTCCATGGCCGCCAGCGCCGCCGCCTGCTCGCGGCTTTCGTCGCCGCTGCCGATACCGAAGCGCTGCTTGGCTTCCATGAAGGGACCTTCCGCCCCCGGTTCCAGCACCATGATCGCGCCGCCGGGGCGCAGCAGCCGGCCGGCGGCTTCCAGGCTGGCGGTCATCTCGCCGATGGGAACGTGGTGCAGGGAGAGGGTGTAGATCACCAGGTCGAAGGAAGCGCCGGGCAGGTCCTCGGGGACGCCGCTCGGCGCCTGGCGGAAGGTGACGTTGTCCGCGGTGACGGCGGCGCGGGCCTTGGCCAGGGCCTTGCCGTCGGGGTCGGTGGCCAGGACCGAGCCGGCATGGCGGGCCAGGTCGAACGTGATGCGGCCGCCGCCGCAACCGATCTCCAGCACCTTTTTGCCGGCGAGGGGATAGTGGGCGAGAATCGTGGCGATATATTGGTCGGTGGCGTCCTGAATCATGGTGGCTCCTTTATCCTGTGATGAAAAGACCTCTCCGCGGCGTTGCCCTCATTCCGCGTTTTTCGATCGGCAAAATTTGACCAAGGTCAAGGTGTTGGCAACGGCAATCTGTTTCTATGGTTCAAAACCGCAGATCGTTCAGCGGATATCCAGGAGATGATGATGTTTACTGATTTTTTATCCCGAAGCACCCGGATACGCAACCTCATTCAATGGCTCTTTTTTGCCTGGATTTTGGGTATCGGCGTCCGATTCGCTCTTTTTGTCCGCCATTACGAAAGCTTCGGTGCGACCCCCTATGTCACCCGCCCGCCCGGGGTCGAGGGATTTCTCCCCATCGGCGCCCTGGTCAGCCTGAAATACTGGCTGACGACGGGCATCGTCGACAGCGTTCATCCGGCGGCCATGATTCTCTTGCTGACCTTCATCGCCATGAGCTTTTTCGCGCGCAAGAGTTTCTGCTCCTGGCTCTGTCCCGTAGGTACGCTGTCCGAGGCGGTGTGGAAACTGGGGCAACGAGTTTTCGGCCGCAACTTCCGCATCTGGACCTGGCTCGACTGGCCGTTGCGCGGCCTCAAATACCTGCTGCTGGCCTTCTTCGTGAAGATCATCTTTCTCGACATGCCCTCCTTCGCTCTCGCCTCCTTTCTTGAAACCCCCTACTGGGCGGTGAGCGACGTGAAGATGCTGCATTTCTTCACCGGCATGTCCACCACTGCCCTGGTGATCATCGCCGTGATTACCGCGCTGTCCTTCTTTTGTCAGAACTTCTGGTGCCGCTATCTCTGTCCCTATGGGGCGATGCTCGGCCTTTTCAGTTTTTTCAGCCCGCTCAAGATTCGGCGCGATGTTCATACCTGCGTCGACTGCGGCAACTGCGCCAAGGCCTGCCCCTCGCGTCTGCCCGTTGATCGCAAGGCCGCCATCGGCAGTCCGGAATGCACCGGCTGCCTGAGCTGTGAGGCGGCCTGTCCGACACGTTCCCTGGCCATGGCCCCTCCGGGGGGGCGGCATCTTCTCGCCGGTTGGCGTTTTCCTGTGCTGGTGGTGGCGATCTTCGCCCTGGGGGTGGGGACGGGCATGATCAGCGGTCTCTGGGAGTCGAGCCTGACCGCCGAGGATTATCGCCGATTGATTCCCATGTCCCGCCATCTGGTCCATTGAGCGGTGGTCATACACCTGTATAAAAGGCAGATACACCCTGAAATCGGATAAATCTATAATGATTACAGTGGATTGTCTTAATTTAAGGCCAGTCTAACGAAATCATCATAACGAAAAAATGTATATTTGTGTTATACGCCGAGGGTCTGCGAAATGTTCGTGCAGACCCTCGGCGTTTATTTTTTCTCCTGTAATTT
>JAVFAR010000078.1:0-13051 GCA_034002365.1 Trichloromonas sp.
TTCTCTACAGCGTAACCCACGTTGCAAGGATGGCAGGTCTTTTTTCTGTTTAACTGACAACCATAATGTCTACGGCCCCATACGCGCAAGGGCGACGCATGCGTCGCCCCTACCTGGAAAACAAAACGATTCGTGACAGTTACCGCCGTTTTTCCTCGATGGCGTCGAGGGTCTGGACGGCGGAGACGGTGATCGGGGTGCCGGGGCCGAAGATGCGGGCGGCGCCGGCAGCGTGCAGTTCGTCGTAGTCCTGGCGGGGGATGACGCCGCCGCAGACGATGACGATGTCGTCGGCGCCGAGTTTCTTCAATTCGGCGGCGAGCTGCGGCACCAGGGTCTTGTGTCCGGCGGCGAGGCTGGAGACGCCGACCACGTGCACGTCGTTCTCCACCGCCATCTTCGCCGCTTCCTCGGGGGTCTGGAAGAGCGGTCCCATGTCGACGTCGAAACCGGCATCGGCGTAGGCGGTGGCGACGACCTTGGCCCCGCGGTCGTGGCCGTCCTGGCCCATCTTGGCGACGAGGATGCGCGGCCGGCGCCCCTCGGCGGCGGCGAAGGCTTCGATGCGCGCTTTCAATGCGGCGAAATCCTGATCTTTTTCCACGATCGATCCGTAAGCTCCCGAAACGAGTTTGATTTCGGCCCGATGGCGGCCGAAAACCTTTTCCATGGCGTCGGAGATCTCCCCGACGGAGGCGCGCAGGCGGGCGGCTTCGACGCACAGGCCGAGCAGATTTTGTTGCGTATCCGCGCAGGCGGCGGTGATGGCGGCCAGGGCCTTTTGGCAGGCGGCTTCGTCGCGCTCGGCGCGCATCTTTTTCAGCCGGGCGATCTGTCCCTCGCGCACCGCCGTGTTGTCGATGTCGAGAACGTCGATCGGCTCTTCCTTGGCCAGCTTGTATTTGTTGACGCCGACGATGACCTCCCGCCCCGAGTCGATGGCCGCCTGTTTTTTCGCGGCCGATTCCTCGATGCGCAGTTTCGGCATCCCCGATTCGATGGCCTTGGTCATGCCGCCCAGGCCGTCGATCTCGGCGAGAATCTTGCGCGCC
This sequence comes from Trichloromonas sp., assembly GCA_034002365.1. GTDB lineage: Bacteria > Desulfobacterota > Desulfuromonadia > Desulfuromonadales > Trichloromonadaceae > Trichloromonas. The sequence continues at coordinate 1,053 of JAVFAR010000078.1, forward strand.
TCGTCGATCAGGGCGGCGGTCAGCGATTCGACATAATAGGAGCCGCCCAGGGGATCGACGACGTTGGTCACGCCCGATTCTTCCTGGATGATGAGCTGGGTGTTGCGGGCGATGCGCGCCGACTGTTCGGTGGGCAAGGCGATGGCTTCGTCGAGGGCGTTGGTGTGCAGCGACTGGGTGCCGCCGAGGACCGCCGCCAGGGCTTCGAGGGTGGTGCGGATGACGTTGTTGTAGGGATCCTGCTCGGTGAGGCTCCAGCCCGAGGTCTGGCAGTGGGTGCGCAGCATCAGCGATTTGGGGTTTTTCGGCTGGAACTGTTGCATGAGGTCGGCCCAGAGGAAACGGGCGGCGCGCAGCTTGGCGGCTTCCATGAAGAAGTTCATGCCGATGGCGAAGAAAAAGGAGAGGCGCGGCGCGAAGGCGTCGACATCGAGCCCCTTGGCCAGCGCCGCCTTGACGTATTCCAGGCCGTCGGCGAGGGTAAAGGCCAGTTCCAGGGCGTTATTGGCCCCGGCTTCCTGAATGTGGTAGCCGGAGATGGAGATGGAGTTGAACTTGGGCATGTATGTGCTGGTGTATTCGATGATGTCGGAGATGATCCGCATCGACGGTTCCGGCGGATAGATGTAGGTGTTGCGGACCATGAACTCCTTGAGGATATCGTTCTGGATGGTCCCGGCCAGTTTCTCCTGGGAAACTCCCTGCTCCTCGGCGGCAACGATGTAGTTGGCCATGATCGGCAGCACCGCGCCGTTCATGGTCATCGAGACCGACACCTTATCCAGCGGGATGTCGGAAAAAAGGATTTTCATGTCTTCCACCGAATCGATGGCGACTCCGGCCTTGCCGACGTCGCCGACCACCCGGGGATGGTCCGAATCGTAGCCGCGATGGGTGGCGAGGTCGAAAGCGACGGAAAGTCCCTGCTGGCCGGCGGCGAGGTTGCGTTTATAGAAGGCGTTCGATTCCTCGGCGGTGGAGAAGCCCGCATACTGGCGCACCGTCCACGGGCGTCCGGCGTACATGGAGGCCATCGGCCCGCGCACGAAGGGGGCGACACCGGGGAGGGTGTCGGCGGTCTCCAGCTTCTCGACGTCGGCCTTGGTATAGAGGGGCTTGACCCGGATGCCTTCGGCCGTGTCCCACTGCAGTTTATCCAGATTGTCAGCCTTGAGTTCCTTCTTGACCAGCGCTTCCCAATCGCTCAGGGATTTTTTCTCGAACGGACTCATTCGCACAAAAACCTTTCTTTTTATCGGTGAGGAGTGAGGGGTACGCCTCACCCCTTGCGTTCTAAATCAACGGGTGACGACGGCGAGCACCTGAACTTCGTTGCCGTCGTAGGAAAGCAGCCGGTGGCGGAGGGAGGAATCGAAATAGACGGCATCCCCCTCTTCGAGGACGATCCGTTCCTCGTCGAGGATGATTTCCGCCCGTCCTTTGATGATGAGCAGAAATTCTTCGCCTTCGTGGTTGTAGAGGGTTTCCTCGGCGGCCCGTTCGGAAACGGTCACCAGGAAAGGTTCCATTTTTTTGTTGTGCTTGCGGAAGGAGAGGGCTTCGTAGGTGTAGCCGTGGCCGGTGCCGGCTTTGGAGATGACCCGGTTGATGACCCGCCGGGCATTCTTGCGCACCACCTCGTACTTGTGCTCTTCTTCTTCTTCCTCGAAGAAGTGCCCCATTTTCACGTCGAAAAAGCGCGCCAGCTTGGAGAGTGTGGCGATGGGGGGTGAGACGTTGTTATTTTCGATCTGCGAGATGAGCGCGGGAGAGAAGCCGGTTTCGCGGGCGACGTCCTGCAACGTCAGCTTGCGCGCCTTGCGCAGCTTCTTGATCTTCGCGCCGATTTTGTATTCCATGCAACAGCCCTATAAAAGCAAAAAGTGGTTTTATTCCAATCGGATATATCGAAAATGAGGCATATTGTCAACAGAATTAATTTATCTAAGATAAAAACATTTAACCAAACTAAACGAATACTTAGCGGCGGATGCGAAGCGTCCGCGGGCGGCGCGGCCGTTGACATTTTCGGGGGAATCCTCTAATTTGATTAAGTGTGGAACTTCCGGATTAAACGGGCTTCCGCCGTTTTTCATGCACCACTTCAGCGAATAAAGGATTCCTCTTGTCATCCCCGTCCCTGCAACTCCCCCTGGGCCTGCGCCTCTGGCCGCCGGCGCCCGGCACCCCGGCGCAAATCTACACCGAAGGCTATGTCCTCGGTCCTCTGGAAAACACCACCGATTCCTATCGTTTCTCGGTCATGGTCGACGCCGACCGGATTCCCGGCCTGTTGTCTGCGCTGGTGCCGCGCCTGCCCGAGGAGATGTTTTTCATCCTCGAATACTACGACAACGAGGCGGCGACCTCCCCGGAAGAAAATCCCGCCCCGACCATCTACTACTCCCCTTACCTGCCGACTTGCGAGATTCTCGAAGCCCTCGAACCGTATCTGCCGCGGCTGATTCACGACGGCTTTGTCGGTTTCGGCCTGGCCAACAACCGGGAGGGGATCGAGATCTTCTATTCGGAGGAAAAGGTTCTGACCTGCTTCACCGGCAATCACCTGCGCATCACCGACCTGCTGGCGAGCCGGGGCATCCGTCACGATCCCGAGCTGCTCTTCCCCACGGACAGCGGCCACGATCACCTGTCGCTGATGTGCCTGCCGCGCAAGTCGCTGCCCGCCCCCTTCGCCGGGATGAGCGAGAGCGAGCTCGACTACGCCTGCTTCTGCGAGGAACTCTGCGACCTGCTCGATATGTATCCGGTCGCCGACGATTTCGCTTTTTTCCTCTCGAAAAAGGAACAGGACCAGATCGAGGCGCTCCTGAGCGAGCATCCCGACTACGGGGAATTCGCCGAGGAGGATTTCGGCGGGCTGCTCCTCGACTGGAGCGATTTCGTCAGCGAGTGCGTCGCGGGCTTTCAGGGGGATCTCTGGGAGTACCGCCAGGGCTTGCGGCTGCGCGATCTGATCGAATTCGTCATGTCCGGGACGGCACCGGCTTTGGCCGAAAAGATCCGCGAGATCGTCGCCGAAAGCGACGAGCGCTTTCAGGAAAATCTGGTCGACCGGCGCAAGCGTCTCGATCCGCCGACGGAAGGGGCGCCCGCGGACAGCGATCTCTTCTGGTACCAGGGGGTCGTCCGCAATCAGGGGGTTCCCCTGCGCCGCGACCTGATCCGCCAGGGCTGGTATCAGTCGTGAGCCGCCCCGCATTTGCGCCCTTTTCCGCTCTTTCCGTGCCGCCTTCCGCCCCCGTGCGCCGGTCCCCATGATCGCCCTGCTCGCCGCCGTTCCCTTGGAAACCAGCCTGCTGCGCCGCTTTTTGAGCCCCTGCGAGGTGCGCAACTGCGGCGGGCGCGAACTCTACCTCGGCTCGCGCCTGGGGCGCAGTGTCGCCCTGATGCACTGCGGCGTCGGCAAGGTCAACGCCGCCGCCGCGACCACGCTGCTGCTCGCCACCTACCGGCCGGCGGCGGTGATCGTCCTCGGCTGCGGCGGCGCCTTTCCCGGTTCGGGGCTGGGGGTGGGGGATCTGGCCGTGGCCAGCGAAGAGATTCACGGCGACGAGGGCGCCCTCACGCCGCAAGGCTTTCTCGACATGGAGGCCCTCGGCCTGCCCCTGGCACGGCGGGGTAATCAGTCCTTTTACAACCACTATCCCTGCTGCCCCTGGCTGCTGGAAAAGGTTCGCAATCTCTTCAATTCACCGGCGCGGGAGCGTTTCGCCCAGGTCGCCTTCGGCCCCTTCGTCACCGTCTCCACCTGTTCCGGCACCCTCGCCGGCGGCGAGGCCCTGGCCGCGCGCACCGGCGGCCTCTGCGAAAACATGGAAGGCGCCGCCGTCGCCCAGATCTGCGCCCTGCACGACATCCCCTTTCTCGAAATTCGCGGCATTTCCAATCTGGTGGAAGACCGCGACCCGGCGCGCTGGGATCTGAAAGCGGGCGCCGAGACCGCGCAATGGGCGGTGCAGGAGCTGCTCAACCGCTGGCACGACAGTAAGGAAAGCGCATGAACCGGACCCTGACCCTCGGCTATTCCCCCTGTCCCAACGACACCTTCATTTTCGATGCCCTGGTGCACCGGCGCATTCCCTTGGGGGATCTCGAGTTCCAGGAGCGGCTGGAGGATGTGGAAACGCTCAACGCCCTGGCCCTGGCGGGAACCCTCGACATGACCAAGATTTCCTATCACGCCTTAGGTCATCTCCGTCGCGACTACGCCCTGCTGCGCAGCGGCGGCGCCCTCGGGCGCGGCTGCGGCCCGCTGGTGGCGGCCCGGGAAGCGGGGGATATGGCAGATCTGCGCGGCCGGTCCATCGCCATCCCCGGCCGGCTGACGACCGCCAACCTGCTCTTGCAGCTTTACGGCGAAGGTTTCGATCAGGTACGGATCATGCCCTTCGACCGGATCATGGCCGCCGTGGCGGCGGGGGAGGTGGCGGCCGGGGTCATCATCCACGAATCGCGTTTCACCTATCAGGGCCTGGGGCTGCATAAAGTCCTCGATCTCGGCCAGTGGTGGGAGGAGACGACCGGCCGGCCGATTCCCCTCGGCGGCATCCTCATCAAGCGCTCCCTCGGCGCGGCGCTCATTCGCGAAGTCGACCAGGCGTTGCGGCGCTCCGTCGAATTCGCCTTCGCCCATCCCCAGCTCTCCCGTCCCTACATCAAGGCCCACGCCCAGGAACTGGCCGATGAGGTCATCGACAGCCATATCGGCCTCTACGTCAACCCCTTTTCCCTCGATCTCGGCGAGGATGGGCTGGCGGCGGTGACGACCCTGCTGGCGCGGGCCGAGGAGCGGGGTCTCATCCCCCCCTGCGAGCTGCCCCTGTTCGGTTATTGAGGCCGATTCCACCCACGATCGGTTAAAATTTAACCCTGACAGGGTTTGATTCTCCGCGCTTCGCTCTCGACCGTTCTTTTTTCCGCCGGTGCTCTCTCCTTCTTTCCGCCCTGGCCGCCTTGGCCCGCAGCCTCCTTTTTCGCATCGCTAATCCCCTGATTTTCCATCATAACCCGCCGTACGCCCGGTTGCGCGCCCCGTCCTCCTTTCTCTGGAGACGGTTCAAAGAACCTGGTTTCGCTGCATAACATCCCGTTTTAACTGTTTTTTCTTTTTTCTGCCCCTTGCGCGGGAAGGGTCTTTCCCTATACTCTGTAAAAAAACAATGAATGATCGCCGGCCCAAGACCCCGACGAAAGGAGAACGCCATGAAGTGTCCGATCTGCAAACACCAATCCTTCAAAGCGGTGGACCTGCACTCCGAGGGCTTTTACGAAGACATTCTCGAGTGCCGGGTCTGCGGCACGGTCTGGGCCGTGAATCACGGCGCCGTCCAGGTCATCAAGGATGTCCACAAGGACTCCTTCCTCGAAGGCTCTTCCGAGTGCGTGGATGGGGACGATTACATCCTCGCCACCTGAGACAGGCTGATGCAAAAAACCGGTCGCGCCCCGAGGGGCGCGACCGGCCGAGAAAACGCGGGCCCCGGAGCGATCCAGGGCCCGTTTTTTGGTGGTGGTTAGAGAATCGCCTTGAGGTAGTCGTTGGTTGTCTCGCGCCTGAGCTTTTCGATTTCCTTGGAATCGACCTCGACGAATTTCTCATCGGGCGTGACCTTGAAGATCGGCTGTCCCTTCTGCACGATGCAGCCGTCGGCGTTTTCGATCAGCACCTTGTCGACGGTGCCGGAGAAGGGAGCCGGAACCTTGTTGAACATCTTCATGACTTCGAGGATGAAGAGCGGCTGCCCCTTCTCGAAATGCTCCCCTTCCTTGACGAAAGGCGGCATGCCCGGCGCTTCCTGGGCGTAGTACATGCCGCCGCCGGGGGTGACGATCTCGTCGGCCTTGGTCGAGGGGGGCGGGACCAGCACCTTTTTCATCGCCGCCTGCAGGTCGAGGTCGGTGAGATAGTCGGGGATGGTGACTTCCAGGTTCTCCTCGACCTTGAAGTCGAAGAAGCTGGTCCGGTCGGCGATCAGGAAAAGGAGGCCGAGAAGCTCGTTGCCGACCTCGAAACCGAGATGGGCGGCCTGGATCTCTTCCCAGGTGGCCTGATCGTAGCCCCCCTGCGGTTCCTCTTTGCCGAGCAGGGTGTTGAGCTGGATGAACTCCTCCGCTTTCAGCCCGAAGACTTTACGCAGTTCGTTGTAGAAGCGCAGCGCCCGCTGCAGCAGCTCGTGGTCGTGGGACCAGATGATTTCCGCCGCCGGCGCCCCTTCCCGCCAGTTCATGTGCAGATACTCGTAGGTCTCCTGGAGGATGGTCAGGGGGTTGCGCAGCCAGGTCAGCTTGCCGTTTTTGATTTCGAGGTTCGAGCGGTTGATGCTGAGCCAGCCGGACAGAAGATGGGGATCATTGAGAAGAATCTCCATCGGCCGGGTGAGCAGGGTGCCCTTGCGGTCTAGGGTCTCGGAGATGGCCTTGGCCACCTCGGGATCGGTGCCGTAGAGCTTGGCGAAGTGTTTCTTCACGGCCAGAAAGGCGTAGACCACGTCGAGCTTGTTGGCTTCCTGCTTGAGCTTGCCGACCATGGTCAGGTAGGGGACGACGAAGCGCGTGGTCGGCTTGGCCATGACGTTGCGGCTGAGGAACCAGTTGACCAGGCCGTAATGGAAGGTCAGGTTGGTCGCCAGGTCGGTGCCGGTGAGGGTGGTGGAGCGCAGCACCTTGGCCAGGTGCCGGTAGCTGTCGAGGCGGTCTTCCCCCTTGGTCAGGAGCAGGGCGATATTCGAGTCGTAGGCGCCGGCCACGGTGTAGCGCATGAAGTGGCCGGTGTCGGGGTTGACCAGGCAGATCCCCTGGTCGTCACGGATCTCCCCTTCGATCGGTTCCGACCAGTAGCGGATGACGCCGCCGGCGCTGGGGGAGAGGGAGACGTCGGTGGCGTTGAGGCGGGCCTCGACGCCGGCGCCGAAGCGGGGCTGGCGCTCGGGGCGGGGCAGGCGCTCCTTGTGCAGGGCGAGCAGGGCCATGGCCTCGACCAGCGATTCGACGATGAAGAAGTCCTTCTTGTCCTTCGGATTGGTGAACCTGAGGTTGTAGACCAGCTCGGTGACGCGGTGCTCCACCTGGATGCGGGTGTTGACCTCCATGAAATAGTAGCGGTCGCGGTCGACGATGCATTCGAAGGTCGAGGCGGAGTCGAGGCCGACGGCCTGGCCGAAGCGCTCCGATTCCTCCTCCATGCGCTTGAGAATGCGCAGGTCCGTTTCCAGGGCCTCGGCCTGAACCTTGAGCCCGGCCTTTTTGGCCTTGGCGATTTCCAGGGCCAGGCCTTCCTGGGTCACGGAGACTTCCAGCAGTTTCTGCTCGTGCATCTGCAGCGAACAGTCGCGGCCGCCGAGGGCGATGCACCAGTCGCCGTTGCCGAGGAGCTGGATTTCGTTGTGGCGGGTCTGCTCGATGTTGAGCTCGATGAGCAGGTTCTTGTTGTCGCCGACCCCGGCCGCCTTGACTTCGTTGAGCACTTCCCGCACCAGGGACGGGGCTTCTGCGGCGGCCTTCTTGATCTCCGCCTCGCTCGGCTTCTTCTTGGCCAGCATGGTGGCGCCGAGAATCCGCTGGCCCTTGCCGCCGCCGCCGCCGATGGCCTTCAAACGGATGCGGCTGCCGGGATAGTCGCGGAACATCTCGGCGCAGGCCTTCTCGACCTGGGCGCCGAGCTCGTCGATGGTGAAAAGGTCGATCCCCTTGTCGTAGGAGGCCATGAGAATGTGGCCGGCGAGGGCTTCGAGGGACAGACTCGCATCGGCGAGTACCTGGGCGTCGCAATTCAGGCTTTCGGCCTTGACCAGGGCCAGCAGTTGCTCGCGGCTCGGATGCTTGGCCACCAGGGTGCGGGCGCTGACGTTGTCGATGCCCGGGGTGACGGAGACACCGACGTTGAGCGCCGTGCGCTTGGCCTCGTCCTTCTTGCCGGCGCCGCGCTGGGTGGCGGAGCAGGGGCCGATGAAGCGCAGTCCCGCATCCTCGATGGCGGCGACGAACTCGTCATCCTCGGCCATGAAGCCATAGCCGGCGAAGATCGAATCGTAGCCGTTATCCTTGGCGATCTGAATGATCTGGCCGATGCGCTCGACCCGCTCTTCCTTGCTCGCCCCCGAGTAGTCAGGCACCCGATGGATCCGGGTCGGGTCGGTGAGCATGCGCAGTTCGGGGGAGAGGGCGTTGGGGTAGACGATGGAATCCTTTTCCGAGAGCAGGATGCCGTAATGGGCGATTCCCATCTCCTCGTAGACCATCATCGCCTCCAGGCGGATGGGACCGCGGCAGACGATGAGGGGCCTGAGCGCCTCGCAGGAAAAAGATCGCACCCACTCGGAGTCCGAGCGCCCGAGGCGCCGGTCGCGGTGAATGAGAGGATTATTTTTATAATAGTCGTTGTTCTTTGCCATGGGGGTCTTCTCCGACTCGAAACCTGGGTTCGCTTTCATCAACATGGGATCGCTCCGCTCTTAATGGAATTCGCGCTGCACGTCTTGCCAGGGGGACGGCTTGTAGTGGCGGAGCAGGAAGTTGAGGTTTTCGCCGAGAACCTTGCGCAGGTCGGTCGGCATGACGATGGAGGAGATGGAGCCGAGGGCCAGACCCTCTTTGGGGTTCATCAGTTCCTTTTCGTAGCGCAGGTTCAGCTCGGCTTCCTGGGCCTTGAGCCAGTCGGCGGCTTCGCGTTCGGCGTCCCGCTTGGCCTCGCCGGCATCCATCCCGGCGGCGACGCGCTCGGCCGCCCCCTTCTTGGCCAGTTCGGCGGCGCCGGAGCGGATCTTGCGCAGCTCATCCTTGTAGACGAATTCCTTGCCGGCCGGACCCATGACCGCCAGGCGGGTGGTGGGCAGGGCCAGGACCAGATCGGCGCCGGTCGGATAGTTGTTGTACGAGGCGTAGGCGCCGCCGAAGGCGTTGCGCAGAATCAGCAGGATGCGCGGGGTGCGCACGTCGATGATCGAGTCGAGCATGGAGCGGCCGGCCTGGACGATGCCCCGGGCTTCCTGCTCGCGGCCGGGGAGGAAGCCGGTGGTGTCCTCCATGAAGATGATGGGGATGTTATAGATGTTGCAGAAGCGCACGAAGCGGGCGATTTTCACCGCCGAATCGCAGTCGATCTGGCCCGAGGAAACCGCCGAGTTGTTGGCGACGAAACCGACGACGTGGCCGCCGAGGCGGCCGAAGACGGTAATCGCCTCGCGGGCGCGCTTCGGTTGCAGCTCGAAGTAGTCGCCGTGGTCGACGATCTGCTGGATGATGATCGAGACGTCGAAGGGGGTGTTGAAGCCCGTCGGCGAGTTGAAGGCCTTTTTCAGCAGGGTGTTGATCTCCCAGGTCTTGCGCTCCAGCGGGTCGCTGGTCGGCTGGAAGGGGGCCATGACGCCGTTGTTGTCGGGGATGTAGCTGAGCAGGCGAACGGCGGCGCGCAGGGCGGAGGTCTCGTCGGCCACGGTCAGGTCGGCGACGCCGGAAGCGCCGTGAACCTTGGGGCCGCCCAGTTCCTCGGGAGTGATGTCCTCGCCGAGGACCGACTTGACGACGCCGGGGCCGGTCAGGCCGAAAAAGGTGTCCTCGGGCTGGATGACGAAACTCCCCTGGCGGGGGAGGTAGGAGCCGCCGCCGGCGTTGAAGCCGAACATGCACATGATGGTCGGCACCACGCCGCTGATCTTGCGCAGGGCGGTGAAGGCCTCGGCGTAACCGTCGAGACCGCCGACCCCGGCGGGGACGAAGGCGCCGGCCGAGTCGTTCATGCCGATCAGGGGGATGCCCTTCTCGCCGGCCATGGTGAAGAGCCGGGCGAGCTTGCGGCCGTTGGTGGCGTCGATGGAACCGGCGCGCACGGTGAAATCGTGGCCGTAGACCGCCACGTCGCGCCCGCCGATATTGATGATTCCGGTGACCAGCGAGGCGCCGTCAAGATTTTTGCCCCAGTTCTGGAAGAGGATGTTCGGCTGGCTCTCGGTCAGCACCTTGATCCGTTCCCAGACGGTCATGCGTTTTTTGAAGTGCTGTTTTTCGATCTGACCGATGCTGACCGACTTGATCGGGCGTTGAATCAGGTCGTGCCCTTCCCGCATCGCCTCTTCATAACCGCCGGTGGCGCGGGAGATTTCGCCGGGGATGGTGAATTCGACCTTCTCGGGCGGATCGAGGGGATTCTTCAACGAAGGCTTGATGATTTTCTGCGACATTGCGGCCATCCTTGTGAGGTTGAAAATGGTCCCGCTCAGGCGGGGCGACGAGGAAGTAAAATTTTGCTATTTGTAAAACATTGTTTCTGGAAGGTGCCATATAAAGCAGAAAAACCGGCGAATTGTCAAGCGGTTTTTTATTCAGGGTAAAATCGGTCCGCCGGTTTTTTCGGCTTGCGCCGTTCTTCGCCGCGCCGCGCCGGGAAAGTTTCTTGAAGACATGGCCGACCTCCGCGAATCTTCGTCGCGAAGGAGTAAAAAGGAGTGATTACAATAGAGTCCTCATTGTGTTCGAGGGTTTTGTTCGGGCCTTTCGGCCGCCGAATAATCTTTTGTGGAGTCGTGAGTCCCTGTAAAAATTATTATAAATAAAACTTTAGCCCATTTTTTTCTTATCGGTGAATTTTTAGAATGGCATTTGGAAGTGAGCGGCGGCTGGTTCCTTCTGGTGCAAAAAAAGAGGCGGCCTATGGGGGCCGCCTCTTTTGTACGGGGGAACCTGTCCGCCGAAACATTGCGCACGTGGGAAGGTTTCTTTTATTCGCGCATGTGCACGGCTTTGAGGAAGCGGGCGTCGACGGCCTTGGCGACCTTTTCCAGGGTGGCCTCGTCGGCCGGGCTGTCGATGGAGAGGACGACCATCGCCTCGCCCGCCTTGGAACGGCGCCCCAGGCTCATGTTGCCGATATTGACGTTGGCTTCGCCGAGAATGGTGCCGATCTTGCCGATCAGACCCGGTTTGTCGTCGTAGCTGATGACCAGCATGTGCGGCTCGGGGGTGAAGTCGGTCTGGAAGTCGCGCATCTTGACGACCTTGGGAATCCCCTCGAAGAGGGTGCCGGCGATGGAGCGCCGGCCCTCGGGGGTTTCGATGCAGACCGTGACCATGCTGGAAAAGGATTCGGATTCGGTGTTGCGCACCTCTTCGACGGCGATGCCCATGGTTTCCGCCACCAGCCGGGCGTTGACCATGTTCACCTCCTGATCGGTCTGGCGGTTGAGCAGGGAAGCCAGGCCGCAGACGGTGAGGGGCGCGCAGTCGAAACGGGCGATCTTGCCGTTGTAGGTGAAAACCACCTTTTTGGGATTGGGCGGCGCCAGTTGGGCGACGAATTCGCCGATTTTGCTCACCAGCCCCATGAAGGGCTTCATGTGCTCCATCAGGTCGGGATCGAAACGGGGGATGTTGACCGCGTTCTCGATGGGACGGCCGTCGAGGTAGTTGATGATCTCGCGGCTGACGTCCACCGCCACGTTCTTCTGCGCCTCGAAGGTGTTGGCGCCGAGATGGGGGGTAACGACCATCCGCGGATGGGCGATGAGTTTGCGCAGCACCTCGGTGGCGGGAGGCTCCTCGCTCCAGACGTCGAAGGCGGCCCCGGCCGCCTTGCCGCTCTCCAGGGCTTCAAGGATCGCCGCTTCGTCGATGATGCCGCCCCGGGCGCAGTTGACGACGATGACGCCGTCCTTCATGGCGGCGAAATGCTCGCGGCGGATCATGCCGGTCGTCTCTTCGTTGAGCGGGGTGTGCACGGTGATGATGTCGGCATAGCGGACGATGTCGTCCAGGGAGACGAGCTTGACGCCGTGGTCCTCGGCGCGCTTTTCGGAAATGTAGGGGTCGCAGGCCAGCACCGTGGCCTCGAAGGCCCGGCAGCGCAGGGCGACGCGGCCGCCGACCTTGCCCAGGCCGATGATGCCGACGGTCTTGCCCTTGAGTTCGTAGCCGGTGAAGGGGGCGCGCTTCCACTCGCCGCTCTTCAGCGAGGCGTTGGCGACGGTGACGTTGCGGCAGAGGGA
>JAVFAR010000079.1:0-12837 GCA_034002365.1 Trichloromonas sp.
AGCATCCGGGCGATGAGACTCAACTTGAATTCTTCAGGATAGTGGGTCATGTAATTTCACTTTCGGCCCCTCGGGGTTCACTCAAAGTCTCTCGAAGAGAGGCGACATCTATCCTGACACAGGGGGTTCGCCAGTCAACTTGTCATGGCCGGAGTTGACTTAACCACCGTTAGCCGCCTGTTGGGCCATGCCAGCTTGACCATGACGCTACGATATTCACACCTTGCCCCGGATCACCTGCATGGGGCGGTTGACGTTTTGGCCCGACTGCAAGGCGCCGCCGGAGCCAGTGAAGAGAAAGCGAAGAGCGCCCGGAGATGAAGCCGGGAGGGGATCAACGCCGGAGCCGCGCCGCTGCCGGTGAAGCTCCGCCCCTGGCTGGTCTGCTTCTCTTCACCCGCCGGTCACTATGGCCGGGATGACCTTTGAAAAAGCCCTATGACCTTCCGGCGATTGGAAAACCGAAGGTCACAGGGGTTTTTTCTTTTTCATATCAGTGACTTAGACGCGAAATGACCTTTGTGACCTTTGCAACGCCCTATATTTTGTGGTTTGCGTTTGTCGGGTTGCCGGTTGCACCTGGGGAACCTGCCCCCGGCCTTCCCTTTTTCACCAGGGGGGAGCCGGTCGCATTACATTCTTTCCCGTTTATTACATTTTACATTACAATGACCCCCACAACGACCAAGAGGCTACGGGATAAATCCCGTAACCTCTTGATTTTAATGGAGCCGCTAATCCGATTTGAACGGACGACCTACTGATTACGAATCAGTTGCTCTACCAGCTGAGCTATAGCGGCGCTGTTTCCGAAGCTCTGTTTTTAACGCAAACCCCAAAGGATTGTCAATGAAATCTTCCCGTGGAGGTGTTATGCACCCTGGATCCTGGAACCCCGCCGAACTGTTGAAACTTTCGGGCAGCTACTGGAATACCTGCACCCTGCACGCCGGGGTGAAGCTCGACGTCTTTTCGCCGCTTTGCGCCGAGGCGCTTTCCGCCGCCGAACTCGCCGACCGGCGGAGCTTTTCGACGCGAGGCCTGACGATGCTCCTTGACGCCCTGACGGCGCTGGAACTGTTGGCCAAGGAAGGCGAGCGCTACGCCGCCACCGATTTTGCCCGCGAATTTCTCGACCGCGCATCGCCGAGCTATCTCGGCCACATGATCATGCACCATCATCATCTGATGGCGAGTTGGGAGCGGCTGGACGAAGCGGTGCGCAGCGGCGCTCCGGTACGGCGCAGCGTCTCCCATGAGGCCGAGGAGCAGGAGCGGGAGAGCTTTCTGCTCGGTATGTTCAACCTGGCCATGTTCATCGCCCCGCGAGTGGCGGAGCAAATCGATCTTTCCGGCCGGAAACGGCTGCTCGATCTGGGCGGCGGGCCGGGGACCTACGCCATCCACTTCTGCCAAAAAAATCCCGGTTTGCAGGGGGTGATTTTCGATCTCGCCACCACCCGCCCCTTCGCCGAAAAGACCCTGGCACGCTTCGGCATGAACGATCGTATTCGCTTCGCGGCGGGGGATTTCCAGCACGACGCCATCCCCGGCAGCTTCGACGTGGCCTGGCTCTCGCACGTGCTGCACGGCGAAGGACCGGCCGATTGTGCTCATTTGCTGGCAAAGGCGACGGCCGCCCTGGAACCGGGGGGAATGCTGCTGGTGCAGGAGTTCGTGCTTGACGGCAACCGCGCCGCCCCCCTTTTTCCGGCCCTTTTCTCGCTCAACATGCTGCTGGTCACCCGCGACGGCCAGGCCTACAGCGAGCCGGAAATCCGGCAACTGATGGCCGGGGCCGGACTGAAACGGATCGAGCGCCTGCCGGTGGAGTTGCCGAACGGCGCGGGCATTCTTGCCGGCTTCAAGGATTGAGGCGGGAAATGCTGCTGCATTGCACGAAAAAACTCGCCGAACGGCTGCCGGAAGAGGTCGCCGACAAAGATGCGGAGACAAGCGTACTGGGCAGCTGGCACGCCCACATCTTCCAGCTCAAACGCCGCCAGTGCCTGCTCTTCTGTCACGATGAAACCCGCTACATGCTCTTTCTGCCGGGGGTGAACAAGAGCCATTTCAAGGAACTGGGGCGTCTGCACCGCGATCTCTTCCTGCTCAGCCTGGCCGCGCTGGATGTAGCGGAGAGCCGGGTCATGCGTGTCGGGCTGGCCCTCGGCCCGCCCCGCTTCGACCGTGCCACCGACCGCTCGGTCCTCGGCTCGATGAATGTCGCCGCCGCCGACCTGAGCATCCATCTGGAGGATGTCGATAATCCGCTGGAACTTGATCCAGTGACGGTGGCGCGAATGCTCAACCAGCGCCCGGTGACGGCCCGGGGAACCTTGCTTTGGCCGGAAAGAGGAATGCTGGAGAAGGTGGCGCGACTGTAGGATTCGGGGGCTTTCACGGATATTGACAGGGGAGAATTTGAGGAGTAACAACTAATCATCTCCAAGCACCTCTTTCCTGTCGGGAGGCCTCGCCGTGAACACCCTGGTCTACATGCTCCTCGCCGCCGCCGGTTATCTGCTCGCCTATCGCCTCTACGGCCGCTTTCTCGGCCGCCGGATCTTCGAGCTGTCGAACCGCAACCGCATGCCCGCCCACCGCTTCCGCGACGATGTCGACTACATCCCCTCGAAGCGGCACATCGTCCTCGGCCACCACTTCACCACCATCGCCGGGCTCGGCCCTATCGTCGGCCCGGCCATCGGCGTCATCTGGGGCTGGCTCCCCGCCACCCTCTGGGTGATCTTCGGCTCGATTTTTCTCGGAGCGGTCCACGACTTTTCCGCCATGGTCATGAGCGCCCGCCATCGCGGCCGCACCCTCGGGGATTTGACCGGCGACCTGCTCAACCCGACCACCCGCCACGCTTTTCAGCTCATCATCCAGTTTCTGCTCTGGATCGTGGTCGCCATTTTCGCCATGATCATGGGCATCCTCTTCACCATGTATCCCCAGTCGGTGCTGCCGATCTGGCTGCAGATTCCCATCGCCGTCTGGCTCGGGCGGCGGCTCTACCGGGGCGAGAACGACACCCTCCAATCCCTGATCGCCCTCGTTCTCATGTATCTGAGCATCGGGCTCGGCCTCTACTTTCCGATCACCGTACCGGCCATCGCCGGTTCGCCCATCGTCACCTGGACCCTGATCCTGCTGGCCTATGCCTTCATCGCCTCGACCCTGCCGGTCCATGTGCTGCTGCAACCCCGCGACTACATCAACTCGAACCAGCTTCTGGTCGCCATGGGCCTGCTCGCCCTGGGGGTCTGCGTCGCCCACCCGCCGCTCACCGCCCCGGCCCTCAATCCGGCGGCCTTCGCCCCGGGGACGGACATCCCGCCCCTCTTCCCGCTGCTCTTCATCACCATCGCCTGCGGCGCCATATCCGGCTTTCACTCCCTGGCCGCCTCGGGCACCGTGGTGAAACAGATCGACAAAGAGGAAGATATGCTCGCCATCGGCTACGGCGGCATGCTCATCGAAGGGCTGCTGGCGGCCCTGGCGCTGGCGGCCATCGCCGGCGGCATGGGCATGGGGCTGGTCCAGGGGGATGTCCTCTACACCGGCGCCGAGGCTTTTCGTGTTCATTACGCCAGCTGGGCCTCGGCCCAGGGGATGGCGGCGATGATCGAGGCCTTCGTGGTCGGCGCGGCCAACCTCCTTGGGGCCCTCGGCATTCCGCCGGAGCTGGGGAAATCCCTCATCGCCGTCTTCATCGTTTCCTTCGCCGGCACCACCCTCGACTCGGCGACCCGCATCCAGCGGCTGTCGCTGCAAGAGATCTTCCGCAACCGCGACGGCGTGGTCATGCGCCCCCTGCACAATAATTACGTGGCGACCCTGGTCGTGGTCGTCATGGCCGCGGCGCTCTGTTTTGCCCAACCCGGGGCCAAGGGCGCCCTGGTCCTGTGGCCGATGTTCGGCGCCCTCAACCAGTTGCTGGCCGCCCTCGGCCTGACCGTCGCCACCGTTTATCTGGCGAAGAAGGGGAAGAATATTCTCATCACCTTGGTGCCGATGGTCTTCATGCTGGTCATGACCACCTGGGCCATGTTCATCAACCTGAAGAGTTTCCACGCCCAAGGCAACATGTTGCTCTTCTCCCTCTCGGTCATCATCCTGCTGCTCACCCTCTGGCTGTTGATCGGCGCCGCCTGCTCCCTGCGCGGAGGTCAGCGCACGCGGCTTAGCGAAGACCTGGCGCCGGAGCCGGGGGAGTAGATTGACGGTCGCTACCGGCGGCATGTCGCTGTCGGGTTATCCGCAGTGAAACCGGACTTCTTGACAGGGGGTGCTAGCGACTGCTAGCGTAGGAAAGGTCGAAAGGAAACCATCATGACCCGGCAACTGAATTTACGCGTGAATGACGAATTCGCCGAGCGCCTGGAGAGGCTTTCCCGAAAGATGGGGCGGCCGATGGCGGCGGTACTGGAAGCGGTCGGCAGTCCGGCGATCGAAGCCGCCGAGGCGGATCTTCAATTCGAGGCGGATGCCTTGGCCGCCTGGGAAGACTATGAACTGACCGGCAACCAGGTCTCGACCGAAACCCTGGAAGCCCTGTTCGACGAGGCCCTCGCCCGATCTCGGACTGTCGCGGAAAAACAACGGGGATGATCCGCAAGGTTGTCGCCACACCCCTCTTCGCCCGGCGTTTGCGGGAGTTTCTTGACGACTATGCCGAACTCGGCGCGGTTCGTTTCGTCGAACGCCTGCACGCCGCGTATCGGGAGATGCTGGCCAATATCACCCGCTTCGAAGAGATTGCCCCCGCCCGCAGAAGAACGGTCGCCGGAAAAAAGATCTCTGTTCGGGAATATGTCCTGAACGCCGGTGCCCGGGATTTTCTCGTCCTCTACTGGGAGCCGCCCGATCCAAAAGAACCGATACTGCTCCTGAATATCCGAATCGGTGGGCAAAACCGTTTCCGCTGGAAAACGGAAAATCGGCAAAAAGGGGGGGAGGATAACGCCTTCCCCAGCCCAAGCCCGTAGGATGCGGTGAACGCAAGTGAACCGCATCCTCCGGGAACCTCGTCCGCAAAAAGTGGCTTTTCAAGACTTGACCCCGACTGAAAAAGCCGCTTGTTTCAGCGGGGCGGGCGGCGGGTTTCGCGAAACCAGGGGCGGTACTGTTCCATGCGCGCGACTTGCTCGGCGGGGGCGCGGCGCTTCTTGCAGGTGGCGAAATCTTCGGTCTCGGGGGTCGCGCCCCAGCGCCGTTCCACGCAGTCGTTGGGATTGTAGGCGATCTCCAGGGCCGCTTGCCGCCGGTAGATTTCCGCCAGGCTCAGCCGCCAGGAGCTGCCGTCGCTACGGGTATAGTGGATGTAATGTTCTTCCGTCATCCGCTCATGGAGGCGTTCAATCCCGGCGGCGGCCTCTTCGGCGCTGCGGTCGCCGAGGTTGAACAGTTCCGGATGGCGGCGGATGCGCTCCGGCAGTCCGGCCAAGACCTTCATGGCGATGAGCAGGCGCATATCCCGCGAGGGGGTGGCGTAATCCTCCCAGGGGCCGATGGTCTCGAAAATGGCCGGGCACTTGGGCATGGGCACCACCTTTGCGCGGTTGGTACGCATGTAGTTTTCGCCGTTGTCCACCGAGCGCACCCGGGTTTCGAGCTGTTCCATCAATGCTTCGAGGGTGCCGAGATAGGCGGCTTCCGGATCGAGTCCGTGCGGATTGACCAGAGCCTCCATGCGGGCGTAGAAGTCCCCCGGCGCCATGCCGGCCTGCTCCAGGGACAAGGGCGGCAGGCCCGAGCGGCCGTCGAGTTCGGCGTTGACCGGTTGCCGCCAGCCCTTGCCGGAGCGGACCGGCGCGCGGTAGGCCTTGAAGCCGGGTCCGGCGCTCGGCGTGGCGGCGAAGAGGAAGTTCCCCTCCCAGTAGCGTTTGCGGGCGACGGAGTTGTCGGGTTGGGCATCCACGGCCAGCAGCAGGCCGGGGCTCGCGTCGCTCTGGGGAATCCATTTTGTCAGGATCAGGATGTGACCGTAGGGGTCGGCGAAGAGGGTTCCGGGCCAGAGATATTCGCGCGCCAGGGGCACCGGATAGAAATCGCAGGCGTCGGCGTCGAGAGCGGTGCGGGCATTGCCGGAGTGGACGACGTTCACCAGTTCGCGGCCGGTTTGGCGAAAGGTCTCGGCGACGGCCCGAGTGCCGACAAAGCTCGTATCGAGGTGGGCCGGGCCGCATTGCGGCGGCCGCTGGGCGCTCCCCCGGTCGCAGGGACGGTAGGCCAGGGGCAAGCCGAGCTTCCAGGCGAAATAGGCGCGGAGAAAATAGGGGAGATCGGCGCAGTCGGGCTCGGCGGGAATCCGCGCATCTTCCCCCGGACGCAGGTAGTCGTGCAGGAAGTTGCGGGCGGGATCGCGCAGCACCGGTTCGAGAGAAGGAAAACTCAGGGATTCTTCCGGCGGGGCGTCGAAGAGCTGCTCGATCCAGGCGGCGTACAACGCCTCGGCGGCCAGGTCCCAGCGCCCCGATCCGCGCTTTGCGCTTTCACCACCGACTTCGATCTCGGCGCGAGCCACGACCGCGTCCCCGCGCAGGGCCTCGATGCGATAACCACCGGCGACGGTATCCGGCACGACCGCGCGCAGGCTCCAGGGCGGACCACCGGTGCGGACCGTCGGCAACTCCTCCCCCGCCCCACCGGGCCCGGTCAGCCGCAGGCCGGTCAGTTCGCCATCGACGGCCACCGCCAGAATCCGCAACGGTTCCCCGGGACGCGGGCTCAGGGGTGCGAGCCACAGCCGCGCCGCCGCCCCCTCGCCGTTTGCGGTGACCGCACAGGCCGGGGTGAAGAGGCTGAACACCAGCGCCACGGCGAATAGGAAGAGCACGATAGAGAAACGAAGTCGCAGGGTCATCGGCAAAGTTTCATCCAAAAAAATAAAGGGTTGAAACAGTTTACCCGATCACGCACCTGGAGCAAGCCGCCCGGCCGAATCGCGTCCCTTCCTGGCCCAAGACACGAAAGGCCGCCCGGTGAGAGGCGACCTTGGCAAGGGATTCGGGTTCTCGGCAAGAGGGAAAGGGGTTTTCGCGCGTTGGCAACCGCGCCAACCTACGGCAATTGCAGCAATCGTTCACTGCGCCAAACCCGAACGATGCTCAGGCGTTCGGCGTCACAACGGTAGACAATCCGAAAGGGGGGATGAATCAGTTCCCGCAACCTGGGTTGGCCGAATTCCGGGACGACCCTTCCGAGATCGGGATGGGCGGGCAACCCTTCGATCAAGGCGATGATTTCGCGGACAAAGCGTTCCCCGACTTCCGGCGCCTGCTGTTCCCGATAATAGGCGCGGAGTTCTTCCAGGTCCGTGACCGCCGATTCGGCCAAGGTGACGGGAAGCGGTCGGGGCATGGCTATTCGAGCCCCAGCCGCTGCTTGGCGGTAGCCAGATCAACTTGGCGGTGGTTGTCCAAATCGCTCAGCCCCTCGACGACCGCCCGCAGGAATGCCTTTTCTTCCTCCGACGCCTCGAAGTCCTCCAGGGACTGCATGACCGCCACGCCACGTCCGCGACTGGTCAGCAGCAGAGGGCGATGGCTTTCCTGAGTCCGCCGAACGATTTTGCCGGGATTCACTTTGATGTCCGCCAGAGGGACGATGTCTTCCGAAAACTTGATGCCCATGAACGCACCTCCTTTTTGACCATTTGATAGCACCTGTAAAGAGGACCGTCAAGCAAACATTCCCACTTCCGGTTCCGGCCCTATCCCGCGCGAAGGCCACCCAACTTTGGGTGGCCTTCGCTGTTTCTTCGGATTTGCAACTGTCGGCGTTACAAAAATTCGCAATCAAAACAGCCGGATTGAATATTCTCCAAAAACCAAGGGGTAGGTTTTCCATTAAAAGCTGAAAGCGTATTGTTTTCCAGCAATATCCCCGGTTCTGCGAGACAACAGGGGCTCGACAAGTCCGTGAAAGAGGATCAAGCTTCTGCTAAACTTGTCATCTTGGAGGCCAATCGGCCCCCCTTATTACTGAATTGTTTGAAATTTATTAAACATCTCATCTAACATATTAACAGCCTCTTGGGCTTTATTCATGGGGACATGCGGTTTAAGCTGACAAATTCTTTTAGCACGTTTCTCAGGGTCTGTTTCTATGTTTGTTTTTGTAACGTAGAGAGCTGTGGCAATTCTCTCTAATTCCGCAACACCAAGAGTACCAAGATTTTTAGAAATAAATTCAATGGCACTAGCATACTTGCTAAGAGTGACAGGAAAACGGCTCCTCAAGTCCATTGATACCTCGGTAGTCTCTAAGCTTGGCCCATAAGGGTAAGGTTGAAGTATAATTTTCAACATGTTATCTGCTTGCATTGACGATAACTCATCACGTAGATCAAATGAAAAAGGCCCATGTTTGTAAAGAATAAAATCGAAGCCCAGGGGAACCCCAGTGAATTCTTGCAAAAAATAGAGCGATTTTTGAATGTGGGTCTCACCACACCAGCTCCCATGCTTTTTTAAAGTGTCAATTAGTGATAAAATTATAGACATTTTTTTAAGTTGTTGCATCTTCTTGCTCCTCTCCAATATTCAAAATGTCTTCAAGTCTATCGTTCAGAAACTGGTTAGCAGTAGTTCTATGGTTTTCATTAATATATATATTAAAAAATTTAAACGGTGGTATGTTTTTCAAAACGTCAGAGTGCTGCATAGAAGAAACTATATCACCAGTATCGAGTCTTACTGGAAAATCATGGATGCCGCCAGACTTATTGTAACTATAAAAGCGGACATTTTCTTCACCGAAATTTGAAACTAGAGCTTCAAAAACTTTTTCACCTGCCAATGGGTTTTTTGCAAAATCATTTGAATTGTATTCATAAATTCTCCTAAAATGTTTTCTGTTCATGATACGATCAGCATGTATATGCCCAGCGGCGCTAGGGTTTTTGGCTGCCGACCTCATGGCAGTCAAAACTTCATTATCGGTGAGAGAAAGATGGCTCTCAATATCTATTTTAAAATTTCCACCATCTAACCAGTCTACAAGAAAATCCTTCAAATGAATATCGTATATCTTCCTTGATTTGTGAAAATAAACCTGTGAATACATAAAATAGCGTGCGAGCAAAAGTGCTTCAGCTGATTGAATACCACCCTCTTCAACCCCAAGCGATGGCTCAATAGATCCACCATTTCCACCAGGTTTTTCAAGATTTCTTGAAGAACCTGGTGGAGGTAAAATACGCAACGTATCAATGAGACGATGATGGTCGAACCTTCCATAGGCTACACCTGCATGCCAAGAATCTCGCAAAAGGTAGTCCATGCGATCAACACCAAAGGCATCGCCAACGATAATTTCAGATAACACCGTCTCCCAGTCAGAAAATGTCACATCAGGCAACTTTTTTGGACCAATAGCTAATTTAACAATATCCCATTCTTCAAGAGTAGGCCTGTCTTTTCTCCAAATATCCTTCATCTCAGTGCTTAGGATTAAATCCTTAGTTAACAGTTCATGATCGAAACCGTTCGGGAGGACTCCTTCGGCAGCATGAGAAAATGGCATGTGCCCTATATCATGGCAAAGAGCTGCAATCCGCAAGATCTTTCGCCAATAGTTTCTTTGATCAACATTTGTAAGTTCTGGGAAAAGGCTCCGGAGATCGTCTGTTAAATTTTCCGAATTTGTAACAATATCGTAAACCCTCCCTGCCAACTCCATGACACCAAGGGAATGTTCAAACCGGCGATGACATGCTCCGGGATAAACCAAATAAGACATCGCCAGATGATGGATATGTCGAAGTCTTTGCACAGGGCGCGAATCTACAACGTCTCTCTCCTGCTTATCCATCCTAATGAAAGTATGAATTGGATCCCTAACTTCGTAAAAATTTTTAGCCATGCCCTCCTCCTTTGAATATTTCAGATTAACAGAACACACCGCGAAGCGGTCCTGAACTTCCGGCGGAGTTTTCATATATTTGCGAGAACGCGGCCCTGCCCTCTGACCTCCTAACCCATCAACTAGCATAAATAATCAACAGATGTGACGTTAGCGCAAACGGTCGGGAACGACAAGGGGAAATTCCGGTCAATACTTGAGCGGCAGCCCCAAGGCGACGCCAAAAATCTGCCCCTCCCCCTTGTACACTAAGCCTTCCAAAACATGCAAAAGGCCACCCAACTTCGGGTGGCCTTCGCTTTTTCACAGGATTTTCGGCAATCGCCGCTACACCATCAGCTCCATCGCCCAGATGCCGCAAGGACAAATGCCGGCGCAGAGGCCGCAGCCGATGCAGAGGTGGTCGTCGGAGACGTATTCGTAGCCGCCGTCGGCCTGTTCAATTCGGCGAATCGCCCCTTCGGGGCAGGCTTCGAGGCACATGGAACAGTCGCGGCAGGTGCCGCAGGAGAGGCAGCGGCTGGTCTCGTCCATGGCGTCGGTGACGCAGAAGCGGCCGCGGTTGCGCGGGCGGAAGAGCTCTTTGGAGAGGCAGCTCTGCGGAATCATCTCCGGCTTCTTTTTCGCCGTCAGCTCGCCGCCGGAAAGGAAGGTGTCGATATATTCGGCGGCCTCGGTGCCGTTGCCGATGGCGTGGGTGAGCAGGCCGGGCTGGATGGTGTCGCCGATGGCGAAGACGCCGGGTGCTTTCACCGCCTGCCAGCAGCCGTCGACTTCCATCATCCCCTTGTCGGTGAGCCAGTCGCGGGGGACGTAGGAGAAATCGGGACGCTCGCCGATGGCGATAATCACCGTGTCGGCCTCGATCAGCCGGCCATCCTTGCCGACCACGCCTTGGTCGGTGATCCGGTCGGTGAAGAAGGGCCAGAGGATTTCGCCGCCCAAGGCCTTGACGTGTTCGATTTCATGCTTGTAGGCGGCCGGGCGCTGCACGTCGATGGCGACGACCTTCTTCGCGCCCATGGCGTAGGCGCCGAGGCAGACGTCCATGCCGGCGTTGCCGGCGCCGATCACCACCACCCGTTCGCCGACCTTCGGCTTGCGCCCGGCGTTGACGGCCTTGAGGAAGTCGAGCCCCTTGAGCATCCGCTCGTGGCCGGGGAAGGGAATGACCACCGGGTTGTGGGCGCCGCTGGCGATGACGACGGCGTCGTTTTCGGCGCGGAGTTTTTCGAATAAGGGGGCGTCGACCGGGGTGTCGATATGGATCTCGATCCCCAGCTCTTTGATCCGCTCGATCTCGGCGCGCAGCACCTGGCGGGGCAAACGCTCGTCGGGGATGACCTGCATCAGCTTGCCGCCGACTTCCTTGTCGGCCTCGTAAACCGTGACCCGATGGCCGAGCAGGCGCAGCTTCCAGGCCGCCGCCAGACCGCCGGGACCGCCGCCGATGACCGCCACCGTCTTGCCGGTGTCCGCCTGGGGCGGCGGCGCGGCGGCTTCGAGGGAGAGCCGGCCGAGTTCTTTCATCGCCACCGGATGGTCGAGCTGGCGGCGGGTGCAGGCATCCATGCACAGATTGGGGCAGACCTCGCCGCAGACGCTCCCGGGAAAGGGGGAATAGTGCAACACCAGTTCGAGGGATTCCTTGACCTTCCCCTGCCGCAGCAATTTGATCCGCTCCTGGGTGGGAATCGCCGAGGGGCAGGTGGCCTGGCAGGGAGCGGCGTAACGCTTGTCCTGCCAGTGGGGCACCTTGAGCCGGTCGTCGCCGCTGTTGACCAGACCGGCGACCTGCTCGTAATCGTCCCGCACCACATCGCCGAAAATCCCGCCCTCGACCCACTTCTCCCGGCGGAACTCGCGCATGGTCGGGCGGCTGTGATGCTTGCGCTCTTCCAGGGTCTTGGCGACGATCTTGCGCCATTGGGCAAAGTGGGTGAGCTTTTCGAGCAGCTCCGGGCGCTCTATCTTGTCGAGAAAGACCGGCATCTGCTCGGCCAGAAAGCTCCGGTCGGCCTCATCGAGATCGAGCAGCCAGACATCGTCGGACAAGCCGGAGACGGGGCCGCGCAGATAGATGGTGCCGCCGACCATGCCGACGCAGCTGCGGTCGCCGAGGACCGAATCGAGATACTCCCGGCCTAAGCCGCAGATCACGGCGATGCCGCCGCCCATGAATTCGAAGGAGAAGGAGCCGGTGTTTTTCAGTACCCAGAACTGGGGCGGCTCGTAGGCCGGGTCGTGCTTCATCAGCGCGCCGCTGCGCACTCCGACCCGCCCGGCGACATAGATTTTGCCGCCGGCGGCGCAGTGGGCGGTGGTGTCGCCGCCGTCCCCCTTGATGACCAGGGTGGCGCCGGCGTTGAGCCAACCGGCGTCGGCGCAGGCGCTGCCTTCGACAACGATCTCGGTGCCGTCGAGGCCGAAGGAGCCGACCCGCTGGCCGGGATTTTTCACGGTGAATTTGAGGGGCGAACCGTCCTCGGTCCACAGGGGGCCGCCGATGTTGTGATGCCCCGAGGAGAGAACTTCGAACTCCGTCTCCCCCGCTTCCAGGGAATGATAGATTTTCTGCAGCAGCACCTGGGTGGAAATGCGCTGATGGTTATCGTCGAAACCGATGATTTGAGCTGCCATTGTTAAAACCCCCTTGAGGCTGTAGGCTGAAGGCTGAAGGCTAAAGGCTGAAGATTCGCTGGTTTTACTTCGGTCTTCAGCCTTCAGCCTGATCCCTGCTTAACAAACGTACTGGATCTGCAACCGCTCCGCCACGCCCCGGTCGGTGGCGACCAGGGCGTCGGCGCGTCCGACGGGCAACGACGAGTTGCCGATGGGGGCCATCAGCTTCCTGAATTCCTGATCCATGGCCAGAAAGTAGTTGACGATGTTCTGCGCCGCCTTTTCCGGGTCGAGACGATGGACCAGCCGGGGTTCCTGGGTGGTAATGCCGACCGGGCAGAG
>JAVFAR010000080.1:0-12353 GCA_034002365.1 Trichloromonas sp.
CCGATTTCGCGGCGGCCGGGGAAAAGACGCATGCTCGTCTCACCGACACAGAAGGGAGGAAAGTTGTAGTGCAGCATGAACTTCTTGAATTCCATCCCCTGCACGTTGTCCATGCGCTGCTCGTCGGCCGAAGTGCCGAGCGTCGTCGCCACCAGGGCCTGGGTTTCGCCGCGGGTAAAGAGGGCACTGCCGTGGGCGCGGGGGAGGACACCGATTTCACAGCTGATGGGACGGATGGTGGTCATGTCGCGGCCGTCGATGCGGATCCGGTCCTTGGTCACCATCTGCCGCACCACGCGCTTTTCCAGGGCGCCGAGAATCGCTGAGATTTCTCCTGCGCGGTCGGGATACGCTTCGGCCAACTGCGCCTGAACAGCAGTGCGGTTATCCGCCAGAGCGGCATAACGCTCCTGCTTGGTGCGGATTTTCACCGCGTCGACGATCCGGCTTTCGGCCAGTTCGGCCACCCTGGCCTTGAGTTCGGCATCGGTCTCGGCCACAACGAACTCACGTTTGGCAACCCCGACCAGTTTGGCCAGTTCGGATTGAGCCGCGATCAGCGGCTGCAGGGCATCATGACCAAAGAAAATGGCGTCAAGCATATCGGCTTCAGAAAGAAATTCCGCTTCCCCTTCGACCATCATCACCGCATCCTTCGAACCGGAGACGACAATCTCGAGATCGCTCTGGGTGCGCTGCTCGTTGGTCGGATTGGCAATCAATTTGCCTTCGACACGGCCTACGCGGACGGCGGCGATGGGGCCCTCGAAAGGGATGTCGGAAACGGCCACCGCGGCCGAAGCGGCCACCATTGAGAGGGTATCGGGATCGTTGACCATGTCGGCGGAAATCACCATCGGCATAATCTGGGTTTCAAACATGTAGCCCTTGGGGAAAAGGGGCCGCATGGGACGGTCGATCAACCGGCAAATCAACGTCTCGCGCTCGGTGGTGCCGCGCTCGCGACGGAAGAAGGAACCGGGAATTTTACCGCCGGCGTAGAATTTTTCCTGATAGTTGACGGTCAGGGGGAAGAAATCCTGACCTTCGCGCATCTTACGAGCCGAAACCACGGTACAAAGGACCTTGGTATCGCCGTAGGTAATGACCACGGCGCCGTCGGCCTGACGGGCCATTTTGCCGGTTTCAATAGTCAGGGGTTGTCCGTTGAACGGTACTTCAACCTTTTGAAAAGCCATGTTTTTCTCCTTCGCCGCCGAAAAGGTCTGAGCGCCTTGCAGCGGCGTAATTTGTGCCTTACTGAGGTGTGAACAAAAAATGGCACAGGAGGCAGGCCTGAGACAGCCTCCGCCATCCCCTCGGGATGTCGGACCCTCTCTCCGGACAACCTCCAGAGCCATTAAACAAAAAACGAAGGCAGCCGCTTTCCGCCGCAACGAAAAGCGTGCTGCCCGATACTCTATCTGCGGATACCCAGTTCATTGATCAGGTTGCGGTAGCGCTCGACACTTTTATTTTTCAGATAATCGAGCAGACGCCGCCGCTGACCGACGATTTTGAGCAGACCGCGCCGGGAATGGTGGTCCTTCTTATGGGTGCGGAAGTGTTCGGTGAGATAGGTAATCCGCGCGGAAAGAAGCGCAACCTGCACCTCGGGAGAACCGGTATCCCCCTCGTGAGTCTTGAATTTGTCGATAAGTTCCTGTTTGTTTTCCGTGGCCAGCACTGTGCCGTCTCCTTTCAATCAAATACGCCAAGAGGGTTCCTGGCCTTAGAGGTTAAAGTAGCGGATTATTATCACAAACACGCTGGATTGTAAAGACTCTATCGCGACCGTCAGGCAGCAGGGAAAACCCGCAGAAGCTCGAAATCTCCCCGCGTCTCCCGCACGCGTCGGGGATCGAAGCGGGCCACCGCCCGCAAGGCGCCGTGATCGAGAAGCAGAACCCGGTCCCCTTCCTGAGGAAGGGCGCCGCCGCAGATTTCTGAAATGGCGGGGGGGATTCCGTTGCGCAGTCGCGCCGTCGCCGCCTCGCCTAAATTCAAGGCCATGAAATCATTCAGACTTTGCAACAATGAACGTAACGGCAAAGATTCGGGATGTTCCCGATAATCCTCCAGGGAGATCGCATCGGCCTCATCAAAACAACCGCTGCGGGTGCGCCGCAGGGCCGTGAGATGGGCGCCACAGCCGAGGGCTTCGCCCAGATCGTGGGCCAGGGTGCGAATATAGGTTCCCTTGGAACATTCCACCAGCAAGGTCACCAACGGCAGTTCGACAGCTTCGATGTCGATGCGGTGGACGGTGATCTCACGGGCTTCCCGCTCGACCTCGATCCCTTGACGGGCCAGTTTGTAAAGAGGAACGCCGTCCTTTTTCAGCGCCGAATACATCGGCGGCACCTGAAGAATCGGACCCGTCAGATCTGTGCAGGCCTGATGCAGAGCCTCAACCGTAACTCCCTGCCAGGAGCGTCGTTCAAGAAGAGTCCCCTCGGCGTCCTGGGTATCGGTACTTTCCCCGAGTTTAAGAGTGGCGCGATAGGTTTTGCGGCCGTCCACGAGAAACTGGATGATGCGGGTTCCTTGTCCGACCCCGACCAGCAGAAGACCGGTAGCCATGGGATCGAGGGTTCCGGCATGTCCGGCCTGACGTTGGCGGCAGAGACGTCGGACCTGGCGCACGACGTCATGGGAGGTGACCCCTTGCGGCTTATCGACAACGAGAATACCGTCCATCTAGCCGGCGAGCAGACAATCGAGGCGGGAGAAGACCATGGCGCGAACTTCATCGAGGGTTCCGTCGACAACTGCGCCGGCGGCATTGTGGTGGCCGCCGCCGCCGAACTCCCGGCTCAGGGCACCGACGTCGATGCGCCCTTTGGAACGGAAGCCGAGTTTGAAGGACGTCGGCGAAACCTGGCGGAAAAAGATGGCGACTTCGACACCACGGACCGAGCGGGGATAGTTGACGAAACCGTCGGTATGTTCGGCGCCGGCCCGGGCCTGGTCGTACATCGCCTGGGTCACGGCCACCGAAGCGTAGCGCCCGCAGGAAGAAACGGTCAATGTCGCCAGCGCCTGGGCAAGAAGACGCAGACGCTTCTCATCCTGACTCTCGTAGAGGGCGGAGGCGACATCCCAGGGATTAATTCCCCGGGCAACCATTTCCGCGGCGGTGGTGAAGGCCTCGGGATTGGCATTGGAATAACGGAAGGATCCGGTATCGGCGAGAATGGCGGTATAGACGCAGAGCGCTACCTCCCGGGACAAGGGGCGTCCCGAGGCTTTGACCAGGCGATAGATCATGGCGCCGGTGGCGCTGGCCTCTTCATCGACGTAGTAGGCATCGCCGAAATCTTCGGAAAAAGGGTGATGATCGATATTGACCAGGGAGCGACAAACATCCTTGAGATGGGCGCCGGCGCGACGCAACTCCCCCGCGTCGAGGACAAAACCGACATCGAAGGCCGCACCGGTGGGGATTTCGGAGACCAGATCCTCAGCCCCGGGCAGAAAGGCGTAATTCTGAGGGACGCCGTCGCGATTGTAGGCGACAACGTCCTTGCCCCACTCCCGCAGAAAATTAGTCAAAGCCAGGGTCGAGGCCATGGCGTCGCCGTCGGGGCTTTCGTGGGAGGCGACCAGAAAACTCCGGCCTGCTTCAATTTTTTCCAGAATCGTCCTGATCATCCGTATGCTCGGTGCTGACCTGGCGCAGCAGGGCATCAATGTGATTGCCGTAGGCCAGGGAGTGGTCGAACTGAAAAAGCAGTTCGGGAACATAACGCAGGCGCAAGCGCTTGCCCAGTTCCCGGCGCAGGTAAGGAACAGAGCTTTTCAGGCCTTTTTCCGTATTTTTTACCTCGGCATCCGAACCGATCGCGGAAAAAAAGATCCGGGCCAGACCCATGTCGGAGGTAACTTCCACCGCGGTAATGGTGACAAAGCCGATGCGCGGATCCTTTAGTCCCTTAATGAGCAGGGCCGAGATCTCCTTGTGGATCTGCTCGGCCACGCGATGCGAACGTTGAAATTCCAAACTTTATCCTGTCAATAATGAAGAAACTCGATGAAACGATCGACAATCTCGGCAAAGCCGGTCTCTTCAATGGCCTCGGCGAGACGGTCATAGACCCGATGGATCGCCCCTTCGTCATGATGAACCATGGCAAACCCCAAAGAGGCTCTCTGCCAGAGATCCTGAGCGTCCACCTCGGCGCAGGAAAGGGGAAAATCATTCCGGCAACGGGCCAGCAGCTTTTTTACCAGGCCGCGCTTTTCTTTGAGAGACTGAGGGGCATGAAGAAGGATTTCCAGTCGCAGAACGCCAACAACCATGCCCGGCTCCCTTTACAGAGATGTCTTGACCGACTCCATCTCGAAGTCTTCGATCACGTCGCCGATTTTAACGTCGTTGTAGTTTTCCAGGCCGATGCCGCACTCGTAGTTGTTCGCCACCTCGCGGACATCGTCCTTGAAACGCTTGAGGGAACTCATGCGGCCTTCCCAGACCACGACATTGTCCCGCACCAGACGAACGCTGGCACCGCGCACAATCTTGCCGTCGACCACATAGCAGCCGGCAATCGTTCCAACCTTGGAAACCACAAAGGTATCGCGAACTTCCGCGCGACCCAGGTATTTTTCCCGCAGCGTCGGAGCGAGCAGGCCTTCCATAGCGTCACGGATGTCGGCCACGGCGTCGTAGATGATGTTATAGAGGCGAATGTCAACCCCTTCGGATTCGGCCATGGCCGCAGCCTTTGGCTCGGGACGGACATTGAAGCCGAGAACGATGGCGTCGGACGCTGAAGCCAAGGTGATGTCGCTCTCGATGATGCCGCCGACGCCGGTATGAATAACGATCAGGCGGCAGGCATCGGTGGAAAGTTTGAGCAGCGAATCCTTGACCGCTTCCACGGACCCCTGGACATCCCCTTTGATGATGATTTTAAGCTCTTTGACATCCCCTTCCTTGATCCGGGCGTAAAGTTGCTCCAGGGAGATTTTGCTCGTTTTGGCCAGTTCGGCCTCCCGCACTTTCTGGGCGCGGTGCTGGGCGACTTCCTTGGCGGTCTTCTCGTCCTCAACGGAATGGAAACTGTCGCCGGCATCAGGCACCCCGGAAAGTCCGGTCACCTCTACGGGACAGGAAGGTCCGGCCGCTTCGACTCGGCCGCCGCGATCATCGGCCATGGTCCGCACCCGCCCAAAATGGACACCGGTCACGATCGGATCGCCCACCCGCAGGGTTCCTTCCTGAACCAGGACCGTGGCCACGGGACCGCGTCCCCGATCGAGGCGAGCCTCGACAATAACACCCTTGGCGCGCTTATTGGGGTTAGCCTTGAGATCCATGACCTCCGCTTGCAGCAGAATCATCTCCAGCAATTGGTCGATATTGATCCGCTGCTTGGCGGAGACTTCAACATAGATCGTCTCTCCCCCCCATTCTTCGGGGAGCATGCCGAATTCGGTCAATTCCTGCTTGACCCGGTCGGGGTTGGCGTCGGGCTTGTCGATCTTGTTGATCGCCACCAGAATCGGAACCTCGGCGGCTTTGGCGTGATTGATCGCCTCCTTGGTCTGAGGCATGACGCCGTCGTCGGCAGCCACCACGAGGACAACGATGTCGGTGGATTTGGCTCCCCGGGCACGCATGGCGGTAAAGGCCTCATGGCCGGGAGTATCGAGGAAAGCCACCTTCTTGCCATCCAGTTCGACATCGTAAGCGCCGATGTGCTGGGTAATGCCG
This sequence comes from Trichloromonas sp., assembly GCA_034002365.1. Lineage (GTDB taxonomy): Bacteria > Desulfobacterota > Desulfuromonadia > Desulfuromonadales > Trichloromonadaceae > Trichloromonas. Next base: position 5,720 of record JAVFAR010000080.1, read on the forward strand.
CCGGCCTCCCCTTCGGTGACGTTCGTCGCGCGGATGGCGTCAAGGAGACTGGTCTTGCCGTGGTCGACGTGGCCCATGATGGTGACGACCGGGGGCCGGACCTGCAGATCCTCGGAAGATTCCATTTCGCCGGCACGACTACCGGCGTGCTCAAGCACCGTCTCCTCATCAAAAGCGACGTTTTCGACTTCGTAGTTGAATTCGTTGGCAAGCAGCGCGGCGGTTTCAAAATCAAGGGGATGGTTGATGGTCACCATGGTTCCCTGACGCATAAGCTCTTTGATCAGATCGTTGGCCTTGACCCCCATGCGCTTGGCGAGTTCACCGACGGTAATCACATCGCTGATGCGAATGATACGTTTGATTGCTTTGGAAATAGTAACTTCGGTCTTCTTGACGGCCTTGGCCCCCTTACGGCCACGACGAAGTCGGTCCCCCCGTTCCGGCTCGAAAACCTCACGCTTCTGCCGACGTTTCGCACCGTCGCCACCAAAACTACCCTCATTGTAGTCCGCACCCTTCCCCTTTTTATTCTTTTTACCGCCGCGGGCTTCTTTGGCGGGAAAGACTTCGGTGGAAGGAGCCGGGATCGACGGGGTGCGGGCACCGCGGGGGGCACCACCGGCCGGAGCGCCGAACGAACGGCCAGGACCGGCGTCACCGGCGCCGCGAGAGGGGCCACCGGCCGGGCGGGAAGCCCCACCGGCCGGGCGGGAAGCCCCCGTACCGGGGCGTTCATCCCGGGTTGCCGGCGCGCGGCGGCCGGGGGCAGCTCCCCCGGAACGCTCGGGACGACCGGCGTCGCGGCCGCGGTTCTCCTGCATCGCCGAAGCGGGGAGTTCGACCCGGCCAAGGATCTTGGCTCGCGAAGCCGTGGCCTTTTGCGGTTCGCGCTCCTTGTTTTCCTTCACCGGACGAGCCGTAGACGCCGACTGGACTTCCGAAGTCTTGACTGGGAGTTTGGCCGCAGCGGCGAGTTCGGGTTCAGCAGCTTTTTCTGCGCTCGCTTTGGTCGCAACAGGCTTTTCAACGACGTTCGACTCGGGCGGGGTCGCAACCGAAGTCTCGGCAACAACAATTTTCGCCTGATCCTTAGTCGCGGCAGGTCTGAATGAAGCAGGAACCGGCACGGCCCCTTCTTTAGGCGCGACAGCGGAGGGTTCGGGCTGGGAAGGTTCCACCGTCTTGGCCGTGGCAACGGGAGCGCTTTCCTTTTCCTCGACGGGAGGAGAGGCGACTTGCGCAAGAGGTTCAACGGCCACAGGTTCGACTGCGGGCTTGACATCCTTACGGCGGCGGCGAATGACACCGGAGGTAATCCGCTCCTCTTCGACGACTTCGTTCTGCGGCGAAGCCTGGGCTTCAAACTTCCGCAGATCTTCGTCCGCAAGAAGGCTTTTCTCGCTCTTCACTTCGACTCCTGCTTTCTGCAGCCGCTCCATGACCTCTTTCGGGTCCAGGCCCAACTTCTGCGCCAATTCGGAAACCTTTGTCTTTCCCATCAAATCTCCCCTGCCATCTGCTTGTATCGTAACATTTCCGTCTTAACCGATTCGGCCAACGCACCCGCCTTGAGCGCGACCACGCTGCGCTCTTCCTTGCCCAGCAATCTGCCGAGGCGCTCCTTGTCAAGCAGCCGCCAGCAAGGAATCCGGCGGCAGGCCGCACTTGAAACAACCTTCTCGGCAATTCCGGAGGACACATCCTCAGCCAGCATGACCACCGCGACCTGCCCCGGAACCGCCATGGCGTCCAACACCAGCTTTCCTCCGGAGAGCACGACCCCAGATTTCTTGGCCATCCCCAAGAGATTGATGATTCTGGACTCGATGGCCGCCAAGAGGGCCCCGTTAAGAGACTCCGGGTCGATGGCCGGCAAATCCCGCCGGAATGCCCGCTGAAACTGGCGGCGCTGAACCGCAACGCGGATACAATCCCGACTCAAACACGTATAGGCGCCGCGTCCGGGAAGACGTCCCCGATAATCGACCAGAAGTTCACCATCGGGAGAGACGACGTACCGAACCAGTTGATCTTGTTCCATGACCTGTCGGCAACCGAGACAGCTGCGCTTGGGCGTATGCCGTTTATCGGCCATCCGGTAACGATCAGCCCTCTTCAGAGACGGCGGAACCGGCCGTATCTGTTTGGTCGGTCGCGACAAGAGGCGCAAGATGGCGAGCCAGTTCTTCCTTGGTCATGGCGCTGCGTCCCGGAAGATCGAACTCCTTCGCCATTTCGTAAAGCTCATCCCGCGTATGCCGAGCGGCCAGTCCGGCAACGGCATCGGACTCCAGCTCAACAACGGAGCCGTCCTCCCGGTCCGCCAGAAAAGACTCTTCCTGTTCAATTTCAGCGGCCCGTGTTTCGCTCTTGATATCGATCTTCCAACCGATAAGCTTCGCGGCAAGGCGGACATTCTGTCCTTTCTTGCCGATCGCCAGGGACAACTGATCATCCGGCACGATGATTTCAAGCGCCTGCTCGTCGGCGTCGACATAAACCCGCGCCACCTCGGCGGGGGCCAGGGCCGCGCAAGCAAAACGTGCCGTATCGGGAGACCAGGGAATGATATCGATCTTCTCACCCCGCAATTCGGAAACGACATTCTGAACTCGGGAACCGCGCATGCCGACACACGCCCCTACCGGATCCACATCGGGATCGTGGGAAACGACAGCGATTTTCGCGCGACTTCCCGGCTCACGGGAGACCGACTTGATTTCAACAATCCCTTCAGCAATTTCCGGAACCTCGAAGGCAAAGAGGGCGGCGACCACCCCGGGGTGGGTACGAGACATGATAATCTGCGGCCCCTTGGTCGACATTTTAACATCGGAGATATAGGCCCGAACGCGATCCCCCTGGCGGTAGTTTTCCCGGGGAACCTGTTCCCGGTGAGGAAGGAGGGCTTCCGCGCGACCGAGATCGATAATCAGATCACCCCGCTCGTATCGGCGAACGATACCATTGACCAGCTCGCCGATACGATCCTGGAATTCGTTAAAAACGCCTTCCCGCTCGGCTTCGCGAACCTTCTGAATAATCACCTGTTTGGCCGTCTGGGCAGCGATACGACTGAAATTGCTCGCGTCCATCTTCATCCCCAGGGAATCCCCGAGTTCGACCTCAGGGTCGATCTCCTGAGCTTCAGCCAGGTCGATTTCCTTGTAGGAATCCTGGACCTCTTCAACAACCGTAACAAATTCGAAAACTTCGACCTCGCCCAGTTCATTGTTGTAATGAGCTTCAAGATCCCGGGTATTGCGATACTTCTTATTGGCTGCCGAGAGCACGGCGGACTCCAAGGCCTCGACCAGTACTGCCCGATCAATCCCCTTGTCCTTCACTACCTGGTCGATGATGTGGTTAAGATTCGTGACCATCTCAACTTCCCCCTGTATCCAAAACGCTTGGGGCGTTGGCGCCCCTTGCCGGCAATGAATCTTCGCCGGAAACGCCAGCCTTAGTAATATTTAAAATCCGAATTCAAGATGACCCTTGGCAATTCCAGCAAAAGGAATCTCGGCAATGCCACCCTTTTTGTCTTGCTGTTCGATCCTGATCCGATCTTCTTCGACCCCCAACAGGATGCCGGAAAAAGTCTTGCGGGCATGACCGCGCTGATCGGGGTCCAGACTCTCGAAGGTCTTGACCTTGACCAGACGTCCGGCGAAGCGACGATAATCCTCGAGCTTCTTCAACGGCCGGTCCAGGCCGGGAGAAGAAACCTCGAGCCGATATGCGGTGCGAATAAGATCTTCGACCTCGAGAACCGCGCCGACCTCACGACTGACTTCAGCACAGTCGTCGAGGGTCACGCCCTCCGGCTTGTCGATAAAGATGCGGAGAAACCAGTCCCGCCCCTCGTGCTTATATTCCAGATCGACCAATTCCAGGCCAAAGCCCTGAAGAATCGGATCGATAATGGCGGTAAGCTGCTCCAATAATGTGTGTTGCGCCACGTCTTCCTACCCTCAAATAAAAAAAGTGAGCATGGAGCCCACTTTCTTCATAGTGAACAAATTAACGGCTGATTCTTACCATGCCGACAGGCGAATTGCAAGGGAAATTTAAAGGGCTCACCGGAGGGGAAAAATGGAAAGGGCGCCGATTGGCGCCCTTTCGGATGGACTTAGGCCACGATCGCGCTGACCGGACAACCGTCGGCGCAAGCGCCGCACTCGGTGCAGTCTTCGGTGATCATGTACTTGTCTCCGGCTTCGACAATGGCCCCGGCCGGGCAGGTGTCGACGCAAGCGCCGCAGGCGATACACTCCTCAGTGATTTTCATGATACTTCCTCCTTGGGTGATTTGGATGGAGTGGTTTTGGGGGGTTAGATCTCCATCACTTCTTTCTCCTTGACCGCCACGGCCTCATCGGCCCTGGCCACAAACTTGTCGGTGAGATCCTGAATCTCCTTCTCGACGCGCTTGGCGTCATCTTCGGAAATTTCCTTGTCCTTGGCAAGCTTTTTTACCGCATCGTTGGCGTCACGGCGGATATTCCGCACCGCGACCTTGGTATCCTCGGCCATGCGCTTGAGCATTTTAACCATCTCTTTGCGCCGGTCCTCGGTCAGGGGCGGGATCGCCATGCGGATCAACTGTCCGTCGGAATTCGGGGTCAACCCGAGATCGGCCTTGAAAATCGCCTTCTCGATTTCGGGCAGCAGCTTCTTTTCCCAGGGCTGAATGGTGATCAGCCGGGGTTCAGGAACCGCCAGCGTGCCCAGCTGACTGAGGGGGGTGGGCGTTCCGTAATAGTCCACGCGCACATCGTCAAGCAGCGAGACCGAGGCGCGACCGGTGCGGACCTTGGTAAAATCCTTTTTCAGCGACTCGATAGCTTTGTCCATGGCCGAACGGGCCTTGGTGACAATATCCTTGGTCATTGGACTCAATCTCCTTTGACGATCGTACCGATAGCTTCGCCAAGCACAACCCGCATGATATTGCCACGGCAGGTCAGATCGAAGACCACGATCGGCAGATGGTTATCCATACAGAGGGAAGTGGCGGTGGCGTCCATGACCTGCAACCCCCTTTTCAGGACGTCGAGATAGGTCAGGGTCGGAACCTTGACGGCATCCTTATCCTTGGCCGGATCGGCCGTATAAACCCCGTCGACCTTGGTCGCCTTGAGGATCACCTCGGCGCCGATCTCCATGGCGCGGAGGCTGGCGGCGGTATCGGTGGTGAAGTAGGGATTGCCGGTGCCCGCGCCGAAAATCACGACCCGGCCCTTTTCCAGGTGGCGCACGGCGCGACGGCGAATGTAAGGCTCGGCCACCTGCTGCATCTCGATCGCCGACTGCACGCGGGTCGCCACCCCGACCTTCTCCAGGGCGTCCTGCATGGCCAGGCTGTTCATGACCGTCGCCAGCATCCCCATGTAGTCGGCGCTGGCCCGATCCATCCCCTTGGAAGCGGCGGCGACGCCGCGGAAAATATTACCGCCGCCGATCACCAGCGCGACCTGGGTGCCCAGGGCCGTGACCTCACGGATCTCCTCGGCGATCCCGACGATGACGTCGGGATCGATGCCGTAGCCTTGGGTGCCGGCGAGGGCTTCGCCACTGAGCTTAAGCAGAATTCTTCGATATGCCGGTTTCGCGTCGGTCATTGTTTATCCGTCAGGCCCCTCCCGGAGAAGGAGCCTTATAGAGTCGAAAGTCAATTACTTAACGAGGGAAGCGACTTCGGAGGCGAAATCGCCTTCTTTTTTCTCGATGCCTTCGCCCAGCTGGAAACGGGCGAAACGGGCAAGTTTGACCGGGGCGCCGACTTCCTTGGCGAGGGCTTCGACCACCTTGGAAACTTTCTGATCGGGATCGATGACATAGGCTTGCTCAAGCAGGCAGACCTCGCCAAAGAACTTGTTGATCTGACCATCGAGAATCTTCTCGATCAGATGATCGGGCTTGCCGCTCTCCTTGGCCTTGACCCGCATGATCTCCTTTTCCCGCTCGACAATCTCGGCAGGAACCTGCCCGCGGTCCAGATACTGAGGGTTGGCGGCGGCCACATGCATGGCCAACTGACGCGCCAGGGCCGGCACTCGCTCATCATCTTCCTTCGCGGTGGCGAGCTCGACCAGCACACCGATCTTGCCGCCGGCATGAACATAGGAAGTGACCACGCCGGCGTCAACGGCAAAACGGGCAAAACGGCGCACGTTGATATTCTCGCCGATGGTGGCGATCTGGTGCGTCTGCTCCTCGGCGACCGTGCGGCCGGTGCCGGGGAACGGGGCAGCCATCAACGACTCCAGATCCTTCGGAGCCTGGGCAATGACGGCCTCGGCTACGCCGGCGGAAAAGGCCTGAAAGGCGGTATTCTTGGCCACGAAATCGGTTTCGGCATTAACTTCGGCAATCGCTCCGATCCGGCCCTCGCCGGCGGCGGTCACCATCCCTTCGGCAGCGACCCGGCCCGCCTTCTTGGCTGCGGCGGAGAGGCCTTTTTTCCGCAGGTAGTCGATCGCCGCTTCTAAATCCCCACCGGTTTCGGTCAGGGCTTTTTTGCAATCCATCATGCCGGCGCCGGTTTTGGCGCGCAATTCCGATACCATCGATGCTGTAATCTGTGCCACGGACAATCCTCCAGCAACCCGCCCGAAACCCGGGCAGA
>JAVFAR010000081.1:0-12239 GCA_034002365.1 Trichloromonas sp.
GTTCGAGGCGATGCGTTTGGCGATTGGCGGGGACGCGGTGAAGGTGGCGAAGCGTCTGGGTCGGTCGACGAGTCTGGTTAACAAGTGGTGTGAGCCGTCTGCCGATTTTTCGGACAGTGGCGCGTTGAATCCCCTGGATCGCCTGGAGATGGTGATCGAGGTTGCCGAGCAGCAGAAGCGATCGGCTTGCGATTCTTACGCGCCTATTTTCTTTTTGGCGGCTCGCTTCGGGGGGATGTTTTTTCCGCCGGTGAAGGTGCAGGGCAATTCTCTGGAGTTTGCTAAGCAGCTTTGCCGGACGGTGAAGGAGGCGGGTGAGGCTTTCGCCGCTGCTGCGGAGGCTCTGGAGGATGGCGAGTTGTCGACCTTTGAGCGCCGCCGGATCAGCAAGGAGCTGCATGAGGCATTGGTGGAGATGGCGACGTTTGCGCGCATGATTGATGAGGGGGCGTGATGAGAACGATTGATGAGGTCGCCCATGAGTATCTGACTTCGCTGGAGGCCGCTGAGGCTGTTGCATCGATGAACAGCGCCGCTTTCATCATGTTTATTTCGGAGTGTCAGCGCCGTGGGGTTGTGAATCCTTTGGATATGACTTTGGGTCAGGTTGCGGAGATCTGCAACGCGGTTTCGTTGCGCTATCTGGAACTTTACGGGGATTGCTGATGAGTGAGCTTGCCCTTCTTATCGCGGAACAGCGCCGGACGAATGAGTTGCTTGCTCGTCTGCTGGCCCAGGTCGAGACGGGCCGGGAGGTTTCGCCGGTGGAGTTTCCGCCGTCGGTTTCGCGCCGCCGGCAGGAGGCGATGGATCGCGCCGCCGAACTGGAGCGGAAGAGACGGGAAAGAAAGAGTTAGCCGCGGGTCTTGCCCACCCGTCCCCAACAACGGGCTTGCCCCGGGGCTACACCTCCTGGCCCCGTGGGTTTTTTACCCGAAATGAAAGGGAGTCGTGATGAAGATTCGAGTGGAGCAGAGGGATTTGGATTGCTTCGGCGTGAAGATCATCCGCCCGAGTGATCCGGAGTTTTCGGAAGTGGCGGGTGAGTGTTCGCCGCCGATCTGCACGAAGAATGAAGCGCCTCGTCCGATGTGGTTTGAGGCGATGAGACGGGGGCGGGGATGAGTGAGCGGGGTTGGGTGTGGCTTGGGTTGCTTGGCGCTTCGTTTCTCTTCTGGGCGGGTTTTATCAAGTTTCTGATGTGGTGGTTTTTGGGATAGGAGGCTGGGATGAGCAAGGGGGAAGGGCTTTGTCTGTGGGTGATCGTTTGGTTGATTGCCTTGATTGTTTACGGGTTGGCCGGGTCGTCTGACCTGCGGACTTCGGCGGACATGACCAGCGGGGTCAACCGCGCTGAGGTGATGGCGTGGGCGAAGTAGTCGGCGTTTGCCGTAAGTGCGGGGCGCGTGGGGCATCCCTGGAGTTCCGGCACGTTTACACGACGGACGGGCATGAGGTTGAAATCTATTGCCTGATCTGCGGTAACAGCCTGGCAACGATGCCGATTAAGGAATGGGAGGAGCGAGTTAGGATGTCGACGATTGGGAATTGTAAGAAGTGCGGGAAGAAGCGGGTGAGCCTGCCGGCGCGTGGATTGTGCTCGGTGTGTTATCGGGCCGAGCGGGACGCGGAGAGGGCTGCCGAGAGGAAGGTTGATGAAGTGGTGATCGATGAGGTGGCCGATGAGAGCGTGGTGGCTGTTGTTGAGAATCCGGTGGTGGCTGTTGTTGAGAATCCGGTGGTGGCTGTTGTGGATTGTGATGCTGCGGATTTTCCGGCGCTGCTGGACGCGACGCTTGCTGATCTTCGGAAGTTCTTGATCGCGAAGAACAGGGCTTATGGCAATAGCGCCCTGGAGCCTGTGCGGGTGTTCTCGAAGGCGGACCCGGTGGAGCAGCTTCGGGTGAGGATCGATGACAAGTTGTCTCGCCTGCTGCGTGGTGCGGATTGTGGCGAGGATACGGAGCTTGACCTGTTGGGCTATTTGACGCTGCTGCAAGTGGCGAGGAGGTGGCCATGTACATCTGCTGTAACGGGTGCAAAAAAAGCATGAAGTGCGAGTTGATGCCGAGGATGCATGAAGCTGCTTGGCGGGCTGCTGCGAATGGCCGGGAACTGCGGGATTGTCCGTTTTTTGAATCCGCGTGGTTTCGCGGAATTGAGGGCGTTTCCCCGGTCACCCCTTTTGTGGGAGGGCGCAGGTAGATGCTTACGATTAGGCTTGAGGGGATCAGCAAGGTTGATGCTGCTTTGGCTCCGGATCTGGTGCGGAAGGCTGCAATCTATGCGGTGAATGATACGGCTCGTGGTGTGAGGACGGAAGCGTCTCGGGCGATCCGGGAGGTTTTCAACCTGGGCCGTGAGCGTGTCGATCGTGAGGTAAAGAATATCCGCATGGCTTCGTTCTCCGAGATGGAGGCAATCATCCGTGCTCAGGGGCGTCCGATTGGATTGACGAACTTCGGGGCGAAGTGGGTGCGCAACGTGGCAGGCCGCAGCCGGTCGACGACGGCGAAGGTGTCGAAGGTGGGCAAGAGGATGGCGAAGAACACGGGCGTCTCGGTGCGGATCTTCCGTGGCAAGACGACGTTGCTGCCTCATGCGTTCATGGGTCGTGGCCGTCGTGGAAATGAGGATGGAGGTGGCGCGTTGCAGGTCTTCCAGCGCCGCAACGCCAACCGTGGAAGCCTGATCAATAAGGCCTCGATTACGATTGCTTCGATGTTCGCTCAAGAGCGAGTGATGACTAGGCTGCAAGCGACAGCGGACAGCATCATGCACCGCCGGTTCAATCATCACTTCGCAAGACTCGGGAAATGATGGGTCCTTCCAGGGAGTGGTCCGGATACGGGCAGCAAGCGCCCGGATATCGAGTCCATTCGTATTTTTCGTTTCTGGATGCAGCAATGCATTTTCGCTGCCATTTTGAATACTTACGGAAGCCGTTACAGATATGGTAGACGATACAGACGCCCCGCAGCCGCTTGACGCCGACCTCTCGGAGATTGCCCGACGGGTCCAGCGACGCGCCGCCGAGCTGATGACCACGACCGACCGGTTGACGGTGCTCGATCCGAAATTCGTGCGCCAATGCCTCGACAACAACGAGCGCGGTGACGGCTGCATGTACGCCACCATCCACCGGGGCAGGTTTTTGTACAACGTCACGCCCAAGGATGGCGAGTGGTACGTCTGGACCGGCAGCGTCTGGGAGCGCGACGAATTCCGGCGCGCCAAGGAGGCCGTAGAAGCCTGCGCCGTCCAGTACGAGACCCAGGCGCGCAGCCTCGCCGACGAGATCCGCGAGAAGGGCATCAGCAAAGGCCATCCCGAACAGCGCCTGCTCCGCCTCCGTTCCGACTACTCCGACCGCGCCAAACGCCTGCGCAGCACCTCCGGCGTTGCCAAAGCCCTCGATTGGGCCCCCATCGTCGCGCCGGAAATGGCCGTCCGCGAGTCCGACTTCGACAACCAGCCGTGGTTGCTCCCCTGCGCCAACGGCGTCATCGACCTCAAAACCGGCGCCCTCATCCAGGGCCGCCCGGAAGATCTGCTGACCCGCACCATCCAGGTTGAATACGACCCCCGCGCCGATTACGAAGAATGGCTCGACGTGGTTGAAGAGATCTGCGACTGCAAAGAGGTCGCCGCGTTCCTCAAGCGCTCCTTCGGCTACGCCATCACTGGCCACAGCTTCGAACAGTACATCTGGGTCTTCACCGGCCCAGGCCGCAACGGCAAAGGCACCCTGTTCGACCTGATCGGCGACATCCTCGGCCCCTACTATCACGAAATCAGCCGCGCCATGCTCATCGAGCAGCGCAACGAGCAAAGCCCCAGCGCCGCCAGCGAACACAAATACAGCCTGCTCGGCAAGCGCATCATCGTCGGCGCCGAGACCAACAAGGGCCAAAAGATCGACGCCAGCGCCATCAAGAGCCTGACCGGCGAAGACCGCATCAACTGCCGGCCGCTTTTCAAGCAAGAAATCGTCTTCAAGCCCAGCCACACCCTGTTTCTGCACACCAACCACGTCCCCATCGGACTGACCAAAGATTTCGCCCTCATCCAGCGCCTGCTCAAAGTTGAATTCCCCTGGATGTACGTCGACGATCCCGAAGCCGAGGCCAAAAAAACGCCCCTTTTTGCGGATCGATTCCGCAAGAAAGACCCGTTTCTCAAGGATCGCCTGCGCAAGATCAAGCCAGGAATTCTCCGCTGGCTGGTCGAAGGCTGCCGCGAATGGCAGGAAATCGGCCTCAAGCCGCCCAAATCCATCCTGGATGGCGTTCGCAACCTGGCTAAAGACGAAGATTACGTCGGGCAGTTCATCGACGATTGCCTCACCGGCTGGGCCGACAATCCCGACTGCCGGATGAGCTGCACGCGGATGTATGACGCCTTCCGCTGGTGGTGGGCGATGAACATGGACGGACGCGAGCAGCGGGTGCCATCTATGAAGGGCATCAACGCCGCCATTCGCGAGCGGGGCATCAAAGTCGAAAAGCAGGGAGGGAAGACCTGGATTTTCGGTCACACCCTGTCTATTTCCATCGAAGAAGACGTCGACGAATGGCTAAAAAAGCGATGACCATGATCACAAATCCTCAAGTCATGTCTGGTCTTGGCGCAAGTCATGGCCTTAAAGGATTGAAAACACAGGTGGAAAACGCTCTGCCATGACTAAATGACTTAATTTCCACGCGTACGCATGTGCGCGTAACGTGCGCGCCTCATTTTTAAGCAGGGAACCATGTTTTTCTTACGCGCGTATATATGATTATTTAGTCATTATGTCATGACAAGATAAATACTGATTATAAAATCAACAACTTAGACCCAAGACTTAGACCATGACCAGCCATGACTTGAGGATTTAAGTCATGGCACCGCCTCCTGAATGGAATTGACCATGCCCAACGTCGTCGACATCGCCGCCAGGCACAACCTGCACCGCCACAACGACCGGTACTCCGGCCCCTGCCCCAAGTGTGGCGGGTCGGCCAAGTCTGACAAGTTTGTGATGAGGCTCGATGGCGGATTCAAATGTTATTCCTGCGACTTCAAAGGCGACTACATCACCTGGCTGCGCCAGATGGAAGGGCTGAGTTGTCCCGAAGCCCACGAGGCCGCCGGCAAAGCCTGTGAGCACACCACCTGCCCCGCCCGGGGAACCTGCCGCCTCGGCGACGGCTCCGGCAAGGCCACCCGCGCCGCCGCCATCGTCCGGCCCCAGATCAAGCGCCACGCCCCAGCCCTGCCGACCGCCACCGTCCGGCAGCCGGTTACCACCTGGGCCGCCTGGGCTGAAAGCTTCGTCGGCAAATGCCACGACGAGCTGGCCGGCAACGCCCGCGCCATCAACGATCTGCAACAGCGGGGCATCACCTGGCCCGCCGCCTGCCGCGCGCGCCTCGGCTGGAACCCCGAAAGCACCCGGGTTGACCGCCGCGCCATCGGCCTTCCGGTCACCGACAAGCCCAACCTGTGGCTCCCGGCCGGGCTGATCATCCCCACCATCGTGGCCGGCGCCGTCCACCGGATCAAGATCCGCCGGCGCGACGAAGACCGCGCCCGCTTCAAGCCCGATCTCAAATACGTTTGGATAGACGGCAGCGGTTCCGACCTCATGCACATCGCCCCTACCGGCAAAAGTCGGGGTGTCGTCATCGTCGAAGCCGAGCTCGACGCCATCGCCTGCGCCTCGGCCCACCCCGACGTGCATGTCATCGCCCTCGGCACCGTCAGCGCCGGACTCTCCCTTGCCCTCCAGCGCCTGGTCTCCGCCGCTCCAACGATCCTGGTGGCGCTTGACGCCGACGAAGGCCGCGACGGACAGCCCGGCCCAGGGGCAAAGGCCATTCAGAAATGGCGTGAGACCTACCGGCAGGCCCGTGCCTGGATCGTCCCAGACGCCAAAGACCCCGGCGATTACGTCCGCGCCGGTGGCAGTCTCGGCCCCTGGATCGAGTCCGGACTGATTCCCCCCATCGTCGCCCAGGAAACCGCCGGAAAAGGCCAGGACGGGCAAGCATTGCCGCTGAATGCTTCCGCAGGGGGGGAGGGGGTTGCCGTTTTCGGCAAGAGCGCCGGGGCTCAAGATTATATCGTCGTCGAAACGCGCGGGGCATGGCGGAAGATGGTCGCCGAACATCCCGGGGTCGCGGTCGTCGGCGCGAAGGAGTTGGAAAAGATCGACCCGCGCAATGCCGAGGATGTGCTGAGGGTCAAAGCCATCTTCGGAGAGGCCGAGGTTTTAGGGTGTAAACACTTTTGAGATGGAGGAAGGCATGAACCAAGGGGACGAAAAGAAAATCGATTCTGGGGCAAATACGGCGGCCGGTTCCGCGCCGTTTATCGAGTACAACTTCCCGCAGACGGTTTGGGTCGATCGAAATGATTTTCTGGAGCAGGTCGAGCACTTTATGAGCGAGGTTCGCGAGATCGAAGAGGTCATGCAAGCCATCGACCATGCCCAAAAGCATGGCGACATGATGGGCGCCATCTGCCAGCGCCTGCTCGAAGAGCTGGTCGACGCCTACCACAGCCTCGAAACCACATTCCGCATTCTCGACAAACGCGGCGATCTGGTTCCCTGCACCTTCGCTCTGGTTGAAGAAAAAAACCGCGCGCGGGGGTATTACGGGCCGGGTGCGGGGATTTAGTGGCCACCGCCCCGAACTGTCCGGCACACCTCTGCCGGCCAAACACGAAACCAAGCTGCAAAAGCTGCATCAAAACCGCCGTCGACCCTGCCGCCCTCTATCGGGCGCAGGGCGGCATCCTCCCCACAAAGCTCGCCGACTGGCCCACCCTGCGATTCATGGGCGCGCATTATCGGCGGGTTGAGGTGGATGAAGAAGAACATTATTAAATTCGATGGAAAAGGAGAAACCTCATGCCCTACCTCTACGAAAAACACACCTCGCCCTCCGGTCGCGTCACCTATCGCCCCCTCGCCGAACGGCGGGTCGAGATCGATGCCGAGCTGGCCAACGCATTTCTGCTCACGCTGATCGGCGCCACCATCGTCAACATGGAAACCAACCTGCAACCCCACAGCCGCGCGCTCCGGGAGATCCAGACCATTGAAAAATCCCTCCGCACCATCTCCGCCGGCCAAGACCTCGACCCGTCCATGTACCCCCTCGCCTGGGGCGCCCTCAATGCGGCCCTGGCGTTTCTGGAGGAAGAGGCCGGGGCGGCGGTGAAGCAGTAACGACTGAGTTGAGGGGCCGCCGTATTTTGGCGGTCCGCCTCGAACGATTGGTTAAGGGCCGATGAGCACAATGCTGAAAACTGGGCATTTATTCGCAGGAGGAGGCGGTGGCTTACTTGCAGACCTCATTTTGGGACACCGACCCGCCTTTGCCGTCGAGTGGGACCCGAACTGCTGTCAAACCCTCCGCAACCGGGCCGCAGACGGATGGTTCCCCGGTTTGCGGGTGTACGAAGGAGACGTTCGGCTGTTCGATCCATCCCCCTGGAAGGGACGGGTGGATTGCCTCGCAGCGGGGTTCCCTTGCCAGGATATTAGCGCAGCAGGCAAAGGCGAGGGCATCACGGGAGCGAGAAGCGGCCTTGTCAGCGAGGTCTTTCGAGCAGTTGACGCTATTGAGCCCATGTTCGTCTTCCTCGAAAACAGCCCCCGAATCAGAACAAGGGGCCGCCATGTCGTCATTGCCGAACTCGTTTCGAGGGGATACGCTTGGCGCGACGGAATTCTTGCCGCGTCTGATGTTGGAGCATGGCACGACCGGGAAAGATGGTGGCTTCTTGCTGCCAACGCTGACGGTCTGCGGCAACTGGAACAGAAAGGGAGCCTCGCCGACGAGTGGCGATGGCTTGATAACGGCGCTGAAGAAACTGCCGACCCTGTGCGCCCGAGACGCCCGGACTGTGGCCGGATCGCAGCCGCCACGAAGAGCACCCACCAGCGGGGACCCGCTGACATGGCACTTGGGGAAACAACTGCCGCCAGAAAAGCGACGTGGTTTGAAGCTGAACCCGATGTGGGCCGCCTGGTTTATGGGGTGGCCGATGACTTGGTTCCGGGTGCGGTGAAGGCGCTCGGGAATGGACAGGTGCCCCTGCAAGCTGCGGCAGCCTTCGCGCTGCTGAGCTGCCCGGGAGGCCCTTAACGATTGAGGTGTGCGGTGAGCGAAGCGATCCGCTTGACCGTTTGGTTATAATCCGTACCACCGCATAAAGGAAAAATCGTGGAAAAAGTCGTAATCGGAAATGCTGAACTTTATCTGGGTGACTGCCTTGAAATCCTGCCGACGCTTGGCAAGGTCGATGCTGTGATAACTGACCCGCCGTATGGCCTCGGAAACAAGCACAACGGAGGCGGAGGCGGTGCTAAGAGCACTTGGAAGCACAAGTCAGAGGTTGCTAAAGGCTTTGACATGGAACGGCCTGACAAAACGTATTTTGACCTGATGCGGGAAATGTCGGGCGTGTCTCTTTTCTGGGGCGGCAACTACTTTGCCGACATTCTGCCGCCTTCAATGGGCTGGCTGGTGTGGGATAAAGGGCTTGAAGGCTTTTCGACTTCTGATTTTGAGATGGCGTGGACTTCCCGGAACAATGCAGCGCGGCGCATTCGGTATGCTTGCGGGAATGAGCGAGGCTTTGCACCAAAGAGCAAAGAGGATCGAGTGTTCATCAATTCGCATCCGACGCAAAAGCCCGTGATTGTCATGCAATGGTGCATCCAGCAGGTCGGCAACCCTTCTACTGTCTGCGACCCTTTCATGGGTTCTGGTTCAACGGGGGTGGCGGCAATGGCACTGCAAAAACACTTCATCGGCATAGAGATTGACCGGCGATATTTTGACATTGCCTGCAAAAGAATAGAGGCATCACAGGCGCAGGGACATTTAGGATTATAACCATCATTACCCCGCCCAACCGGCGGGGTATCACTCAAACGAAAGGAGATAAAGCCATGAAAACAGGCGAAATCGTCGACAAATTGCGCGAGAAAATACGCCTGAAACATTACAGCCTGGCCACCGAGAAAACCTATGTCGGATGGGCGCGCCGGTATATCTCCTTTCATGCCGCCCGGGTGGCCGGCGGGACGGCGCTTTCGGGCGCCGAAGAAGTCACCGCGTTTCTGACCTGGCTGGCGACGCAGAAGCGGGTCAGTGCCAGCACCCAGAATCAGGCCATGAACGCTCTGGTGTTCCTCTATGGTGAAGTCCTCGGCCAGTCGCTCGGAAACATCGACGCTATCCGCGCCAAGCGGTCAAAGCGGCTGCCGGCCGTGTTCACCGTCTCCGAAGTGCGGCGAGTTCTGGAGCAGCTTTCGGATGGCGCGTGGCTCATGGCGTCGCTGCTGTATGGTTCCGGGCTGCGATTGTCCGAGGTGTTGCGGCTGCGGGTCAAGGATGTGGATTTCGACCGGCAATCGCTGACGATCCGCTGCGGCAAAGGCGACAAAGACCGCGTCACCTGCCTGCCATCCTCGCTGGTGCTGGCGTTGCAGCAACATCTAGAGCGGCGCCGGCTGCTGCATGACCGGGATTTTGCCGCCGGAATCGGGGCTAGCATGCCGCCGGCGCTGGCGCGGAAATATCCCCAGGCTCCGCTCCAGTGGGGCTGGCAGTACGTTTTCCCCGCATCGCAACCGGCCCGCGATCCGCGCAACCCGCAATCTCCGCTGCTGCGCCACCATCTGCACCCCTCGGCCTTGCAAAAGGCGGTCAAGACAGCCATCCGCCGCGCCGGTATCGCCAAGCACGCCGGATGCCACACCTTCCGGCACTCCTTCGCCACGCATCTGCTGGAGACGGGGACCGACATTCGCACCCTGCAAGAGCTGCTCGGTCATGCCGACGTGCGCACCACGCAGATTTACACCCACGTCACCGGCCACGGAGCCGGTGTTCGCTCACCCCTAGACCTGGTGGCCTGATGACCGCAAAGGAACGCCGCGCCATGCGCAAACTTGAAATCCGGCTGGAAACGGCCGAACGGACGCTAAGCCGTATCAACCAGAGCCATATGGACCATTTCCGCGAAATCTACGAAGACCGCTGTGCCATGCTCGAAGCCCTCGAACTGGTAAGCGATGCTTACCAGTTGCTGCACAGTCGGGTAAAAAACGATCCGCAGTTCATGGCCAAAAAAGCCGAAATCGAGCCGAATTTTTAACCGTAGGGGCGCAGCATGCTGCGCCTATGACCGTAACCACCCAACAGGAGCCCCCATGACCAACCGTCTCGGCCTGGCCAAGCTCACCGACGAAGAAAAGCGCGATATTATCCAGGCCCTCACCCGGCATGGCCTAATTTTCCCCAGCTGCCGGATGGTCATCAACGTCAATGCCGAAGGCAAACTGGGCAGCATTGAGTATGAGAAGATCGTTTTGAGATAACGATGAAGGTAACCGGAGAGCGAACGCAGTGAGCGAATCCGGTTGACCGTTTTGTTAGCAAAGCCTTTGTAGAAAGGAGCAATTTCAGATGATTACCGTTTTGCATCATGCCGACGCCGATGGATTCGGTGCAGCCTACGCCCTCTGGAAGACGTTTGACCAGGAGGCCAAGTTTATTCCTGTGCAGTACGGGCAACCTGTGCCGGAACTGCCGGAGGAAACGGACTGTCTTTATATCGTGGATTTCTCGTATGACCGGGAGACCACCCTGGCGCTGGCCCGCAGATTCGGGGTTGGCTCCATCGTGGTCATAGACCACCACAAGACAGCGGAAAAGGAACTGGCCGGGCTGATGTTCGCCGAGTTCGATATGAACAAGAGCGGGGCCGTTCTGGCGTGGGAGCACGGCAAACCCTTTCAGCCTGTGCCGCCGCTCCTCCGCTATGTGCAGGACCGCGACCTGTGGAAATTCGAGCTGCCGTACTCGGAGGAGGTTAACCTCTACATTGCATCGCTGCCGTGGGATTTTGAGGTGTGGGACCGCTTCGACCTGCCGACCGCCGTCGAGGCCGGAAAGGCGATCAAGGCTTTCCGGGACAACCAGATCAAGACAGCTTTTCGCGATGCGCGGGTGATGGACTTCTTCGGGCACACTGTCCCGGTGGTCAACTGCTCGGCAAACATATCCGAGGTCGGGCACGATCTTCTGAAAGCTTACCCCAACGCGCCGTTTGCGGTGATGTACTGCGACCGGGGAGACGGCCAGCGGAGCTATTCGCTGCGCTCGCGGGGAGATTTCGACGTGGCCGAATTCTGCCGAGAGCATGGGGGCGGAGGCCACAAGGCGGCGGCTGGATTCGCGATGCCCGCCCCTTTGGCTTGCTAACGATCAAGGTAGGCGGTGAGGCGCGGCCTTTTGCGCCGATCCGCTTGACCGCCGGGTTAGGGTGATTTTGCGCCGCCCTCGAAAAAAAAGGCATTGCATGTGTTTTTCTTCTTGCAATCACCGGCAATGCATGTATAATCATAATCAAGAGGACGGCAAAACAACCCAAGCCAGGAGGATAACATGAAAAAGCTGACCGGAACCGAAGCCATCAAGTACGCGGAAGTCAACGGCCTGACCCTGAGCAAGCACACCGACCCGACCGAAGAAGCCCGCACCGGTCTGACGGCGGAAGAAGCCCGCGAAATTGCCAAGGAAGATCCGAGCTTGATTCACCTGGAACTGCGGTTGATCGGCTGGAAAAAAGGAAATGACCAGATCGACGCCCCGGCCGGGTATCAGGATGAATACTACTGGCAGGGCGGGAAATACCAAGGGCCGGATGAGGATGGGATCGAGCCGGTCTATGAGGTGGTAGGATGACCGGCCAACAATTGAGAGACGCCCGCCGAAAGGCGGGCGTGTCCATGGCCGAAGCTGCGCGGCTGACCGGAACCCCTTACGCGACCTGGCAGGGATGGGAAGCTGAGGGGACGAAAAACGCCCGCCGGCCACCTCCGATAGTTTTTTCGTGGTTGGAGCTTTTCGTGAAAATCCGAAAGCTCGAATCACCCTAACGACTAAGCTAAGGGGCTGCGTCAGCAGTCACGTTTGAGCGCCTGGTTATGGCGCGGATAGGAGACGAGAATGCCGATTAGACGGAACATTGATGTCATTCTGACCGATGAAGAGGAACTGACAATCGTGCGGAAGTGGGCGAAGAAATGCCCCGAGGCCGTGAGGTCAATCATGGATCACCCGAAAGGGCACTGCCCGTTCCCGGATAGATGCTCGTCGTTTCCGTGCAAGCGTCTGGACTGCAACGCCGATGTCTGCGACAACGGCCGGTCCTACCGGATGAGCTAGTGA